>NZ_PYNX01000022.1:0-68172 GCF_003026755.1 Photobacterium sp. GB-50
GATATATTATTGGTTATTACAGCCAATTACGACCACATCAATATAATGGCGGATTAACACCGAATGAATCAGAACGATTATATTGGTTAACCTCTAAAACCGTGGCTAGTATTTGTTGACCACTACAATGCCAACTTATAAGCCCGAATCTGTAGTTCCTACACCACCAAGTCATTATGAACTTCCTAAGGTTGACGATAACTTCAATAAGGCAAAGTTTGATAAAGTTTTCGCTAAATCGTGCTCACAACCTTTTGGCAATACCGATGCGTGCCAAAAAAAAGAATCGATTAAAAATAGTTTTAATCCTTGGGGACTATTTATAAGTTCAGCAGAGGCAATGCCTCTTGCTATACCGCCTCCAGTCGTTTCTAGTAGTGCGACGATGGCCGCAGGAACACAAAACCAATCAAATAATGATAAAGCGGCACGCGCACTGACTCAGGTTGCGGGAAAGTTTAAGGATAAATCACTCGATAACTTACGCTTTGTTGTTGAAGCCTCACCTGTTATTAATTTCTCTTTAATGCTGTTTAAAGCCTTGCAGTTTCCTGATGATACGCAGCATACAGAAGAAGAATTAAGGCAAATGCAAGAAGTCAAAAGCCGTATTCGTGTGCAGATAATAGAACCCGAAGGTGATGATGTTTACCCTACAGTCAGAGCTTTTCATGTTGGCGATGGTGACGACAAAGTACCTGTTCGGTATGTGGGTCAGAACGCACAAGGTCAATATTCAGTCGCACTAGAAGAAGGTGGCCCAACGATATATTGGTCACCAGACGAGACTGGAAATCAAGTGCCCCATACAACGCCGTCTCAAGATGATGGTGTGTCATTCGATGATATTTGGGTTAATCCACTCAGTGATGCGGTTAATGACTCATCGACTGTATTACCTATGCCTGCAGAGAGTGATTGGCAAGATAGAATTCTTGTGTTCCCTGAAGGTTCAGGGATTGAGCCTCTGTATCTGGTCTTTAAGACAACCGCTCGTAATGAGCCAGGAGTTGTTACTGGGAAAGGTGAAGATATAACAGGGATCTGGTTAGAAAAAGCAGGACAAGGATTAGGAGCACCAATACCGTCCCAGATAGCCGATAAATTAAGAGGCAGAGAGTTTTCAAGTTTTGATGTGTTTAGAAAAGCATTTTGGGTTGAGGTCTCTAAAGATGAATTTCTAATGAGTCAATTTAATAAACAAAACCAGAATCGAATATTATTAGGTAAGTCACCTAAAACAAGAAGTATTGATAAAGTTGGAAAGCGAAATTCTTTTGAAATCCACCACATTGAAGAAATACAATATGGAGGTGAAGTTTATAATGTTGATAACTTAAGAATAGTCACCGCAAAAAATCATATTAGGATACATAAGAATGAAATCTAAAATACAAGATTATACAGAAAGTGAGTTTGTTGAACTTATGGATCTGATTTTTAAAGAGAATACTGCTTTGAACGATGATAAGTTAGATACTTTGCTGGAGAAGTTTGAATTATTAACTGAGCACCCAGATGGAACAGATTTAATATATTACCCTGATAATGAAGCTAATTGTTCTCCTGAAGGTATTACGAAAATCATAAAAGAATGGCGAAAGTCTCAAGGCTTACCGTTATTTAAAGTTGAATAGAAACAAAGAATATTAGCACTACAGTAACTTCCGATTCAGTACGCATAAATACCCATACTGTTAAATAAGCCCTACAACGCAGGGCTTTTTATCACCACAATTACACCTAAAACGACGTATACAACCCTGTCATTTCAGTGAAAGTATCTTCTAACATATCGCAATAAATCCCCGATTGACGTGTGACTTCGATGTACTCCAGTTGGCCACGCTTTTTACGAAAGCTGATCACCGTATAGGTATCACACGGATCTAAAATTACCCGTAACCGTGTCACTTTATTGATTGCCCCCGTATCAGTAGGTAAATCGAATTGCAGTCCTGGTTCGG
Organism: Photobacterium sp. GB-50; assembly: GCF_003026755.1. Taxonomy (NCBI): domain Bacteria; kingdom Pseudomonadati; phylum Pseudomonadota; class Gammaproteobacteria; order Vibrionales; family Vibrionaceae; genus Photobacterium; species Photobacterium sp. GB-50. The sequence goes on from NZ_PYNX01000022.1 coordinate 1,968, forward strand.
TAAGGCCGACAAAATGTTTTGCGCCGGTCATGGTAATAAAACGGTTACCGCCTAGCTGGCTTAAAATAGTTTTGGCTATTGCCATATAATACGGCTGACTCATAGTGCCCCCTCCTGCTCGTAACTTTCTACCGCTTCAATAAAACATTCCAGATCGTGACAAGTACCAATTACCGGTCCTAATGCTGGGTATTGTCGCAACACAAAGTTAAGCGCATTCACCATATCCAACACGCTTGGATTGCATTCGCGTAGTCGGGTGTAGAGTTGATAAAGACGCTTATCAATGAAGTAATCGCAGGCTCTGTCGCTCATCGTTGTAGAGCCTGAGTGGTGCAGCGGTGATACGCTGCTCGGTTGATGTGCCTTAGTAGAGCTTGGTGAGTGTGAGTTGGAATGTGCCATCGCTTTTCTCCTTATGGGGTTTCTCATCGCCGTTTTCGCCTAACTTTTTCGAGGCACTGCAGGTTCTTTAAAGCAAGGGCGCGTAGCGTGTATTTCACCCTTGTTTTAGAGGTTCTGCTGTGCAACGTTACAACCCGTGAAAAAGCGATGAGAACAATAAGGAGAAAACAAAAAGCACATGGAAACGGCACACACCTTAGCGACACTTAGCACAGCAAACGAATGTAAAATAAGTGGCAATTTGATTTTTGGCTACGTCATGATTAACCTAAAACAAAAGTACAGGATAGATCCGCCTTTATGAATCGTCTCTTTAATGTTGATGCGATTTACGCGTAATTTAAAGTTAATTGTAGGCTCAATATACCCGTTAAATTATTTGCAACAGCCCCAGCCTACAAAAAATGGTGGTCACCGTTTGGTCACCGAGCATTTTTTAAGTGATTTTTTACAGACGTAAAAAAGCCCGCAATTGCTTGCGGGCTTTTTTATTTGGCTCCTCCTGCTGGACTTGAACCAGCGACATACGGATTAACAGTCCGCCGTTCTACCGACTGAACTAAGGAGGAATTGTTTGGAGCAGGCAGCGGGAATCGAACCCGCATCATCAGCTTGGAAGGCTGAGGTAATAGCCATTATACGATGCCTGCTAAGCATCTCTGCAAATTATGGTGGTGGGGGAAGGATTCGAACCTTCGAAGGCAGTGCCGGCAGATTTACAATCTGCTCCCTTTGGCCACTCGGGAACCCCACCGAAATTTAATGGTGCCGACTACCGGAGTCGAACTGGTGACCTACTGATTACAAGTCAGTTGCTCTACCTACTGAGCTAAGTCGGCACTAAAATTTCGTTTTATCATCAAGCCAAAGCTTAACAATTAAATATGGCGGAGAGATAGGGATTTGAACCCTAGATACGCTATAAACGTATGCCGGTTTTCAAGACCGGTGCTTTCAACCACTCAGCCATCTCTCCGTAAGTGCGATGAATAATATCGAGCTAACTTGCTGCTGTAAAGGGAATATTTTGAAAAAAAAATCAATTAGTCAATTATCAATCAAATATGAGGTAGTCATTCAAAAAAACATCACTCCCCTGCGATTTACTGCTTTTCAGTTTTTTAAAAGACTCATATTACAAATAAACACTGTCTTAAAATTCATAGCGTTTTGCAAAAATGAGAATAACAAAAGTGTAAAGCGCCATAACCTATTGTTATGTGTGTACGTTTAACTGGCATTAAAGTTGATTCTTAACTAAGGATGTTTCAAACGCTAACTGGAAGTGGAGTGACAATGAAACGCTATCTGTACATATTTTTTTCATTTTTTTTGTTTACCTCCTTCATGAGTAATAGCTTGGCAAACTCATTTTCATGTAACCAAACAGGCTATTTCTTTCATGATACTGCGAATATCTCATTCATTAACATTGATCGACAGACAAATAACTCAGGCTTAATACCTAATAGTTATGATGCAGTGGGTTTCAATACTCTCGATGGTTATTTATATGGAGTAATAAATAAAAAAGTAGTGCGCATTGATAATGGTTTCAACGCCGATGAGTTAGATATAGTTGATTTACCCGAACATGATTACACCGCAGGCGATGTTCATAACGATAACTTGTACCTCTATGCCAAGCAGGAAGGTATATGGCGCATTAATTTATCAACGAAGCAAGCAACCCAAGTATTAAAAAAGGAACAAGCTTTTTATACACTGGCAGATCTAGCTATTCATCCTGAGGGGGTTGTTTATGCAATTGATAACAGTAGAAATATTCACCGATTTGACCTTTCGCAATCGTTAGAAGATAACAAAGTGGAACTATCACAATCAACAGGGCTTCAAGGATTACGTAATTTTAGTGGTCAGTTTTTCGATGCTAATGGAATGTTATACATTATTGATTCTAAAACAGGAGAGTTATACCTTTTTGATGATATCACTCCCCTCAATGAACAAGAAAGTTTCCGTTATATTTCCTTACCTTCCCTAACGAATGTTAGTAGTACGATTGATATAGCTCGTTGTCGTGATATGACACTCGCTATAAAAGGTTATGATTTTGGTGATGCACCAAATTCTTATGGTACTTCAGTTTCTGTCAATGGTGCGCATCATCAAGTGTCTTCTCATCTTTACTTAGGAAGTAAACCTGATGAAGATCTGCTCGCACAACTTTATCCTGCGTTTGATGATAATAATGACAGTGATGATGAACAAGGGATAACTTTCGCAACTATGAGTTTAAATCAAGGCTCAACCTCTTTTTTCACGGCAAAAGTCGGCGGCTTTTTAACGGGATATCTATCTGCGTGGGTTGACTGGAATAACAATGGTAACTTTAGTGATCCTAACGAGAATGTGCTCCAAAATGTCTCACTGCTCGGTGGCACCCACCACCTTGCTATCGACGTTCCAAGTGATGCAAGCTTAACAGATCAAACATGGGTTCGCTTTAGGCTAAATGAAGATCCAAATATTTCACATCTAGGGCGTGGTGAACGAGGAGAAGTCGAAGACTACCCTATTTCAATTACCAGCTATGACAAGCAAGAAAGTTATTCTTGGTTTCCTTCTCAAGGAAGTTATGCAACTCTCGCGTTTGAAGACCGCTGGCCTAATGAAGATGATTTTGATTTTAATGATGTCGTCCTGAGATACCGTGTTGGACATGTACAACAAGCCACTACTGGCAAGCTTTCACAACTGAACATTGATATTGAATTACAGGCTTACGGTGGGGAATATAATAATGGTTTTGCTATTAAATTAGACGGCGTTACCTCTTCGAGTGTTGATACCGAAAACAGCTATGTTGTCGTAAATAATGCATACCAAGCAAGTATTGTAGAAGCAACTGACAGCCCAGATGATGACGCAGTTTTGATTGTCACGGACTCATTAAAGCAATACTTTTCTTCTGAATGTGACAACGGGTTTTTACGCGTAGATCCTAATTGTGAATTAGATAAAAATGTAACCGTAAAAGCTTCAATGAAAATCACATTCAACGAACCTGTTACCTACCCTAAAGATTTATCTCCATATTTAAATCCATTTATTTTTGCTTCGCCCAATGATAATCATGGTTTTCTAGCCCCGCCTTCTCGAAGTCTAGAAATTCATTTGAAGGACTTTTCTCCAACAATCAAGGCTAATCCAAATTTATTCAAAAGTGGTAATGATGATTCAGGCGATGCCAGCATCAATTGTGGTATTCAAAAAAGCTGCGACAGTTATAAAAATAAATCAGGGATCCCATTTGCGATTTTAATACCTGCTAATTGGAATAATCCGGTAGAAGGGAAAAGTATTTTATCTGCCTACCCTGATATCAAAAACTATCTCAACAATAATGACAGTGAACATGATACATGGTTTATGCACCCTGATCCCTTAAACGTATATTCTCTGACAGTGGAGTAATACTGATGAAAAACTCTCGATTACTGTTACTACTCATCACTTGGATCTTTACTGGTTGTTTAAGCGAAAGTTCATCCGATCAAACCAATCAGCCTATAGAAACAGAAAGTGATACCAGTGCTCAGGTGCAACCCCCTATCTTTTTTCCAGTGAAAGATAGCGGTGACGATAATATAGATAACGGTGAAAGTGACGATATTGATAATATTAGTGATGACGATTTAACTGAGCAAGACGAAGACAACTTTCCAGAATTAGAGGCGAGTAATATTAATTTTTCGGGCAATATCACAACGATCCCCTTAAACATTACTAATCCAATATTTGAAGATGTCTATGTCAATATTTATCGAAATTATAGCACTGATGATGACGGTAATTACATTGTTAATCATGATGATAGAGTCATGGCAACAGCTATTACTGAAGCAAATTATGAGGGCAGCCTATTTTTAACGCCAGATATTAACAAGCTGCTTATTGAGATAATCTCACTGAATGATAATCAAATTATTACACAAAAAGCGATCACATTTCCTATTGAACGTATTAATTTATAAAACAAAAGCCCGAAAGACATTTTATATTTATCTTTCGGGCTTTCTCTAATTGTTAGTTTTTATTACAACTTTTGCCAAGGGCTCCCAGCATCGGGTTTATTCCCTTGCGTCCACCACTTCGCTTTATATTCACTTCCTTGATAACTGACTTTGTCGCCACCAACATACACAGCTCCTACATTCCATGCAGGTGTATCAGTTGCAGGAGGATCAACGGGCTCTACAGGAACCACAGGATCGACAGGAATAACTGGATCAACAGGTTCGACTGGCGTAACAGGATCAACAGGAGGTTCGATTGGATCAACTGGCTCAGGAGTCACTGGTGTACCACTTTCTAGCGCCCAAGGACCACCACTTGCAGGGTTATCGCCTTGTGTCCACCACTTCGCTTTATAGACAGCACCTTGGTAACTGACTTTATCGCCACCAGTGTAAACTTTATTGCTTTGCCATGTATCCACACCATCGACTGGCGGGTCTACAGGATCCACAGGCTTATCTGTATCAGGTAATTTATCAACTACACGCACATCAGGCCAATTGGCGTGAGAGCCATATGCATTCGCGACACATTTTTCGTAATCACCTTCAACTAAAGCTGAATACGCCGTTTGAAAACCGACTAATTCACATTCAAAAGAAACACCGCCTGGACGATCAGAATAATATTTCCAGTTCGCATCCCAGTTGGTGTAAAGCACGTCAGTGGCACCATTAAGATTTAAACTACCATAGGGTGTTTGCTGCCAGCAGGTGTTTTTCTCATCTTCTGCAATAGCAATTTCATAATGCTCGGCTAAACCTTCCCAGTAACGAATACGGTTAACAGGTTGTCCTTTCTCTCTGTTTTGCTCACCACATTCGATACCGCCATTGATCACATTAATAGTGGTACCAAAGCCATAGGTAATACCGGCATCAATTTCACGTTGTGATGGTTTCCATGTACGATCAATTACATGAAGCATCGCAGGCTTAGGGGCTTGTGGGGTTAAGAAAAACCAAATCGCAGAGGCAAGGTTCAGCCATGAATCAGCAACACGCCCCGGATCATTTAATAATACCGTTGCATCGCCATCAAACATTACTTCCGAGAAAGCGCCATAATTAAAATGGTAAGAGAGCTGTTTAGCGCCTCGGCCAAAATAACCTTCACCGTCAGCACATGGCCAACGTTTATTTTGCCAATCATCTTGCCCACAACCTGTAGTATAACCCGCTTGACCTTCAGACCAGCCCATTTCGCGTACATGAACGAGGGCTTGCTGCCATTCTTCTAATGCCAGTGGGTTATCCGAATAATTATCGATACTGATATGGCCGCCCGTTTCTTGTGAGAAATGGGCAAATGCCGTCACGATAGAGGTTTTACAAATTTCATCAGCATTACGTCCGTCGGTATAGTCGCCACAGAATGCAGGAAACTTACCAATTGCGCGTAGAAAACGGGTATAGGTATATTCAGGCGCTGCCATTTGTGTCAAGAAATTCCACTCTGTTTCAGGAAAAACTCGCTCAACACGTTTTACGTTATCAGGGTTGCTTGAAGCATCAGGGTAGATCGCCTCAACCTCTGTATTTGGGCGTGTTTCGAGTGCTTTAGCCCAAACGTCATACATAGGATCTAACGTCTTTGCATCTTCTGCGGCTGTTATTTCTGCCCGCTCAATGATGTAGCCACCAGGGTTTTCGGGATCAGGCTGTGGATTCATCGCATAACTGCTTGTCGCGGATAAACCAGCAATCAGTAATGCTAATTGACTTATTTTCGCCATTATAAATTCCTTTTAAGTACGAATTATCTATCTTTCAGAGCTAAAATAAGTCGGCATACTCACCAAACAATTTTATTTAATGCGACGCTAATAATTTTAATATTCAAAACTCATCTTAGCTATCAGTACATTTACAAATAATTACTTAATAACGGCAACGTTCCATGGTTAAAACCGTGCCACATAACTTGTTTTTATGTACGCTGTAATAAATTCATTCAACTAATATCTTTGGCTGTCACACTGTACACAAAATTTGAAAACATAATAATGAAAGCTAGCAAAGTCTATTTATGGTTATTGTATTTAAAAATACAAAGCCAAGAGTAAATAACTAAGATATTGAAAATTAACGTTTTAAAATCATTCACTTACGATATAATTGGCAATGGAAAATAAGTGAGCTTAGTTGCACATCATCAAGATTAATATATTTAGAGTATAATGACATTAACTAACAAAATATTAATAAGTAATGTTTACTCAGAGGAATGTCTACTTTTTATTATTTATAATTTATTATTATAGAAAGCAATTTATAAGCAGAAGATTTATCGTGATAATTAATATAAAAATCCGATGATTGTAATATCAAACACATTAAAAATATAATTTAGAATTTTATTTTTAATCACGTTTATACATAATCACACATTGTAAAGTGCGCTATAGCAACACTTCTTAACGCTAAAATAAACCCAGTAATACTCACTAAAAGATTCAGTTAATTTTACTTCAGTGATAACAATCAATATTTCTCATCGTCTATCACGTGCTCTTTCTAAATCAACCATATTGGGATTATTAAGGCATATATTTTGAGTTTTTTGAACGCTGGGAATAATCTAAAATAGTCGTGAACGGTAATTTAAGGAGCAATAATAATGATCAGTTGTCATCAACATGACTATATTGAGATAGCCTGCATGCTCCACCTTAATGTGAGTTTAACGTATAAAAATGGAGAGAAAATTTCAGGGATCGCCCAAGATACTTGTTATAACGCGCAGCGAGAAGAATGTATCAAATTGAAAATGAATAATACCGTTTCAACAATAGTTCTCGATCATCTCGCCTCTATGCAGGCACTCACCGCGAATCCACATTTTGAGACGGTTAATTTTTAAATTTACATTGTAAATAGTGGTTAATTTTCACTCATCTATGCAAGTAAAAAACAAAAAAGGTGACTTGAATAATAAGTCACCTTTTTATTAACCAAAAAACTTAAATATACTATTTAACATATTTAAGTTATTTATAAGTAAACGCCATTTCACCATTAGCATCTGTGTATAACGACGCTTTAGATTGTTTGATCAACTGTGCTGCATATGAAGGTGTAACAGCGCGTAGCTCACCTTTCACTGATACAAATTGACCTTCCCAAGCAACATCACGGTATTTACCTGCTTCTAAAATTTCTACTACTACTTTCATAATGACTGCACCTTAAATGAATATTTTAAACAACCCTACCGAAACACTTTGCGGTTCCTCAGTTGGTCTTTTTAATTTACCTCGTTTTGATTAATTGTCATTACAATAAAAATGCAACGTTAGTTGTGCATAAATGGTAGATTCAAATTTTTTTAATCTTTTTCTGGTTTTATCTTAGGAGTTATAAATACGCAACCCAACACCTTCTTTAAAGAAGAATAATAAGTTTATTAAAAACAATAATATAAATTATAAAAAGATACTAAATAATGACACAATCGCGCATAAATAGTATGGGGTACGCAATAATAGTAGTGAATAATTAGCGATCAAGTATGAATAAAATGCAAGATTGCAAAAATGATCGTTTATAGCTTCATTTTTGACACAAAAAAGACAATAAAAAGGGCAACATGCTGTTGCCCTCATAATAGCGACTAGGTGTTTGTGGTTATTTAATCACTACATCTTGAGTAGTAAACTTACCATTATCAAGTGGTTGCTTGTGTTCTGTCTTCGCATTGAAATCTAATTTAGATAACTCTACACGACGAATAGTACTGTCATGCATCGTTTTATAGAACAGTTCACCATTGCCTTGATCAATAACAGATGTCCACTGAGTCGCACTTGGTAAATCAGGGATGTGTGACTTATCGTTAAACTCACTGCCAATTGGAATATCGAAGTTATTTAATATATGGAAAGCTTGTGATACTGCTTCTTGCGATGTCTTTAATACAGGTGCGCTATTTACATAGAATGCAGCGCGAACAAAACGTGACGGTGGAGAAATATCACCAGGTAAGCCCACAAAGTTAGAGCCGACACCAAACGATTGGGCTTCTACCCCATTGATCTTTTGTGGCGCACTGATACCCGGGTGAAGGTTAATATAGTTATTTAAATTCGTTACCTGCCACTTGTAATCTGGCGAGTTAGTTAGCACTTTAGCCGTGTTCTTATAAATATTTATCTTACCGTGATCCATTATCTCAATCACGATGCTGTTACCTTGCTTATCCGACACACGCCAGTGCGCCGTTGGTGATGGGTTACCTTCAGCATCAAAGTAAACAGTGACAATCTTGATCTTACTTAACGCAGCTTCAACTTCTGCAACCGTTGAATATTGACTTAACATCCAACGTACAAAATCCATATCCGTGATGTTATTTGCGGTATTGTTAGGATCATATTTCGCAAGTGAGCCATAACCACGGAAATAGAATAAACCCGCCGTTAAGCCTTTTTCGTTAATACCTTCAGCAATAAAACGATCATCACTAACAGAGATCCCAGCAAAGCCATATTTACTTTTCCAAGTTAACCCTTGCTTTTGATCTGGCATTATCGAGGTATAGCTATAATTACGAGGAGAAACAATTAACTTACTATTTAAATCGCTATGACCCCACTCGATGGTACGAGCTTGAATATGATCATTGCCTGTTGTGCCAAGTGTAATTCCAGTACAAGCACTTGCAGCGGAGCTAAAACATGACGCCAACAGCAATGTTAATATCGTTTTTTTCATAAATATGCCTGTGAATGTGAACGCATATAATTAATCCTTGATAATAGTCCATTATGGAAAATAAAAACAACGTGTTATATGTTGATATGTATAAAAAAGCCCACTTTTAGTGGGCTTAAAAAATACTTTACTATAGAACTAGTCGCTAGATAGCCCAGCCGCCAGCATAGAAAACAACTAAGGCAATCGCAATAACGACAGTACCTATATTGAGCTTTTTCACTTCACCAGAAACTAATCGACCGATAACTAATGCAGTAAAACCAAGCATAATACCAGTAACAATATTACTTGTTAGAACAATGAAAACAGCACACAGTAAGCCAGATAATGCATCAACAGAATCTTCCATATCTAACTTGCTAACATTACTTAGCATTAATAGGCCAACATACATCAGTGCAGGCGCTGTCGCATAGGAAGGGACTAAGTAGCTTAATGGTGCAAGAAACAACATGAAGATGAACAGTACACCTACTGTAGTTGCTGTTAAGCCTGTTTTACCACCAGCAGCTGTACCTGCCGCAGATTCAATGTATACCGCAGCAGGAGAACCACCAACCAGGCCTGCAAAAATGCTACTAACAGAATCAGACGTTAATGCCTTACCACCATTGATAATATGACCACGTTGGTTAAGTAAATTCGCCTGTCCTGCTACTGCACGAATCGTACCTGTTGCATCAAAAATTGCCGTCATCACAAGTGCTAATACTGTAGGCAAAATAACTGGGTTTAGGGCACCCATAATGTCCATTGTACCTAATAAGGATTCGCCATCATGACCAAATGTCGGCATTGCAAAGAAGCCGTGGTACGTCACTTTCGGATCAAAGATAAGACCAATGATAGAAATGGCAATAATCACTAATAAAATACCACCAGGAACACGGCGCTTTTCTAATCCTAAAATAGCCGCCAAGCCTAAAATAGACATGAAGACTGGAAACGCGGTGAAATCACCAAAAGCAACGGGTAAGCCTTCAGCTGGATTTTTGATCACTAGCCCAACGCCATTCGCTGCAATCAAAAGTAAAAATAATCCAATACCAATCCCAGTACCATGAGCAATACCATTGGGCATATTTTTCATGATCCAAGTACGCACACCCGTTACCGTTATTAATGTAAAGACAACCCCCATTAAGAATACGGCACCTAAGGCAACAGGCACACTCACGTCTTGCCCTAGTACTAAGCTAAATGCAGTAAATGCGGTAAGTGAAATAGCACAACCAATGGCCATCGGTAAACGCGCCCATAACCCCATAAGTAATGAACCAAATGCAGCCACTAAACAGGTTGCGATAAAAACCGCCCCTTGATTAAAACCCGCTGCACCCAACATGCTAGGCACCACAATCACGGAATACACCATGGCTAGAAATGTGGTTAAACCCGCAATTATTTCCTGTTTGACATTACTGCCGCGAGCTGTAATTTCAAAATAGCTATCTAGTTTACTCTTAGGTTCTAAATGAGAAGGGCGTTGATGTGTGCTATCAGCAGACATGGTAAATTCCTATTTGATCAAAAAAGCGATATTTTTCAGCAAATCTAATGTATTGCCAAATTAACGCAAACGTTTCCGTTTCTATTCAAAATAAAAGGCTGATGCTAGCACCAACCTTCATTCTATGACGACGTGATCATACCTATAAATAGCCTCAATTCGCTAGTGTTAAATCAATTTTCCAGTTGAAATACTCTGCATTTTATCTCCACTACCTAAATGGACTTATCATTTAGATAAAAACATAACCTCTAAAAATGTGATAAACACAACATAATATTCAACAATAAATAAAATAATAGAATATTTTTCTATTTTATCTTTAATTTACATTTAAATAGGAAATTTATTTCTTCGTTATCGAGCGTATATTTGCATCGATTCAAATACCCATGAAGTTAAAGAGGATATTAAAAAATAAAGCCTCCTCTCTTCGTTGTCGGTTTATTTTCCTCCGGTTGGAACATTAAGGTAGTAGTTATGAAAACCCATCTTTGGCCTGCATTTATTAACGTGATCAAACGTGATGTTGTTCCTGCTTTAGGCTGCACAGAGCCTGTGTCTGTGGCGCTTGCTGCTGCTATTGCGATGGAACAACTTCCACTTCATGAACGCAATATCACCCATATTGATGTGCGTGTTTCTCCTAACTTGATGAAAAATGGCATCGGCGTCATGGTACCCGGTACGGGAATGGCAGGTTTAGCTATTGCATCAACTTTAGGTGCACTGGCTGGCAATAGCCAAGCGAAATTAGAAGTATTAAAGGACATTACGCCAGATAACGTTAAACAAGCTAAAGCATTATTAGATGCCAATAAAGTCACGGTTAACGTCGCTGATGTCACTAATATTCTTTATGCCAAGGTAAGTATTTATAACCAAGCTCATTGTGCGACAGTGACTATCGCAGATAGCCATACTCAAGTGATCAGTATTGAACTTGATGGTGTTACAGTTTTCGAAACGTCACCTAACGAGCAAAAGGTCGTTGAAATATCGAACTCACCTTTTAGTGATGCTGGCGTTCAAGATATTTTTGATTTCGCGACCAATGCGCCTATTACTGATATTCAATTTATCGAACAAGCTTATGAGCTCAATAACGCATTATCTTGTGAAGGGCTAAAGGGCCAATATGGATTAGAAATTGGCGCGACATTTCAACGTAACATTGATCGCGGTTTATTATCAGGCGGTCTACTCACCGATGTATTACTCCGCACGGCTGCCGCTTCTGATGCGCGTATGGGAGGAGCTATGAAACCGGCGATGAGTAATTCAGGCTCTGGTAACCAAGGTATTGCCGCCACCATGCCTGTCGTGGTCGTTGCCGATTTTGTAAATGCTGATAATGAGCATTTGATTCGCGCCTTAATACTTTCTCATTTAATGGCAATTTATATTAAAAGCTATCAAAACAAGCTGTCTGCATTATGCGGCGCAACAACTGCGTCAATGGGGGCGGTATCTGGTATTACATGGTTATTGGGCGGAAATGTGGAGCAAATCAGTGCAGCGATTTGCAGTATGATCGGAGATATCACCGGTATTATTTGTGACGGCGCAAAAGCCAGCTGTGCGATGAAAGTCTCTTCTGCTGCCGGATCTGCTGTTAAATCTGCCTTAATGGCATTAGATGGTATTCGAGTAACGGGCAATGAAGGCATTGTCGCTGATGATGTCGATACGACTATTCGTAATTTATCTGCATTAGCAAATGGCGCTATGACCCATACTGATGTTCAGATCCTTGATATTATGATTAACAAATAATGTTCTAACACATGTGATTAATAAATAATCGACAAGACTAAACCAGAGCTATTTTGCTCTGGTTTCCTATTTTTAATCGCTTAAATGCCTTTTCTTTTTTCCTCTTTAAAAGAGCATTCTGTCCTCTTCTGCCATCGCTAAAAGTAAAACAATCATTAAAAGCACCTAATTGCATCTTTTATACTTCTATAGTTTATATATTATAACTTTTAGTTATTTAGTAACTATACGACTAGATCCATAATCCAGCTATTCGCTGTCAGCATAACAATGATAATAAGCTGGAATATATAATGAAACCTAATACAGATACCGCCCTTTCAAACACCAGTGTCCCCCTATACCAACAGGCAAACATGACACCTCAACAATGGAAGGCTGCAACAAAATTCGACAGTGTTGATGTCGGTTGGATTGTCATGAGTATTGGCATGGCCATTGGCACGGGGATTGTTTTTCTCCCAGTACAAGTTGGCGTTATGGGATTATGGGTCTTTTTACTGTCTTCTGTCATTGGCTACCCTGCCATGTATTTGTTTCAGAAACTCTTTATCAATACTCTTGCTGAATCAAAGAAATGTACCGATTATCCAGGCGTGATCAGCGGCTACTTAGGTAAAAACTGGGGCATCGCATTAGGCATTTTATATTTCATCATGCTGGTGATTTGGGTATTGGTTTACTCTCTCGCCATCACTAATGACAGTGCCTCGTACCTATATACTTTTGGCGTTACTGAATCTCATTTAAACCATAATATTTTCTATGGCTTAGCATTAATCTGCTTACTGAGCTATATCGGCTCAAAAAGTGAAAAGTTCCTGTTTAAGATCTCAGGGGTTATGGCAGTAACGGTGATCACCTTAGTCGCGGTGATGGGCGTACTGCTGATCCCACAATGGAATTTTAGCAATATTACCGCTGTTGGCGACGGGGACAAGATGCTTAAAGATGCAATCATCACCCTACCTTTTACCTTAACCTCGATTTTATTTATTCAATCGTTGAGCCCAATGGTGATTTCGTACCGCTCACATGAAAAATCGATTGAAGTGGCACGTTATAAAGCATCACGTGCGATGAAAATAGCCTTTAGTATTTTGTTTGTGGTGGTCTTTTTCTTTGCCATCTCGTTCACCTTTGCGATCAGCCAGTCTGAAGCACAACATGCGATGCAAGAAAATATCTCTGCCCTTGCGATGATTGCACATTACTTCCCAGGCAGTTGGGCAACAATCGTCGGTATCGTGATCAACATCTTTGCGGTCGTGACGTCGTTCTTTGGGGTGTTCTTGGCGTTTAAAGAGGCGTGTAAAGGGCTGGCAATGAACATGCTTGAACGTAAGTATGCTCACCACGACATCAATACTGAGTTAGTAAATAAACTAACGACGGTATTTATTATTCTGATCGCATGGGCGGCAGTGGCATTGAATCTACCGATCTTATCGTTCACTTCTATTTGTTCACCAATCTTCGGCATTGTTGGCTGCTTGATCCCAGCCTACTTGGTATACAAGGTACCATCATTGAACAAATATAAAGGTACAGCAACCTACTTGATCATCCTCACCGGTATTTTGCTCTGCATCTCGCCGCTATTAGCTTTCCTTTAATAGCTAGCAGCTAAATATCTGACACAAAAAAACGCCGTTGTACGCAGCTTAAATAAGCTTCAATACAACGGCGTTTTATATCAATGTCGTGCTTAAGCAGGTGTCATTGCCACTTTTGCTTTCTTCGCTTTAATGCGTTTCTGAGCCAGCGCAACACCCGTTAATACCATGATGCCACCAATATAATGGTAAGACTCTAGTTGCTCGTTGAGCATCACGCTCGCAATACCTGCCGCCATAATTGGCAATAGGTTCATGAACATCGCGGTACGATCGGCACCTAAACGTTCAATTGATAACATCCATAACCAAGGTGCAATCACTGACGCAAGCAATGCAGCATAAGCAATCAAAGGGACTGCAGATGCTGTAATTGCCATACGATCGCTACTTAGTAGCAATGGCGTTAACATAATGACCGCAAATAAACACTGAACGTACACAGATTTCCACGTCGAGAACGGCATTTTCCAACGCTTTAATAGCACACAGTAAAGTGCATAAACGACCGCTGCGATCAGCATTAGGAAGTCACCTTGCTTGATACCTTGCGACAGTAAGTTTTCTACATGACCGTGGCTTAGCATCAATACTAAACCACTTAGTGATAACACTGCGCCAACCAATGCGAACGGTGATAAGCGTTGACCTAAAATAGGCACACTTAAGAACATGCTGATCAACGGCACTAATGAAATGATCAGGGCAATATTCGTTGCCGTGGTGGTCGCTGCTGCGAAGTAGCCTAACGATTGGTTTAGCACCATACCTAACAAACCAAGGAATGCTAATTTCGCTAGATAAGGTTTAATCACCGCACGATCACGCCAAACAGATTTAGCAACAAAAGGAGTTAACATGACTAATGCGAAGAACCAACGATAAAACGATATCGCACCGGGATCGATGACACTGAATGCCATCTTGTTGACAATGGCGTTCCCTGCCCATATTGCAACGGTAATTAAGGGTAATAGATAGAACATTGTCTGCCTTTCTCAGATTTTTCTAGTCCAGATACCTATATCTGAATCAATAACGAGGCTATTCTGTCACGTCTTTTAAGATACATATATCTCTAATCGGACATAATAAATCTTTTGTCAGACATATTAATCAACAAAAAAGCAAGACTATTTCAGCCTTTAGAGCAGAACATGTTGAATTCTCGCTATTAATTTTTTCTCCCAATATTCACCGCAGAAAAAAGGCAACAAAAAGTCCAATGGATTCAACATCACATTGGGCTTTAAAATACGTAATTACGCTGTTTTCATAACAATCACAGCGGAGATCATCACAGCAATTCCCACCCAACCGATAGGCTTAAGTTTTTGCTTAAACAGCAGCGAGCCACCAATCGCGGTACCTAAAATACCGATAGCTCCCCATGACGCATACGCCACCGCTAAATCGATCTCTTTGACCGCTTGCGCTAGCAGGGTAAATGCCAACATGACTAAGACGATCGCAGTAATACCCCAACGTTTATGACTAAAGCCATTTGATCGGGTTAATGCCATGTTCGCTAAAATATCGACAAACGCAGCAAGGACAACAAAACCAAATGATAGTGTAAAAAATTGACTCATTTCATTGCCTCCTGTTGTTATGCCGACACGCTTGTGGGCGAATGACTTGGTTTATCGCTGTGACTTTCACCAAGTGTCACTAATACGATCCCGACAGTTGCCATCGCTAAACCAATCAGCTCTTGCGTATTTAATTGCGCATCAAGCACAAACACCGAAACCATTGTAATAAGCGCAATACCTAGCCCTTCCCAAACCGCATAGGCAACACCAATAGCGATCTTTTTTGCTGCCAACGACAAGAAAAAATATGAAATACAAATTAAGCTATACATCACCCAGTACCCCCAATTTCCACCTTCACTGGAAATAAGGCTCATGGTACTGGTACCAGCCACTTCTGCGGCAATGGCTAATAATAAAAATATTCGTGCTAACCACATGATTGACTCCACTGTGCTAATTTTTTAGGTAGATAGCATCAAATTTCACGCATTCTCGTAGTGAAAATACATAAAGTTAATGCATCTACTCGCAAGACTACCGCAGCGCACAAAAGCACAATAGGTAATTGAGATATTCAAATTTGAATATCTCTAAAAGGGTAAATAGCGCAGAAATGATCAGAGAATTTAACCGAATGCGGCCTGTATCACCTGATGTAAATGTTGGTAGAGCGGATAATTACGATGGGTTTGAAGATAACCACCTGAGACCACAAAATGGCTGAAATTACGGTTCACCACAGGCATCGGATAGGCATGTAATTCCGGCATTAAATCGGCAGTACTTTCGCTAGCAAACATGATTGCGTTGGTTTCCAACAGCATTTGGCAAGCGACCCGTAAATTAAAGGTTTTGAGTAACACTTTTGGCTCATAACCCATGCGTTGATATTCAGATTCAACGGTACACAAAGGTTTATAAGCGGCAGGCGCTGGCAGCGAGACCAATGACAATGGTGCTATCGATGCCCAATCATTACTATCGAGCCGTAAACTTGGGTGATCTTTTTTCGCCAAGATCACTCGCTTTTCCTTAAATAACGGCTGCATGTAGATATCTTTCGCAATGTCCGTTTCTTGATCCAAAATGCAGTAATCGACTTTCCCTTCCAGCATGTCATCTTGGCTGATGCTATCCCAATTAGAAAACACCAATGACGCCTTTGGAAATGCCTTGTGACAGCAAGATAGTAGGTGTTGACCATGCTCATCCATCAAATAGGGATCAACCACAAGAGAAATCGAGCCTTGGTAGGTTTCTGGTTTAAATTCAGAGAACTCCAGTAACACTTTTTCTATAGGCGCTAAGATATTATCAAATTCATCAGCGAGACGAATCGCAAGGGGTGATGGTTCTACTCCATGGGCTTTGCGCACAAACAGCGGATCATTAAAGAACTGTTTAAGCCTCACTACGCCACGACTGGCACTTGGCTGTGAGATCCCTAACTGCATGGCTGCTAATTTAATACTGCGATGTTCCACCACCGCTTTTAATAACCGTATTAAATTCAGATCTAACTCTTCTAACTGATACGACATTTGCTTTCTCACCGATAAAACGTCTTTACTGATAATAAAGCCTAAAACAAAACAAGATAGCCAGTTTAACAGCTATCTTGTTTAAAGATGAGGCCAAATACGGCGCAGAGATAAACTAAAAAACGGTATTAATCCGAGCAAACGTTTCGGGCAATCATAAACACTTCATCAGCAGAATAGAGCGATTTGATCGTCATTTCCACCTCGGCGCCTAATAGCTTCTGATAGATCTGTTGCGCATAGTTATCAGCACGAGTATTGACCAAAATATGCTTTAATTTACTGTCTTGTTCCGCTAATCGCTGTTTCACTTGTGGTAGTGATTGAGTGATAAGTTGTGTCGCTATCCCTTGGTTATGATGGCTTGGCAACACTGCAAGTTGCTCTAACTCTAAAATCACTTCAGGACGAAAACCGCTTTTTTGCCCCCAAACGATATACCCCACCACTTCACTATTAAGCTCAGCGACAAAATTTAAAAAGCGCGGGGCGGCATTAAAGTTACATTCGATCCACTCATAGGAGCGTTGCTGACGTACAAACGCCTGTTGATGCACCTTTGCTGCTTGCTCTAAATCAGCGTGTTCCATTACACGAATAATCACATTAGTTCCTTCTATTATATCGACCACTTACAGTTGATAAATTACCAATCTTTCTTGCAGTTATTCCAACACTCATTGGCAACATGGGTAAAGTGCTCAAATGAATAACATGCCAACAAATGTTCGACCGCCTTACTCTTCATTAAAGTGACAAAGAGATCGTAAAGCCCCATGGCTTCTTCATAATCATCTTTGTTGATCGCTAATAGGAAAATGACATAGGCACGTTTTCCTTCTCCCCATTCAATCCCTTGTGGCGAAAGGACGGTATAGACTGCACTTTGCTTAGCACATAGACCGAGAGAATGCGGGATCGCAATACCGTCACCTAACATGGTCGAAGTAATATTTTCTCGCTCAATAACCGATGGGTGAAAATGGCTTGGCACAATCCCTTTTGCTTCTAGCTCTGTAGACAATTGCGCAAAAAGTTGATGTTGCGTCATAGGCGTTTCAATTCGAGTGAATAAACTTGGCTGAAAGAACTTACCTAACGCATTAATATGGTTACTATTCTCATGCACCAGTTTATTCAATTGCTCTAATTGAAAAGAGCTAGCAATCGGTGAAAACACCATGGTTGGCTTATTTTTTACCACCAGCTTTTCTGTTGAAACCACAAAGTCTTCAGTAACTTCATGTAATGCATCGTATTCACGTATCGAGTGCATTTTATGGATCACTAACTGTGGGATAGCTTTAAGCAATTGAGATTCCAACATTCGGATCACCGATGTGCCAGAGTTACATACCAGCAGTACTATCGGCTGCTGTTCTTTTTTTTGCACATAATTACGCTCTATTCCAACACCAACATGCATCACTAAAAAACTAATTTCACCATCTGGGATTTGTCGTCCGTCCCAACTAGATACAGCACCCACAGTCATATCATAAGCAAGCGGATAATAACGTTTAATATGATCAGCTAATGGATTGGGTATCGTTATTTGATGCTCAACACGCAGTAACATTGGATGAACATGAGCCAGTAAGTCATGTTTTAGCTGCAGATCATTGAGCAAGTTGTAATTAAAGTGATCGTTAATAAAATGAAGTAAATGATCAATAAAAGCATCAGCATCATTGTCATTACGATCATCAACATGCCAATGCTTGATCCCAGTAACGCGACGGGCAGCAATTTGAATCGCGAGATGATTTAGTTCACAAGGTTCGATAATGGTTTGAGTTTCGCTCGCCATTAAGGCTGCGATTTCTTTGGCTGCTGATAGTGCATTATTTGGCACGTTAGCACATGTGGTTTGATCGCAACCCAAACCACGCTTTAAACGGCTGATCGCCACGCCACAGTAAACCATTAACTGATGCAGACCTTCATCGGTCAAATTAATACTATTCTGCTGCATTGCCGTTAACAGTGGCTGCTCTAATTGTGCAAAATCACACTCAGAGTAAAATAGCTCACATAAATTGATAAATGTAGGATCTGACGCCTTAAATTGGTACAAGATATGGGCAATACAAGCACGTATGGATGACTCTTTGCCAAACACTAACAGCCCATAATGGGGCTTGCTGTCTATCTCTAAATGGTATGACTGAAACAACTCACGTACTTCGGTCATATCAGCCTGTAAACAGGTACGGCTGACAAACCACTGATTAGCCAAATCATCCAATTTACAGCCATCTTGCTGGTTCAATAAACGCAACATCAAATATGTCACCCGATCTTTAACACTACGTGGTGACTGCTTCATTTGTTGGGTTTGCTGAGTGATATTGCTGTAACGTTGCTGATCATAAATATCAATGTAATACCCTTCACCTCGACGTAATAACAACTGAGCACCGTAGTGCGCTAAGGTATCATTTAATGCTGAAATGTCAGTACGAATCGTTCTGGTAGAAACATCAAAACGTTGTGCCAACTCTTGCTGCGGCAGTGTCTGCATCAGCAGTGCATCAAAAATTAAATTAAGACGAGGATAAGGGAATTGAATCATTGAATAATCCGTTAAATGATGTCCGTTTATATACGGAGGCTAACATTTGAAAACAATGCGTCATAAGACCTGGGTCATATTCACATTGGTTTCTAAATATTAACTGTTTCACAATATTTCATAGACTTATAAATATTAACGGACCGTTTCCGGTCCGTTAAATCAGATCACGTTATTTTAACAAATTCTTGGTCATATCAAGTAAAACACGCACATCTTGAGGGCGAGTATTACCCGTTTCTTTATCAATGATTGAGCTATAAATATGTGGAATGATTTTAGTTACACCGGCCTCTAGCGCAATTTGCATGATTTCTTCAAAGTTTTCTAAATCAATCCCGCCTGTCGGCTCTAACCAGAAATCTTGCTCAGCACACGCTTTAGCGACATAGGCGAATTCTTCACGGGTTTCTAACCCTCCCATTGGGAAGTATTTCACCGAGCTACCACCCATGTCTTTCAGCATCGCAATCGCTGATTCCACAGGAACGATCGCTTCTTTATTGCACGAGCTTAAAGGGCCGGTTGAGATCTTCACCATGCCCACAGTGCCTGTTGGTGAAATTAAGCCGTTAACAATACTTTGATCTTGACCGACTAATGCACGACTGGTTGCCACGCCAGTAAATACCTGATTAATGTGTTGTGGCTGAATATGCTGAGAGATCAGCGAAACCATCATCGATTGGTTTGGATCGCCAGCGCCAAGGCCAACAGAAACAGCGTTATTGATCTTATCGCTGTATTTTTTCATCTCTTCAACCGCTGTTTGTACATCAGGGTAGTTCTTAGATAGTACGCCAACTAAGACATGACCTTCTGCGGCATCATAGATTTCTGCTGCGTTATCAATAGAGCCAGCCAACACGTTTAAACATACGCGGTTTTTGTAGAATTTTGCTTTCAATGACATAGTGGTGTTCTCTTAAAAATTTAAAATAATGCTTTAATATTCTGATAAATAACGTCAAGTTGTGCGCTTGTGACACTGCGTACATCTATTTCAATGATCCCATCATTAGCTTTGTAGCCACGACAATAAATCGCAGGATCACCACCCTGAAGTCGTGCCACAATCTCAGGTGTTGTCATTGCTAATACCGTTTCATCAAAACAGATTTCTGCACGTGCAATGTCGCGTCCTGCGCTGTCCCAAACCACACGGCAATCAATGCCATTAAGGGTCTTGAGTTGCGCCACAAAGTGTTCCATTTTGGCCACCATTTGCTGACCAGTTTCTTTTTCAGTTTGCAGGTACTCGGTAATGGCGTGGGTTAAACCTAAAATGCCTTCTTTACCAACTTTCATTGCACGACCAATACCTAATGACTGCTTACGCACCCATGCAATATATTGGCTACGTCCAACCACTAAACCACTGGTTGGCCCTTCAATGGCTTTTGCACCACTGTAAATAACCAGATCAGCACCCATGTTGTAGTAACACTGCAGATCTTCTTCAGCTGCAGCATCCACAATCAAAGGTAAGTCATGCTGTTTGGCAACGGCTGCCGCTTCTGCTACGGATAAAATGCTCTTTTGTACACAGTGATGGGATTTGATGTATAAAATCGCTGCTGTTTGCGGGGTGATCATGGCGGCTAACTGAGCAGGCGAACACTCATTGGCATAGCCCGCTTCTTTTAGTGTGCCACCACCTAATGTCACCATGGTGCCGACTGGTGCACCAAAGTTAACGTTGTGGCCTTTTGGCATCACAATTTCTGACGCCACGTTATGAGCGTGAGCGTGTAAATTTTCGAGTAAATACGGATCGTCTTTCACAATCACCGCAGCCACTGATTGAGCGATACCCGCCGAGGCACAAGAAACCACAATCGCATCTTCTACATTTAGCAACTTGGCAATATAAGCACCGGTTTTCACCACCAGATCTTTCATTTCAAAATACTGGCCAAGACCATCACGCACCGCATCCATCACGGTTTCTGTTGGTGTCGAAACACCTAAAATAGTCATACGACCTGACGCATTAATGACTTCTTTTAATTGGTATTTTTCATGAATTGAAGACATCGAATCCTACTCCGTAATTTGTCGTCATGATCTTGCCAGCAACCATGGCTGCGGCAGGTTTTAAGCTCGTCTTGCCACTGCGCTGATCATTATCAGAATCCACCAGCTCAACAGTTTCAGTGTTTAAATGGAAAAACGTTAAATCCGCATCTTTACCTACTTCTAACTGCCCTTTATTTTCTAACTTAAGTAACTTGGCAGCGTTTACTGTGACGCAATCAATCACTTGTTGTAGCGGTAAACCAATCGCTAAAAACTTATCCATAATGTGAGCGAGACTACGCACCGGGCCATGAATACGATTCTTGCAATAAATGTCAGAGCTAATCATGTCAGGATAAATACCTTGTTTAATCGCTTGCTCTGCCACTGCAAAACTAAAGCTTGCACCACCGTGTCCCACATCGAGTTTCACACCACGCTCAAGAGCACGTTGCATCGACGGTTTTAACTCACCTTCTGCAGTTAAAATGCGATTCGGTTTGCCGTTATAGCAATGGGTAATGATGTCCCCTTCACCTAATAAATCCGCTACGTCATCTAAATTAGGTGGGTTATTACCAATGTGTACCATCAAAGGTAATGGGCACTGATTACGTTGGATCTCTTTAGCTTTTATCAACGGTTTTAAACCATTGGCTTCCACCACACTGCCACTCATTCGGGCTTTGATCCCAACGATAAAATCGGGATACTGATTGACGGCTTGTTTCACTAACTCACCATCAATGTCTGCCATATCGGCTAATTCGTTTTGTCGCAGCAAACCAATTCGAGAAATATTTAAGATACTGTAAACATTGGTTTTTACTTGCTGACAACAGTGATAGAAATCACCCACATCATCGGCACCTACGCTACCAGCATCAATCACAGTGGTAACGCCAGTCTCAACCCCGACTAAGTCTGGTTCATCGTTATAAATCGGTGATTTGGAGTAGCAATGGGTATGACCATCAATCCACCCCGCGCTGATATAAAAATCACCCGCTAAATCCACCACCTTTTTTGCTGTTACATCCAGTTGACCCAGTGCTGCAATCTTGCCGTTCAGAACCGCAACATCCACCACTTCGCCACTCACTAACTTGCCTTGCTTAATTAATACGTCATACATTGCTTTGCCTTTATTGTGCTCTGCACCCAACATGCAGAGCACAACCTTTCAAGGATTAACTGATAGCAACAGGGAACAGTGAACCAAACACCATTGCACCGATAATCGCACCACCTGTAATAGGTTTATTCCATTGATAGAAAGCAAGCGCACCAATTAAAGAGCCAATACCGATTGGTAGTGATGCTGCAATTGCTGATAACACAATCAGAGGACCTAAGAAGCGACCCGAAGAGTTACCTGCGCCCATCATGACATCGGCACCGTAAGTCGAGTTACTTTGGTTGATGGTGTACTTTCGCGCTAGGATGATCACATAACCAATAGCGACACCAAGGAAGAAACCCACAACCAATGAGGCAGCAAAGTTTTCGAGTGGATATACAATACCTGCGCCTAATAACAGTGCTGGTACACCTAAACCAATACCAGTTTGAATAGCACCACCGATATCTAAGATACCCACCAAGGAACCTTCAATGATGCGAGCAAAAAGGAAACTTGCACCAAACGCCGCTACTGCACCGTAAACACCGGTATCCATACCCGCTCTTAACATGGCGACGAAAGCCACCTCGTTAAAAGCACCGATACCGTAGAGGTAATACATGTGTGTACCAGCAAAAACACCTGATGACAGCAAGCCAACAAAGAATGGGAAAGACCAGTCAGCGTACCAAAAATCATTCTTTAATTTATCGTCCATTTTCTTCAACTCCGGCTCGGTTATTTACCGCTGATACTTCCGTGGATGTAATGCAGCCAATCAGGAACAGTTAGGCTAAAGGATTCTAATACCGCAATATCAAAGCCACGGAAGAAGCCACTTAGAACAAACAGAGCGATAACGGCAAACAACATACTTTTCGTTACTTTATTCCAACCGCTATCTTCCACACCTTTACCAATCAAGATACCAAGTACTAAACCAGGCACGGCGTTACCCATGATCATTTGTGCCAAACCACCGAAAATAGTTGCCCAAAAACCAGAACGCTTACCTGCTTCAATCGCTGCTAACCAGAAGATCACCGGCATCGCCACGTTAACCAGCATGTTTGCTGCCGGAACCAGCACTTTTACCGCTGTAATTTGTAAGCTTTCAGGTACCGCTGATGCGGTTGAGTTAAGAAATGCCACGACAATCATACCGATGATGCCGCAGGCAATACCCATCTTCTTCGGATCATGTAAGGTTTGGGTGACATCACGATTTTTTACCATCAATGCCGCTGCGCCCCAGTTCGGTAAAATACGGTGGTCAACGTCTTGGGTAAATGCACCAGCAGCGACTGATGATGCCCAAGCATTGAAGAAAAAGCCTAAACCGAAAGAGAAGTGAGAAGCAGGATCCCCTTCACACGAGTTTAATTCCCCTAAAGTACGGAATGCCCCCATACCTTGAATAGTTGGAGCGTGATACATACGAGCAGCGCCGACACCCACGCCAACACCCACTAATGCACCAATAATTAGTGACTTTATTAAAATAATGAAGAACATTTATATACCTTTATATGTAGACACAAATAATGTTCGTAGCTAATAATTAGATTTGTTTGAAATTTAATTCATCAGTTTCTATTAATGTAATATTTACAGTGACATTAATAGTGATGGAATAAATAGATTTTTCTCGTGGTAAGAAAAAGAACATAAACTTCTCAGTAGTTTGTTTATGTTCTGCACTTATTATTTCAACATCCACAGGTTCAATTCGTAAAATAACGTTATTAGTTTCTTTTAGAATTGTTTTTTGAACATTATTTAGTGCAGAACTAAAAGCTGATTGTTTTGTATTTCCTTTACCACTGACTTCAACCGTCGTAGTAATAGATTTTTTCATATTAACCGTGATGCTTTTTAATAAAGGCTTCAACTAACTTTTGACCAAGCTCTTCTTTATCCATAAAGCCAAAGCCTAAAACGTTACAACCTTCATTGATAGCTGTTACACCTTCTTCAACAGAACGCATACCGTAACGTGCTTTGTAACCATATTTGGTTTGGGCAGTAATTGCCCCAGCACCACCACTACCACAGAATGAAATACCAAAATCAGCTTGCTCTTGGTGCATCACATCACCTAGCTTCATATCTGCTGCCATACCAGGGATCACCGTTACAGCGCCGCCCGCCGCTTCTACACCCAAACCAACTTTTTGACCTTTACCTAAACGATCACCAATTACTACTTTAATAGTTGTCATAATTACACTCCTAATTCACACGTTAATTCGTTTTCTTTTGCCACTTCAAAGTGGACTGATAATAAATAGGTTTCTTCGTACGCTAAGGTAGGGAACCAAGAAACCACATCTGCTGATAATTGATGAGATAGTGGGGAAATATCTTCAAACATATCGACTTCAATTTCTGGTAATGACTCTTTTGTATAAGAGCGAATGACCATTGCTTTTAAATGTGTAAATAACATTTGTTGCTGAATAGCATCAGGAAAAATATTATTTTCTTTTAAAAGTGAAATTGCTTTTTTATAGGTATCTTCGCATTCCAACTCATAAATGCTGTAATCAACCGAAAACTTATTTCCAGACACTTTATCTCTCCTTAGTAATATAAGTGTCACCACTTATTGAATATGGTCATAATATTGATACGTTGAGCTAATGTGTAGATGATTGATTTCCATTTCAAAGCGGAAAAGGAAATTAATAGCAGATCTATGTCATATTTTTCTTATTAACCACATATAAATCAGTAATTTATCAATTAATAAGAAATAAAAAACCACCAAAGAAAAGAAATACTTATCGTTAATTCTGTGATTTCCTCCACAAGCGAGCAGAAAACGGCAAATAAAATAGCGCTATAAACATAAAGGTATATGCAATTTGGAAATAGAAAACGATTACACTTCTTTGCTTTCCTTGAACTAGGGACTGTAACAATGTTCTGAATTCGGTAACTTGAAATCAGTTGGGTATAGTTATGTAACATATACTTACATTATAGATAAATCATTAAGTATGCTTAAATCAAATGCCAACTTAAAATGCGCGCCATTATAGAATTTAACTGGCATTACACACATGCGATTAGCGCATTCACTTTTCCTTAGTAGCCTAGCGTTTTCCTCATCCACTTATACATATGCTCAATCTTTTACTCTCCCTCTTTGGAAAGAAGAAGCTCAAGCTTTAGGTTACGAATTACCCAAACCGATTGGCTTTAATTTGAGTTACATGGCATTAGAGCAAGGCATTGATGTAACTAGCATTGGCTTTAATGGCCTTAACCTACCTTCTTTTGTGCGCAACATCGATATGCAAGCAGAGCAAGGCAAACAAACCAGTGAAGTGCTCACCCTACGGGCGGATATGTGGCTATTTCCGTTTCTGAACCTCTATGTCTTAGGTGGCAAGATGACGGGTAAATCGGAAACTGCAGTGAACTATGATGTTGCTATTCAGCCTTTATTCCCAAACCGCCCAGACCGTCACCTCAAAGGCCGCATTGATAACTTCAAGCTTGATCTTGATGGCTACTTATATGGTGGTGGTGTAGTGCTTGCCGGTGGCTATAAGCGATTCTTTGGCTTAGTTGATATCAGCTATACCGAAACAGAGCTAACCGTCATCGACGGCAGTATTTCTGCATGGGTGATCAGCCCTCGTGTAGGTTACGACTTTTATCAACAAGGTGTACCACTACGAGTTTGGGCCGGTGCGATGTATCAAAATGTTGAGCAATCGCTATCTGGCAAACTCACCGATCTCAATCTTCCTTCAGGGTTACAACCTTGGATTAAAAATGGCAGTTTCCATATCGAGCAACAACTGTCGACACCATGGAACCCAATCCTCGGGATGCAATATCAGCTCAATCCAAGTCTGTATTTATTGGCAGAAGCCGGCTTTGGCGATCGCTCCAGCCTATTTACATCCATTGATTTTCGTTTTTAAGTCAGAGATCAGCAATGAAACCTTGGCAACTTTCCCCATTATTGATTATTTGTAGTTTTTCTCACTTAGCCTTTGCTGATACAACACAATCAGGTTGGGTAGATCAACTACTGGAAAAACTCGGCGCTAGTGAAACGATTGATACTTCAGAAGGTATTGATTGGGGAGTATTGCCGGGGCCTTTTGCTAACCCTGAACAAGGGGTCGGATTTGGAATGGCTGCGGTTGGACTTTACTCACCGACAGGCTGGACACCCAGTACACCGTATTCAACATTAGCGATTAAATCCTATCTATCCTCAACTGGCTCTTATGGATTAGGGGTTGAAAATCGCAGTTACTTAAATCAAGACAAACTGCGCTTGATCGGTGATGCATGGATCAGCCATTCCCCCCAACATTACTGGGGAGTAGGAAAAGCTGCCGCACAAAACGACAACAATAAACGTGAGTATAACGGCCAGATCATCAAACTTGCGCCAAAGGTGTCATACCAGTTTTTACCTCATCAATACGTCAGTGTTGGCTGGGATTATCAACATTATTCACAACAAACCTTAGCAAAGACTAACGATGTTAGTGAGCACAAACTTTCAAATCAACAAAGCAGTGGTATAAGCATTGCGTTGGAATATGACAGCCGAGATTTTGAACCCAACCCATACCGTGGTCAATTGTGGTTCGCGGAATGGGTTGATTACAAAACCACATTAGGCTCTGATCAAAATTACACACGCCTGACCATGAACTACCGTCAATATGTTCAACTTGATAGCAATAACATTATTGCTTGGGATGTCTACGGGCAACGGGTTGATGGTGATATTCCTTGGTATGGCTATGCGGAAATGGGTAACGATAAACGTATGCGTGGTTACTATACAGGGCAATACCGTGATCGTTATTTACTGTCTGGACAAATAGAATGGCGTCATCGTTTTAACCATCGTCATGGTATGGTGACCTGGTTTGGCGGAGGTAATATCGCCAATAAAAGTGAGCAGTTACTTTCAAGTAAGCTATTACCTAGTTTAGGTGTCGGCTATCGCTTTGCCTTTAAGCCCCGAATAAATGTGCGTGTCGATTACGCCATTGGTAAAGACAGTTCCGGTTTTTATTTTCACATCAATGAAGCTTTTTAATGAAAATACACGCACCTTTGATCGCAGCATTCAGCCTTTGTGCTTTATTCGTCAGCCCATACAGTAAAGCATTGGATGCGCCTATTGGCGTGCGTCCATGCTGTGCCTTTGGTCAAGATTTAAAAACCGAATTATTAGGTATGCCCATTCCTTTTTTCTCAGTAGAGAATATTGTCGATATACCAATGCTCGGTAAACATAGCTACAACGATGGATCGCAAAGCGTTATTTCAAGCTTATTCGGATTAGGCGGTGAATCTAATGGCTTAATCTTTACGAGTAAGGGGGGATTTATCGATACAGCTCACGTCCGAGATACGGCAGATTTCACTTATTATTTATATCAACAAATTCGCCAGCATCTTGGATCCCATTATCGAATAATCTTACCCACGGAATTACGGGCGCGCCACATTCGGTTACAAGAGAATAAGCAACTACTTACAAATAAAGAGAAACAATCACTGAGTCTCGAGCTTGCGGCTCTATTAGCTTTTCGATTAGCACAATGGCATGAAATCGCACAGTGGTTTGGCTATGAATCAATTATTGGCTTTCCTGAATATGTCTCTGCTTTTTCACCTGAAGATCTCTATTCCAACATGTTAGGTGCTATCACAGCTAAACAAGTGCTAGAGCAGCAACCCGATCTTTCTCCGTCAGATTTTTCTCAAGCCATGACTGATGCTTTTAACGATCAATTACAGCAATTAGGCAGTGTTTCAGCAGAAGAAACCAAACGCAACATACAGCAGTTAAATGGTCAGTGGTGGGATCACAATACACGTTTGCCACAAAAGTGGGTGGTGTTAAAACGTGATTATCAACTGGGATTAACTCTCTACCCTAATGGGGTAAAAAACGGAGTTCCTCTTTCTTTATCTACCGAACTGAGCAACGGTGATAATAATGGTATGTGGGCGGAGTTGTATTTACATAATGTAGGCAATGAAGAAACGTTTAACGCGCTCGCTCCTGAGCTCACAAACAATATGGTCTGGCAACCCGCTCAATTTAAACAACTCGCTACTTTTGCAAAACAACAAGATTATAAAGAACGCGGCAAAACTACCCAGGTAGTTAAAGACTAGAGTTAGCAAATACTCACTTACGATTAACCTTATAAAATGACAGAGCTAAAAAAACTCTTCTTGCACAGAGTGCAAGAAGAGTCAGGGTTATCACTAAGATGCTATATTAGTGAGAACGATATATATCCATAAAGCTTTCTATTGACATCGGTTTATAAAAGTAAAACCCTTGATATTGCTTAATTCCCCATTGATCTAACATCTTTTTTTGTTTTTCTGTTTCAACGCCTTCAGAGATGACAGAAAGCTCCAGTTTTTGGGCTAATAGCACTAAAGATTCAACAACATAAATCGATTTAGGATTATGTTCAATTTGCTCAATAAAACAACGATCTATTTTTAAATAATCAAAATTATAATCCGTCAAATAATACGGTGAAGAGTACCCTGTACCATAATCGTCAAGCGCAAAGAACATGCCATTTTGATGAAATTTTTCCATACGCGCTTTCACATGAACATTCGAAAATGGTGCTGATTCCGTAAACTCAAGCACCAGTTCAAACTTAGGCGCCAATAATAAACTCGCTTTATAAATACTTTCGTCAAACAAACAACGTTCCGTCAAATTAAAACTCAATTTTAGTTTTTTACTCAAAACCATTAACTGACTTTGATAAACCTGTGTCATCAAAGAGCAGGTTAACAAGGATGTTAAGTGTTGACTCTCTATATAGGGTATAAATAAATAAGGCGGTAAAACCTGACCTTTTTTAGTAATCCAACGAGCTAAGACTTCAGCCCCAATAATATCGCCTTCCTTATTAACAATGGGTTGAAGGTATGGACGAATAATATTGCGTTTGATACAAACTCGTACCCAGATTTTTTTGCAGTAAGCGGCCGATGTATAACTACTTACCATGCAGCCCAATAAGAGCATTAACAAGTAAACATATTTAGTTTCAATAAATTGTTTTAGAGCGAGTGCCGGATCAACATCAACAAAAAAATCAGCGTCGTCGAGATGAAAATAGTACTCATCGCGATGATTTAACAAATCATGCTTAACTAACTGATTACCTTCACCAATTTCAATATTATCAAAAACGGTAATATAGCCTCTACCAATACTATCGATAACATTAAAACGAAGCGGTTTAAAATATATTTTTAAGTAAGTATTCGCTCCAACTTGCAACGTATAAGACAAGGTTGGCTTATGCGTTAGTAAGCTTTTTACCTTAATATTAAAACCTTTTACTGCCTTCATCTTCATTGAATACAGGCGATTTCCAAATGTACTGTATACATAATAATCATTATAAATCACAGATATACTGCTAACATCTTTATGATCGGAGACATAACGCTTTAACTCCCTCTGCTCAGCTAAAGTCGGAATCGTCATCTTCGAAAACATAGGAACTAGTGTATCTTTACTATCAACAACTGAATAAAAGGTTTTCCGTTGTATTTCATGCTCATTGTGAATTTTTGTATCAATATCGTGTTGATAAAGTAGATAAGTACCGCATGCAAAGATAATGAAAAAGAACGTAGAGCACACGATCAATGTATAAAGCTTCATGTATTTAATGTTCATATAAGAACGATCCCATTTAAAGCCATATTTATTGCGTTGTATAGCACCATAACAACTCTTTATAACAAACTAAAGGAAGCAATTACGCCCCAGATTCATTCTTATAAAATGAATACACTTAAATTCTATTTTCTATCGTAGCATATGATTTTCCAGCACGATGACTGATAAAACTAAGATCTTTTATATTAAGAATGAACATACGCTCTTTCTCACAATATAAAATATACATCGCTGATATTCGCGCGCGACGTTGTAAAAAGGCCAATATAGCTGGAGGAGTATTCACCAAAATGATGACTGCTTTTATCTATTCAACTTTAGAATTTTTATACCGTTTATTTTCTATAAAAATCGGGCGGAGTATATCAAAACTTAATGTAATTACAATCACAACACAAAAACAAAACCACTAAACAACACAAATAAAACGTAAATTCATCAATGAGATAAACTTACAATAAAATTCACTTATCTTGTTAACAAAAATATATTGCAATAATTCAGTATTGTTCCTTATTTTTAATTAAAGTCATACTTATCTTATTCAATAAGAATATAACAGATGAATATAGTTAGGTTGATTGTGAGTAATTAAGGCCGAGTCATTACGACCTTAATTAGATGTCAATTAGTATCCTTTTTACATAAATATGAACTGACGATATAACTCATTGAGCTTTTCTCTAAAAATACCAACGTGTATTTCATCATTCGTATCACAAGCCACCAATAGTTCTTTTTCTGTTGTCGTAATTTGCTGGCATAACTCTGATAGATTAGAGCAGAACTCAACACTATGTTGTGCGGGCTCATTATTATCTATCCTTGCTTTTTTACGTTGAGAGGAGGCTGGTGTAATATTATGCGCTTTATTATATTCCACCTGACGCTCTCGGCGTTGTTGTGATTCCTTCATCGCTTGCTGCATTGCAGGCGTCATTTTATCAGCATATAAAATCGCTTTACCGTTTGCGTTACGGGCTGCACGACCAATGATTTGAATCAGCGCCTGTGTTGAACGCAAAAATCCCGCATGATCGGCATTTAACACTGCGACCAATGAGGCCTCTGGAATATCTAACCCTTCTCGTAACAGGTTTATCCCAATAAGCACATCAAATTTACCTGCACGTAAATCATCTATAATTTCAACCCGTTGCTCGGTTTTTACTTCTGAATGAATATAACTGACCTTAATACCTTGTTCTACCATTAACTCATACAATGCCTCTGCACTTTTTTTCGTTAATGTCGTCACCAATACGCGTTCATCTTTTTGCGTACGTTCTGATATTTCTTTTAATAGATCGTCAGTTTGAGTCGCTAAAGGACGCACTTCAACAATAGGATCAAGCAAGCCTGTCGGGCGAATGATTTGTTCTATAACATGCTGCTGAGATTTTTTGAGTTCGTACTCACCGGGGGTAGCTGATACAAATACGGTTTGTGGTTTTATTTGCTCAAATTCTTTAAACATTAAAGGTCGATTGTTCTTCGCTGATGGCAACCGAAAGCCATAATCAATTAATGTCTCTTTACGACTCACATCACTGCGATACATTGCAGAAATCTGCGGGATCATCACATGGGATTCATCAATAAACAGTAAGCCATCTTCCGGTAAATAATCTAATAAGGTCGTCGGTGGCAAGCTAGGATCGCGATCGTTTAAATAACATGAGTAGTTTTCTAATCCTGAACAATATCCAAGCTGCTGCATCATTTCTATATCATGTGTCGTGCGCTCATACAGCCTTGCCGCTTCCACAATACGATTTTCATTATTTAATTCAGCGACACGCATTTCTAATTCTTTTTGAATTTCAATGCTGGCTTTCAGTAACTTGTCTTTTGAAGCGGCATACAAGGTTTTTGGAGAAACAAAATAATGCTCAATGTCGCCCAACACTTTCCCTGTAATAGGGTCAAGCCATTGTAGTTGCTCAATGGTGTCATCAAACATCACCACACGTATTGCTTTTGATTCTGAATCTGCTGGATAGATATCAAATATTTCACCATGGACACGGAAAGTTGCTCGTTCAATCGTTCGCTCACAACGGCTATATTGTAGCGCGACAAGACGTTGAATAAAGTCTTCCCTTTCGATGGTCATACCCACTGATAACGGAATTTGTACCGCGCGATATTGAGCTGGATCGCCTAAGCCATAAATAGCAGATACCGATGCCACGACAATCACGTCTTTACGTTCTATCAACGATTTGGTGGTCGATAAACGTAATCGTTCCAATTGTTGATTCACTGCAGAATCTTTACGAATAAAGCGATCGCTACCAGGAATATACACTTCAGGTTGGTAGTAATCGTAATAAGAGACAAAATACTCGACAGCATTTTCAGGAAAGAAACGTTTCATTTCACTATAAAGTTGTGCGGCAAGCGTCTTGTTATGAGCCAATATTAAGGTAGGACGCTGAAGACGATGGATCATATTTGCCATCGTGAAAGTTTTCCCAGATCCGGTAACCCCTTGCAGTGTTTGGTGTGTAACACCGTCTTGAATATTACCGATTAATCGCGCTAAAGCTTCAGGTTGATCGCCTGATGGAGGATAAGCGGAATGCAAAATAAACGTATTCTGTGACATAAAAGTTACCTTTTAATGAGCGGCTTTTGTCAGTATACATAACGCATTATATTTTGCTGTTTAAACACTTAATCCCTTGCTACAAACTAATATTAATATTTTAGTTATCCAACTATCTCCTCAAGTATTGGCACCGAATCACAAAATATAAACAACAGCATTTTCATCGCACGAATTACATCATACACATAAAAAAGCCGACTCTATCAGTCGGCTTTACTAAACAAATCGATTGGAAGTAACACTATTCCTGTGTTGAATCTGTGTCTTTTTCACAGAACATGGTTGCCGCTAAACGCGCAAGGTTATACGCATCGACATAACCCGAATGCTGACGCCCTTCCCATTCAACACCAGCAATTTCCATTGCGGCACGTTGACCTAATCGTTTATTCGTCACATGACGCTGTAATTTAAATAAAGTGGCAAGATTTAAATATTCACGAAAAGGGACTTTGAGCTCTTTAGCTAAACATTCCTTTTTCAAAATACGATCATCATGTCCCCACGCTGCATAGATCTTATGTCGACCACCAAACTTTTGTTCGATCGATTTTAATATCACAGAAAGCGGCTTGCCATTTTTTTCAACGACCTCAGGTTTGATGCCCGTTAGTTCAGTACAAAACGGTGAGATTTCATCTTTTGTAGGACGCACATAATGTTGTGCCCGACGAACAATTTTTCCGGTGTTGAGATCAAGCTCTGCCACACCAATTTCGATGATTTCACCGGTTCTAGATGTGCGGCCATCATTCCAACAACACATTTCGAGATCGAAACACACAATACGGTCAAAATTCATTAGTTATCCAAGTGTCACAGGCAAAACAGCCGTTAATAATACCATTTTGTGTTAACTGCTTCATCCGTTAAGAGATGAGAGAAACCTATTCTATGGCGTTAATAGAGAAAAACATACAGCGAAATAATTAAGCTCACACTATCTGTAAGTACCGATCAACAACGTACATTTTGCCCTTTAGTTTATACCGTTTTTAATACTGGATTACATATCAGTTGATAAGAAAATCAAAGAAGATGCCGCTTGGATTGTGGGATCATCGTGTTCTAACAGTAAATTGCATAATCCTTTGTATGGTTACGTCAGTGAGTTAAGAATAGTTAATAGACCTTTATCACCCAATGAGTAATTAACAAAAGCCTAGATTTCAAATGTAAAAAAGCCCGCAATTACTTGCGGGCTTTTTTATTTGGCTCCTCCTGCTGGACTTGAACCAGCGACATACGGATTAACAGTCCGCCGTTCTACCGACTGAACTAAGGAGGAATTATAATGGTGGTGGGGGAAGGATTCGAACCTTCGAAGGCAGTGCCGGCAGATTTACAATCTGCTCCCTTTGGCCACTCGGGAACCCCACCGAAATTTAATGGTGCCGACTACCGGAGTCGAACTGGTGACCTACTGATTACAAGTCAGTTGCTCTACCTACTGAGCTAAGTCGGCACTATAATTTCGTCTATTTAACGTAACCGTTAAATCTAAATGTTGGCGGAGCGGACGGGACTCGAACCCGCGACCCCCGGCGTGACAGGCCGGTATTCTAACCAACTGAACTACCGCTCCAATTCTTTATGAAACCCGATAAATCGAATCTCTAGAATATGGCGGAGAGATAGGGATTTGAACCCTAGATACGCTATAAACGTATGCCGGTTTTCAAGACCGGTGCTTTCAACCACTCAGCCATCTCTCCGTAAGTGCGGCGAATATTACCGATAGATTTAAAATCTGTAAAGCCTAATTTTAAGAAAAAACACCACTCGATTAACAAATAATCAGAGTGTTAATAAAGGTAACAATATCGCCATTTGTAATCCATTTCGACGTTTATTTTTCAAGCAATACCGCGCTTTACATATCTTCTCTTCTCGCAAGGGATTAAACACAATGTGTAAAGCTTGCATATACTAAAATCAGTTATCGCGCTTTTTAAGCGCTATTGAGATACACAAGGATGTTATATGCCATTCTATATAATACTTATTGCTGTTATCTTTTTTTGTTCGGGCTGTGTTGCGCTCTATCCCGCTCAATGGCAAGCCATCACGGTTATTGATGAACTCACAGGTGAGCCTGTTTGTCGTGTACGCGCAATCTCTCCAATGCAAACGGATAGCAGCTATTATCCTATTGTTGATATGGTTCATGATCAGGTAAGAGTCGGCATGCACAGCCCAGATCAAAACCCCTTGCCCGTTGGCGATATCCAATTACAGGTAGATAGTCATTATCGTTGGCTAATCAAGCAACGTGATATGCCCTATTACCTTCAACAACAAATGGATATTACACCTCATATTCTAATAGGATACGATCATTACTTAAGTCATATGAACATGCATCAGCGTGATGAATTACAACACAGTTTTAGCACTGTAACGGCAAAAGCGTTGGCTTCAAGATCGCCTTATACCGTTGCCACAGGTGATGCTGCTAAATCTTTATTTAATCAAATGCTAACAGGTGAGTTTTTAGAATATCGAATATTTCAAACTCCATTGCATGGATTAACCGTAGGCCGCTACCCTTTAGCCCATGATTACCTTAAAGCACTACAAACTTGCGGTATCGACTGGTACCCATAAGTTATCAAAGTAGATCAATAACCTAAAACCTGCGTATACTATTCTTATCACATCATATGACAGCTAAAGTTCAATGAAAAACGTATACCAACCTTTATTTGATGATAATAATCCACCCGGTGATATCTTTTTTGGTCATACGATTTTTCTGCCAAATACAGGAACAATGAAACATGCTCATCCGTGGGGACAATTGCAACTAATCAGTGGAGGGATCATTGAATTAAAAGCGGAGAGTAAACACTTTCTTGCCCCTCCCCAGTTTGCATTATGGGTACCACCAGCAATGGAGCATCAAAGTTATATTCGTCGTAGTTTAAATTATTGTTCAATGAACATTACCAAGCCACTCGCTAATGCGTTGCCGAATTATGCCTGTTTATTGGAAGTCAGCCCATTAATGCAAGCCATGGTGAGTGATTTACGCGAGCGCCGGATTGTTAGCCCTGAAACCCCGCAAGATAAACGCTTAGTGAAGGTGTTGTTTGATCAGGTATTAATGAGTAAAGAACACCATCAATACTTACCAACAAGTGATGATAAGCTCCTACAAACAATATTGATTGAACTTGAAAAAAACCCAACCAATAATCGCAGTTTAGCGGAATGGGCAAAAATGCTTCATACGACAGAGCGTACCCTTGCCCGTCACTTCAAAGATAAACTTGGGATGAACTTTACCGAATGGAGACAACGACGAAAGTTTATCTACTCACTACATTTACTGCGTAGTGGTTTATCAGTAAAAGAGATTGCATTAACACTGGGCTATCATCAGGCATCTCCCTTTATTACTGCGTTTAAAAAGCAATCAGGCAGTACACCCGATCAATATCGTCAGCGCTTAGGTGATGAGGCGATGCCACCGAAAATATAATTGTCTATATTGTTACTGCTCGCATCCATATTACTGATATTAAATTACTTACGATTCCAACGAGCAAATAGAATTTTACTACTCAGTAGAGTAAATACACTGCATTCACCATCGTGGATATAATCAGATTGAAATTCAGCAGTGGCATTATTCGCTAAATTTTTCACATATTGCTTGTTATCCACGATCACGATTTTAGTAAAACCACGCGAATACGGTGATACATCGTACTTTAAAAATTGTAAAGCGCGCTGTGGATCCCGCGTTGTGGTAATAATATCAGGGTAATGAGAAAGTCCATGCGTAATTTTTAATTTAAAAAATGCCATCACACGTTGTCAGTAACTTGAATTTTCGCGATAGTATTAAGATACGATTGACGCAGCAAGCACTCCCTTTTCGCTATTTATTCACTGTTACAGTTAATTACCATCTACTCGTCATTAGACATGTTTTGATACAGGTATTTGATAATTTAAGAGTCATTATAGACGCTAAGAGTAAACATACGATTTAACCAACAAAAGAAAGCCCCGCTAAATAGCGAGGCTTAAATGTGTCACTTATTAACAATTAATGACGTAATTCATCGAGTGGATAAGCATCTAACTCATCAGGGACTTGATCATCATCATCATCATCATCTTGGATATCAGGTTTCTGATCGTTATCCGTATCAGTTAAGTGAGTACGCGTAATAATTTCATACGATACACCACCAATTTCTTCATTACTCCCCGTCGCTGTTGTACCTAACTGCATCACATCAAGATGGTAAAGTGCACTTTCTTTGTCTGTAATAGGCATAGGATCGGCGCTAAAGCGTAATTGCACATTTGCTTCATTAGCATTACCTGTTGGGGTTTGTAAATTACGAATAATAAAGGGTAATTGAGTGATCTCTTGCCATTCATCAACGCCTGTAAACTCAAGCAAATTAATCGCTAATTTACCACCATCAACTAAGAAGCGTTGCTGTTCATCATGACCTATTTGCAAAACAATCTGTTGATTATTCGTCTCGATCCCTCTAGCAATAAACGATATTTTTTGCTGCTGATTAATCAATAAATCAACCACATTCATATTCCGCCATGCAATATTATTGTTCTGACGGGTGTTATAGTTAATGCTCGCTGTTTCAGGGAAGCTCATTGGATCTTGTGGGTTAATTAATCGTGCCACTAAACAATAATGTCCCGTTGTTGGTGGCTCCCAAGCAACTGTCGCTTCTACATCAGCCCCCACGGGTAGAGTGCCGATGGTATCAGTACCCAGCAATGTCCAATCCGCAGGCCACGTTAATCCAGTAGATGCATGTGCCCAATACACTTCAACAGTGGTATTAAAGGCCGTTGCTGCACCACGATTTTTCACATTAACGTAAATTTCATTTTTCTGGCCAAACTCTGGATTTTGATGCGGACCTGGGCTACCTGCAACCACACGGTTCCAAATCGCTTTACTGCGCCACATCGATTTACCAACCATATTGGCATCAGGCTCATTGCCCGTATCAGGTGCAGGACCAAAGTAATCATAATGGGTATCTTCAACCCACACATCAGCAGTCTCGTCACATGAGCTTGGAATACCAAAGCCATTAGTAACATTTAAACTATTACTACTTGGTGATATTGCATCAACACCAAGTCCAAAGCCTGCAAACGTACGCCAGATTAAGCACACATCTTCACCCGAATAGTTATCGATAGCAGCTTGGATAATACCGTCGCGTGTATCAATAAAGCTTGGTGAACAAATGGTATTTTTCAACCCTTCGGTGAAATACAACATGGCACGTTGGTTACCGCTTCCCCCTAATGAATTATACAAGTTAATATCAAAACCATGTTCATCAACCAATGCCCAGTACACTTCCCATGCCGCTTGTGCCCATACAGAGCCGACCCCATGAGGTACTGACATACCTGAGGTAATACTTTCATAAGTATAATTATTTATCGTTGAATCAGTACTGTAACGTTGCGGACGTATACCTGCACCCGAGGTTGGTTGACCTAATACATAGGTCCCCATCGCACGAGGATCGGCCCCTGTGAGCCCAGCTGGTTGAGTCATCATTAAGGCATAAAGATCACTGATCCCTTCTGATGGTCGTTGGTAATTACTTAAACAATTTACATTGGCAGGGCCACCGACTAAACGATTTGAAATACCGTGAGCATACTCATGGACAATAATCGCATTATCAAAATCACCGTCACGCTGTGGAGTGGTATATGACCATAGGTACATTTGCATTCGAGGGCGTGTACCATCAGCAGGCGTCCAGAAGTTAGCATTATTCATTCCCCCGCCATCTTGCGCTTCGGCTTTAACATCATCGCCACCAGCACCGGGTGCTCCATATTGATTGACTTGGAAATTCCCTGAAGCTTGATCAAAGCCATATAGATAGGTGATATCGTGAATAATGTTATTCCAGTGGAATAAGTTTGCTACAGCCGCATCGCTGTTGTCTTGTGGTGGTAGAGTAAAATCCAGTGGGAAGACACAACTTATACCCGCCAAACAATCAGGCTCGACTCCTGTTGGTGAACCTGAATTATTTGAATCATTATACGCATGAACATTGTTACCTCGCATGATGGTATATTCATTGCCAATGGTGGCATTTATATCATGCCATCCCCATGGTGAACCGGGACTTGCCGCCGGATTAACTTCAATTTGTCGAGCGTTAACAGGTGTTGCATGATTCGGTGATTCAACAGGATATTGAAACACTTCATAGCTGTGCTCATCAACCTGATCAAAGTAAGCGAGAAGTTCACCACTATTGGCATCAACCAACATTTGATAGACATGACGTTGATCATGAGTAAAGAGTAAGAAAGACCATGCCAAACGTAGTTCATCATTTTTGACTGGCATGTAAACTAATTTAGCGTCAATCGGCTCTCTTGAAGCACTGGCGGCATTAACTTTTGTTGCTTGATCATCTGCGCCAAGATCTTCATTTTCAATGGTTGGCTGGTGGCGAACCTTGATCCCTACTTTTTCAGCCGCATTAATGATCGCTTGCTTAATCGTTATGGTGGGTGGTTGCTTACTCAAAATCACTTGATCAATATGTGGTGAGAAGGTGTTATTCACACTTAAGATACGACCATCACGATTCACATTTACTTGTAGCAAAGCATTAAAGACATCACGCCCATGGATTTTTTGTTGTAAGTAAAAACGCTTCGCACCTGTCGCTGCAGTTTCATAAACTTGTTGCTCTACATTGGCAATATCGGTAGGTGATAAATGTAATAATCGTCGATTATCTTCAAGAAAATCCATCACCACTTGCTCTGTGGTTTTACTTGGATCAGCATCAGTCAAATAGCCTGTCTGATTATAAAGAACACGCGCTACACCTGTGCGTTTTTCATAATCAATTTTCACCGGCGGTATTCTTACCATCATGTCATTAGCAAGGTTTATTTGCTCTGTACTGGGTAAAATATTGATATTTTCAGTTAAAGATACCCGCGTATCATAGTTTCTTGATTCAACAGCATCTGCTGGTGGTGATTCAGGGATCATTAAATATAAATCAACATTATTGATGCTTAGAGGTGCAGCATTAACGACTTTTTCAGCGACATAACCAATCGCTTTAGCCTTAATATCGTGTTCACCTATAGATGTATTGAATACCAGCGCACCATCACTGGTCGACGGATCTTCCCCAGTTACACCAATAGGAGTTGCTGCATCATCAATAAAGATTTGAGCATCTTTAACAGGGTTACCGTTGACATCATAAACATTCACCACAAAATGGGCATTAAGTGCCGTTACAACATCAATCGTTGTATCGTTAAACGTCACCTGACAGCCTAAGGTTTTATCATTGTGCTCTAAATGAAAACTCTCTGAAGTACAACTTGCAAATGCAACAGTCGGATTATCCGCGGTATCGAAAAATTTT
Source organism: Photobacterium sp. GB-50 (assembly GCF_003026755.1). Classification (NCBI taxonomy): domain Bacteria; kingdom Pseudomonadati; phylum Pseudomonadota; class Gammaproteobacteria; order Vibrionales; family Vibrionaceae; genus Photobacterium; species Photobacterium sp. GB-50. The sequence goes on from NZ_PYNX01000022.1 coordinate 42,591, forward strand.
AATGTTAAAAACAAACCATGGATCTGTGTTTGAGCAAAATTCAAATTCATCGGTAGCGTTGCGATGTAACTATCAGGTGTATTTGGATCTTGGGTAAATATCACTTGATCATCAAACACTATCATATTGTTAGGATCTAATAGCTTAAGCTCAGTATTAAGATCTGATAATTGCTGAACATGGGTAATAATCGAGTTAGGAATTTTAACCGTGATATCTGTAGTCTCTCCTTGCTCATTAAATGTAATGACGCTGACCCCCATCAATGGAACCACATCATAATTCGCAATAGCAGTATTTTGATCAATATTTAATACTTGGTTTGGTATATCTAAATGTCCCACTTTTTCAGTGTCATTGTAGAAATTAATATCAACGAAATAGCTACCATATTGGATATTAAAAAAAAGATCAGATTGCGCTGAATTTTTGTTGATTAAAAACTTCATTTCTTGATTATTATCAAGCCCAATACCAACAATAGGGGTTCCTAAACCTAATAAATTTAATTCGTTAGGATCGACTTTAAAAAAGACTTTAGCCATTTCAGGATTAACAGAAACGTCAATATCAAGTTTGCCTAATACAGGGGTTAAATTCATCGCAATAGGGGAATTACCATCGACAATATTGGTGTTCGCTTCACCATGATATTTTTGTCCATCATGCTCAATATCAAGCATAAGATCATAATTACCCGGTGTTAAGCCAACCGTTGTTTCCGATTCCACTTTAAACGTATCAAGATGTAGATACGCTTTCCAATCGAACTCATCGACAGCATTCGTAGCTGTATTCGTTGCTTGTAAAGTCCCCACTAATAAGATTGGTGATGAAGTATTTTTTCCTATTTGTTCATTTTTTGTGGAGGGGATAGCCATACGAAATGCAGTGAATTCAGGAGTAAAATCAATGACTACAGTTTTACTATCACTACTGGGTGCTACTGTATCTTCACTGCTACCATTACAACTCACAATACTTATTAGCATTGCGAGCCATATAAACACTCGGATAATTTTCATGAGCAAGCCTCTATTTATCTCAGTTTACTTTGCGAATACAAATTAACTTTGTGATTATAGAAACGGTTTATTTTTTATTTGTCTTGTTTAAAAGAAAGAAAATACTTAATAAATAAGTACCATTGAAATGTTAAAAATAGGATAAATATAACAAGTAATTAAATAAAATATTAGTTAAAAAAAAAGCGAGCAAGATGCTCGCAAACGTAATATACAATACAAAAGTGATTATAATTCAAGATCCTTCTTAAATAATTAATCCTTAGTACGATAAGACAAAGGTTATATCGGTAATTATTTTGCCATATACGTAGATATATTTGTCATAACAATGTAAATACACAACATATTCAAAATTAAAATAAGCAAGGTTAAGTAAATTTACTTAACCTTGCTTTATTGATTACCACGAAGAGCCAAGAGAAAGGTAGAACGAGTTATTGCCGTCTTCTGCTTGACCATAACTCAAGTAAACAGGACCTATAATAGAGTCAACAGCAACATAAACACTGCCTGCAGTCACTGCCGAGCCCCAAGACATTTCTGAAGATTTAGCCCAAACTCCCCCATGCTCTAAAGACCCTCCCACATAAACAGGTAATTTAAATGCGCCAAAGTTATTATCCATGACACGATAACGATAGACAATGCTAGTAAATGCACTGTAACGGCCATTTAACTCGTAACGGTGATAACCAGATAAATTAAATAAGCCACCTAACGCCTGAACAAATATCGGTAATATTTCGTCTGAATCAGATCCAGCCGTTTTCGCATTTAACACCAAGGTATGTCGATCATAAGTAAACGGTTTTTTAATCGATAAGTTATAAAAAGTGGTATTGCCATTTACTTCACCCTTATCTTTATACTCACTGGTTGTTTGGTTATAACCCGTGGTTGCATTCGCATATAGACCTTTTGACGGAAAATAGAAACTATCTAAGTCATCATAAATTAAGTTTATATAAGGGCCGTGCACGAAATAATTCTCTTTATCTCGTTTTGAAAGGACCGTGATAGAGCCTTTTTGAACACTGTATCCAAGAACTGCTTCTGCTGATGATTTTAAATTCCAACCAATAGCAGCATAACCATTAACATGTCGATATTCAGTTTCGATATTAAACCGATCATCACTATTCCCATCGACATAATTAATAGTAGGACGATTGAATTTCCTTACCTCGTTACTTGCACCAGCACCAATTTCTGTAAAAAATTGCTGTTTATAATCGAGTGGGAAATAAAATTCAGTATTGATATTTTTCCAACTACCTAATGAGAACTCTGTTAGCCACTCTCCCCCTTTATCAGTGAGATCGGTATATAGATATTGAGCACCAAAAGAGAAGTTTGAACGATTGACAAAATCATCTTCGAACGCCAAGGTAAAGTTTAAATACCCCGGTCCCCATGATTTTTCATTAATATCCATATCAAGCACGTTTTCGCCGTTTTCTTGCTTAATTTGGTAAGTAATTCGACCATAAACATCTTCACTTTGTAGTCGTTTAACTGCTTGCTCTAATTCTTCATTAGAAATTACTCGACCAGTTTTTAAATCCAACTGAGACAATAAGGTTTTTTCAGGTAAACGGGTATTATTCTTTATTTTTATCTTATCAATGTAATAAGCAGAAGCTGCGGTTAATTGGCTTCGACGATTTTGTTTTTGTTTAATATAAGCTTGATAATCGTGATCTGATAATTGATAACGAAGTAATTTTGGTAGCGAAGCCGTTGCCACTTTCCTTCCCGCTAAATATGCTTTTTTCATTTGATCAAAATCAGCGGCAGTCATAAATGACACATCAGGCTGGAGATATACATCACCTTCGGCCATGAGACTTTTTTGCAGATCAGCACTCGCATTGGTCATATAAGTCGTTAACTGCGAAACAATATTCAACGCACTATCAAGATCTTTACTTGGCATTAAATTATCACGTAAATCAACCGCAATAATGGCATCAGCACCAAGCACTTTGGCCACATTAACAGGCATATTGTTAACAACACCACCATCAACCAATAGTTTCCCATTTAAGTGAACCGGCTTTAACGCCCCTGGTACTGTCATTGATGCTTGCATTGCTGTCGCTAAATGACCTGAACTTAATATAACAGGTTTCACTTTAGCAATATCGGTAGCTACACTTCGATACGGGATTGCGAGCTGATCAAAAGATTTTAAAGCAGGAAGGTTATCAGTCACATCTCGTAGAATTTTAGCAAATCCTTGACCTTGAAATGCGCCTGAACGCGATTTAAATTCACCATTCAGGTCGAGACCAATATCAGTATGTAATTGATATCTATCACTTTGCTGCTTTCTACGTAACGTAAGATCGTTACGACTAGCACGATCGAGGTAACCTTCTTCCCATTTAACACCAAAGGTACGACGTTTTACTTCTTTAGCACTTAACCCCATGGCGTACATACCGCCAACATAAGCGCCCATACTGGTACCGGTTACGATATCAACAGGAATGCGGTTTTCTTCTAGTACTTCCAGTACGCCGATGTGAGCAGCTCCTTTTGCACCACCACCGCTAAGAACAAGTCCAATCCGTTCTCGATTCAGTTTGGGACGTTCATCTACACTCGCATACACTGTAAGAGACTGTACACTGAGTGCCATAAATAATACGGTTTTTATTATTCTATGCTTTTTCAACACCATGAAGTTCCCAATCATTTAGCGCTATCACAATGAAAATATTTTAACCAACGAGTTCCTCTCATCGTTAAAATATTCACTAAAACTACGAATCGCTTAATAAAATACACTAAATACTAAATATTCCGTTAATAAAATGAAAAAAGAGCGTACAAAACGCTCTTTTTCTTTCTAACGCAACAGCTTTAAATGCCTTTGGCGACATCATCAAGTGCTTTTAAAACCTGCTCATTAATATGGCCTTCATGGACAAGTTGACAGACTTTTCGTCTAACAGCTAAGCCTGAAATTAAACGTTCAATCGATAAATGACGTTCGTCTTGGCGACTGTTATATAACTCAACGGTACGACTTAAAGTTTCATAACTGACTTTTTGACCAGAAACATATAACCAATCTAGCTTCTCTAAGTATCCGTGGCACTCTTCAGTAATAACTGATGATGGATGACCAGTCATTGCAGATAAAGCCGTTATGCTTCGCTGGAGCGCTTCTGGTGAGGTATATTTAGATAACACAATCGTTAATTCATCTGCATTAATCTCAACAAGATGCTTACGCAACTTAATACGACGCCCTAATCGGCCTTTCGGACGCGGTGCCTTTCGCTGAATCGGTTCAAACTCACCATCAATAATGGCGGATAATTGTTCTAATTCTTGCTTTGGCATGATCTCATTACGTAACGGGTTTGGCATTGTTGGTGCCATCGTACGCTTACCTTCATTGGTCGTTTTAGCACGTGAATATCGGATCACTTCATCAGCATCACATTTAATATCAATACGATAATCTGTGTAACGTTTATCAGGCTCTTCAGCACTGATCGTTAAATGGTATCCCCATAAATTCACCGCAAATATCGTTTCTGTTACTTTTCCTTCAGCTAATTTTTTCAATTCTCGAATAAGATCAGAAGAAAAACGTCGCCATTCAATATTTCTAGCAAGCTTTTGATTTAAATCACTTAAAAGCATAGAGTCATTGACACGACGAGACATGCGACTACGGAAAAAAGTATACAACTGAAACACAAGCGTATGCTGACGTAAAATTTCAGGTGGAAACAAGAAAAAATAATCGCGTGTTAATAGTTCATCAAAAAATGACGGTTCCCACACCAAAATATACAAATTAGGTTTGATCCTGATCTCACCATCTTCCCCTTCTTGAGGCGCTTCTTCTGAAGCCGTGATCGTTCTAGCAATAAAACGAAAACGATCACTCTTAAACCCTTCAGGCATATTTTCACTTAGCCAACGACCAGTGAGTTCGTGTAATTGAAAATCAGTAAATTCAATACGATCAATACTTTCTCGAATAGAATCGCGTGCCGGGCCACTGTCTTTTTTGCCTCGTAGAGCCAAAATATCAGTGATATAGACTGGCGTCTTATTTACCATCGATCGCGCTTGAATTTCATAATCAGCGATATGGTGATCATGGTACTGAACCGTTAGGGTAAACAACGCAAACAGTGTCATGAGATCATCCACCGTCATGATCGACTTTGATGATCGTGTCTCAATGATCGCTTTCGTACCACTGATCGCAACCATTGATTTTTGATAACTTTTTTTAGTTCTCGGTGGCGCTAACGCTTGATCAATGATCCCTGCCCAGCTGGTTGGTGAAACCACAATTTGATCAGCTTCATCAGGCATACTAGGTGGGGTGCCTAAACCATGTTCTGTCAGTAAGCGTCGATTAACATGATTTTGTGCTAATGCTTTTGAACGTTTTTGTTTTTCTTTTTCTTTAAATTGGTCTGATTGTAAACTCCCCGTGCCCAATTGAGAGATCAGCAAAGATGGATTGATGAAGTGATGCAGCATGGTTTTACCGGCTAAGCCTTCTTCGAACCTTACAGGCTGCTGATTAAATAAACCAACACTCACAGCTGCACGTAAACGTTGCTGAATTGCCGCTCGCGTTAATTGACCTTCCGTTGCTTCAACAAGTTCAGTTGTTGATACATAACCATCTTTGCTTGATAAACCACGTAGCGAAATAATATTGAGCAATTCAATAATACTTTTGGTGACCCCTTTGAAATGTTGATATTGCGGAAGCCAATCGACAAGATTTGAATGGATCAAAAATAAATGACCATCTTTGTGCGATCTAGGGGCTTCGATCAATATTTTTTCAATTGGGGCATTTTCACTATTACGAGGTTGTTTCATTTGTCATTGGCCGTAGATTCATCATCTTTCCGCAAAGATTAATAGAAAAAGATCAATAAATAAAGTTTTTTATTTAAAGATTTTTAATACTGATCTTTATGATTAATTCTGATCTATTTGATTAACTGATCTAATGATCTGGTTCTATTTTACAATGTAACATTTTGTTTTAAAAGAAGATAAAATAGTGACGTTACGGAACAATGATCATGGTTTTATCGGAAGTGTGATCAACAGTTGATTGAAAACATGATCATCATAACATAGGAAGCATGATCATCTTGATTCTGAAACGATGATCAACATTCAATTGAAAGCATGATCATAATAGATTCAATGCTTATTCACAGGGTTATCCACAGTAATCCTTTATCTGTATTGATTGATCTTTAATTTCACGCTGTAAAAGTCATTTATTAAGGTGTTTTTAGTCGGAACAATGATCATGTAAGTGCCGTTCGAGCCATTTTGTTTAAATTCTATTCACTTTTTAAATTCGGATAAAAAGTAATTACCGCGACCATAACGATTAATCCATATTACATTGATTCGTTATGTTGCTAAAGAAGTGCCTATTTTGTCGTTTAATATTAGGAAAAATGATCAAGTAAATGAATCTGCATTTCAAATATCTGTACTATTTATTCAATATTGACCTTTTGGACACCTTCTAAGGGAGGTTTTGTGTGCTAAACCCTTATTGAACCTACATTCACCGTAACTTATCACCTTTCGATCATGCTTCCGTAACTATTGTTGTAAGGCGCTAGCGCCTCCCTTTTACCTTGATCATTTTTCCTGAAAATTTGATCTTATAATCGATTGAAGTTCTGATTTATATTGCCGTTAGAGCACTTGATCATCGTTTCGTGATCGCAGCTATTTTCTCGGAACAATGATCAAGATTTTGTTCGCTCTATTTCGACTTTTAGGTGATGAGATCTGGCTTTATTTGCTATTTCATAATTTTTTTAATGAAATAGCTATGAAATTATTCAATTTCATCATAGTGTTAGATCTTATCGTTATTTGTCTAATTTTAGCTGTATCTGAAATTGAAATAACATCTCCCGTAACTTAGCTTGTTTTTCTCATGCTTCTGTAAATAGCTAGCTAAAATCAATTTACATTGTAAAGTTGTGACGCTGTAACATTTTAAATCTGTCTCTTATTTCGAGTAGTTAATCACATAGTTAACGTCATAAAATGTTCAAATATTTATCTCATATCTGCTTTTATCAAACATAAAGCTTTTTGACTTTAGATTAATATCACACTGATTGTTCAGCTTTTTATTGTTATGTTCTGTGTTTGTTGTACAATATTGCTCAGTCTATCATCATGGCGAAGAGTGATAATGAATAGGGAACAGACGATCCAAAATTTGCTCAACATTGCAGAGCAAACAAAACAAGTACAAGCGGACCGAATTGAGATTGTTTTAGAAGAGCGTCGTGAGGAGCTATTCCCTCCGATGTCTAAGGCTTTAATGGAAACACGCTCAGGGTTAACAAGACGTAAACTTGATGATGCAATTTCTCGTATGGAGGCTGATGGTCATCAATTTACGAAAAATAATGCTAATCACTACTCTATTACATTAGAAGAAGCCCATAAGCTGATGAAAGCGGCAAAAAAACCGGCTTTTCATGAGAGAGAAGGAGCTGGCCGTAAACCTTGGGTTGTTAATGTTCAGAATCAGAAAGGTGGTACGGGTAAATCAATGACAGCGGTTCATATCGCTGCTTGTTTAGCATTAGATTTAGATAAACGCTATCGTATTTGTCTTATCGACCTTGATCCACAGGGTTCATTACGTCTGTTTTTAAACCCTCTTATAAGTGTGGGAAAACAAGAAACGATTTATTCCGCTGTTGACGTTATGCTTGATAACGTACCTGATGGCGTTGAAATGGATAAAGATTTCTTAAAAGATAATGTGGTTATGCCAACCCAATATCCTAACCTTAAAACGATAGCGGCCTTCCCTGAAGATGCGATGTTTAATGCTGATGCATGGCAAGATCTTGCAGTAAATCAAGACCTTGATATTGTTCGTTTACTCAAAGAAAAAGTCATTGATCCAATTGCAGATGAGTTCGACATTATTATGATTGATACGGGTCCTCACATTGACCCACTGGTATGGAATGCAATGTATGCATCTAATGCGTTAATCATTCCTTGTGCTGCAAAACGTCTTGACTGGGCATCTACTGTTAACTTTTTCCAGCATTTACCGACTGTTTACGAGATGTTCCCTGAAGATTGGCATGGTTTAGAATTTATTCGTTTAATGCCGACAATGTTTGAAGACGATAATAAGAAGCAAGTTTCTGTGTTAACTGAAATGAATTACCTGCTTCGTGATCAAGTTATGATGGCAACAGTGCCACGTAGCCGTGCATTTGAAACTTGTGCTGATACCTATAGTACGGTATTTGATTTAACGGCAGCAGAGTTTGAAGGGGGTAAAAAGACCCTTTCAACCGCCCAAGAGGCTATTCAACGCGTTGGTTTAGAACTAGAACGCGTTATGCATAGCCACTGGGCAAATCTTAACGAGGAGTAACTAACAGATGGCTATTAAAACAACTGATCTTAATGCTCGTCTGTTCGGTAAAGCGGACAAACGTCGCGCGACTAATGTAACAGAAGCACAAACAGCTGCGCGCGATAAAGCTGCTGTAATAGAATTAGCGGTAGCGGGTGAAGAAACAGTTGCGTTTGAATTAATCAAAATTAATGCAGATGATGTCAGTACTAAAACCACTGTTTTTGCTGAGAATGCACGTGAACAAGCATTTTTAAATGAGCATGCACTCGCTGATATATTATCGACATTGAAAGATCGTGGACAGCAATATCCCGCTGTTGGTCGTTGGTTAGATGATGGTCGTATTGAAGTTTTAGACGGTAGCCGCCGTCGAATGTCTTGTATTTTAGCTCATAAAGATTTCTTAATTTATGTTGCTAAAGGCATTAATACTGAACACGCTAAATTTTTATCTGACGTCGCTAACGCTCATAAACCGTTAAGTTTATTTGAGCGTGGTAAAGAGATGCAACATCTCCTTGATAGTGGAAAAGTTGCGGATCAAAAAGAGTTAGCGCGTTATTTACAATGCAGTGAAGCCCTGGTGAGTGGCGCTTTAAAAGCGGCAAGTTTACCGATGGAATTGCTGATGGCTTATCCTAGCGTTGGCGAACTTGGCCGTCCTACGATAGTTAAACTTCACCGTGTGTTTTTTGGCTTAGACGCTGAACAACAGAAAAAGATGATTGAAGAGCTAAGTGCAGAAAATACGGCACTTTGGAAAACAATCAAAGCACAAGGGATCAGCCGTATTACTCGCGAAGTGACGGTTAAACTTGAAGAGATGGGTGATGCACTTCAGCCAAAAGCTGTTGTTGAAAAACCAAGTTCTCAAGAGCTTATTAAAGGTAAAGTAAGTTATACCCGCGATGGTGATAAGTTACAGTTACGTTTGAAAAAAATGAGCGATCGCCAAGTCAGTGACATTCTTGATTATTTAAATGATTATCTGAAATAATCAATTCTTATTAAAACCACGCACTCTAGCGTGGTTTTTTTTCATCTCAATTTTGTTTCACATGTTATGATCTCAGCAATCATGTTGTTCAGGTTATTGTATGTTATCACTTCTTCCTACGTTTATTTCTAAGCTTCATGGGGACTCTCTTGCAGCTAATTGCCGTCGACTTGTTATTGTTGAAGGTGATCTTTGCTGGTCAACTCAGATCACGCAAGTATTTTCTGAACACTATTCAGCGATGCTTTGGGCGGGTGATAATGCGCCTGACTCTATGCTTCATTGTCCTTTTAAAACAGCGAAAAAGTGGTTGGGACAAGAAACAGATTGTATTGCAATTAACGCTCATCACGGTATTGATGCGAATGTTATTGGTGCGTTGTCCGGCACAATAAAAGGGGGTGGGGTAATGTTATTACTCTTACCTCTTGGATGGAAAAGCGATGCTAATATTTCTCCATTTATGAAGCGGCTATCATTATTGTGTGCAGATCCTGATGTGATTACGTTATGCCAAGATACGCCTATTCCGATATTTAAACCTTGGATTCACCAGTCACCTAATAGTGTTGATTTTATCTCTAGTGCTCCTCGGTTTTGCTTATCGCAACAACAAGAGCTTGCGGTAGATGCCATTATCAAAGTTGCTGTTGGTCATAGGAAGCGCCCGTTAGTTTTATCGGCTGATAGAGGGCGAGGTAAATCGTCATCGTTAGGTATTGCTGCTGCCGAATTAATGCTAACGCGTAAAATGAAAATTGCGGTGACGTCTCCTTCTTTTTCTTGTGCATCTACCGTTTTTTCGCATGCCCAGCAACGCTTGGTTGACGCTGATACCACTCACCCTCATCGCTTATTATGCCAAGGGAGTGAGCTACATTTTATTGCGCAAGATGTTATTTGTGATGTTGCAGATAATTATGATTTTATTCTTGTCGATGAAGCTGCAGCGATTCCTGGTGATACCTTGATCGCGCTATTGAATAGACATAATCGGTTAGTCTTTGCCACGACGATTCATGGTTATGAAGGGACAGGGCGTGGTTTTGAAATTAAATTTAAGCAAGCCCTCAATAAAAAAATGCCGCAGTGGAAAGCGCTTCATATTGAGCAACCTATTCGTTGGCAAGTCAACGATCCGTTAGAGCAGTGGGTTTTCAATGCATTACTGCTTAATGCAGAGTACCCAACAATAGAGACATTATCTGATGCGACCATTTCTTATGAACGCGTTACTAAGTCAGAGCTTGTTGCCAATAAAAATTTATTGTCTCAAATAGTTGGTCTATTAATTCATGCCCACTACCAAACCTCTCCCAATGATGTTCAACAACTTCTTGATGATGCTAGCCAACACCTACTCGTCGCCCGTACGGAACAACACGTGATTGGTTGTTGTTTGCTCGTCAAAGAAGGCGCGTTTGATGAGGATTTAGCGCAAGCGGTTATGCTTGGACAGCGAAGAATCAAAGGGCATTTATTAGCGCAATCTATCGCAGCACACCTAGGTTTAAAAGCGGCAGCGAAACAGTCTTGTTATCGAATATTACGTATTGCTGTTTTACCGGCACTTCATCGTCAGGGGATCGGTCATCAGTTATTATCTCGTGCTGAGAAGTACGCTTTGTCGTGCCGCGTTGACTATATTGGTACAAGTTTTGGTGCTTCTGATGAACTAGTAAATTTTTGGCATAACGCAGGTTTTACTCCTATTCGTTTAGGCATAAATAGAGATGCGGCCAGTGGGCTTCATTCATTACTCTGCGTTAAGGTATTCAATCCTTACTGCTATGATTCTTGGTTCAATGATGCTGCTCTTTTATTTTCTGCGAGTTTTTGCGCTCAAAGAGTAGAACAGTTTCAACAACTGGCACCTGAATTATTTCTTCGTTTATATAGAAATGGGAAGACTCATCCAATTGATTATCAACTTCCTGAACCCTTTATTCAGTCTCAACTTAAAGGCTTTTGTTTGGGGGCGTTAGGATATGATTATGTGGTTGCAAGTATTGAAACAAGGTTATCATCTTATTTACTAAGTGATGATTGTACTCGAAATGAAGAATTGTTTTTTGTAATCGCAAAAGTGATGCAGCGCCAAGCTTGGACTGATGTTATCTCTACGTTCAAATATACTGGACGAAAACAAGCAGAAAGCATTCTTCGCCAATTTGTCAGCGAGAATCTTATCTAGTGATGGCTTCGATTTTGGGAGTACTGTTTACAGTGTAAATTGTTTCTCTCTTTTATTTACAGTGTAAATTGGATATTCACTTTACACTGTAAATTACCCGTTTATTCTTTTCTTACTTCTTACTTCTTACTTCTTACTTCTTACTTCTTACTTCTTACTTCTTACTTCTAAGCGCCTCTACAGAACTTGCCTGGAATATTTTCTTTTTATCGTAGAATGATGCTTTTTATTTCTTCGGTCGAAAAATATTTTTATATTAATTTGTGGCGTTTGGAAGAGGTAGCTGATACTCACTTATTTAATTGAAAGGTTGGGTGATAATGTATGTCCTAACTGTAAACTACATATGCAATCTAATGTGTATGTAATTTACAGTGTAAATATTTAAATTGATGACGAGTATTTACACTGTAAATACAATGAATGATGGTTAATTGTTTATTAATATTTGCTAGATGCTAGATGCTAGATGCTAGATGCTAAAGTTGAAGTGCTATATTTACACTGTAAATGAAGAACCAGTTCTTACTCGTATGATTTTTCGAGAATGAATTATATTGTGAAAATCGATAAGACGATAAAAGAAGGGGTAACAATTAAAGCATTGATAGGTTGGGACTTGAAAGTGCACTTATTTGCCGTTGTCCAATTCAAACCGTGATTAGAGTGATTAAAATAAGGCAGAACCTTCACCTTGCTTTCTTGAAATTAAAAGCTGTGATAACGATTTGCATCCTATAAGTTGAATCAGTTAGATAATAAATAGAAATAAAAAAACCAGTACAAAGGTACTGGTTTTCGGGGGAAATAATATTTACAGTGTAAATGACCTACGCCGATTCTAACTGTGTGTATTTTTCAGTAATAAAGCCTTGATAACCACTTACGAATAAATCAGATAACCGTTCTAACTGTGTTTCTGTTTCAACGCGAGTTGCAATAGCCTTAATATCTAAACTATGTGCGGTTCGACATATAGAAGATAATACATTTGATTTTGTTTGGTCATTTAATTGATAAGTATATGCGTAGTCGATCTTGACGTAATCAGGATTGATTTCTTTTAAGTAATTTAATGATTGAAAATGACGTCCATAGTTATCTATTCCCACGCCAAAGTGGTAGCGTTTTATAATACTGCACAACAGGCTTGTCGCATCAGTGTTTCTGATACAACTGATTTCTTGTAATTCAAAAAATAGTCGAGAGGCTATCTGCGTATTATTACTCAATAGTTTATCTAACCAGCGAGTAAAACTCGGATCGCCAATACTGCTGTTAGTGATGTTTATTGCAAATGGACCTATTGTTCTATCGGCATTAAGTCGGTTAACTATGGTTACGATGACATGTCGATCAAACCAACTGCCGATCTTCAAATCTTCTATAGCACCTAAAAACTGACCAGCTGAATAAAAGTTCTTATCTTTTTGTATCGCGGTGAAAACCTCATAATGGTAAACACTTTTATTTTCTAATGTTGCAGGCTGAAATTTATATTGAAATAAATCTTCATTTATCGCTTGCTCCAGTAATTGTTTCCACTGTTGTTTTCCTAAGCTGTTATGGCTATTAGGATCTTTTATTAAAGCAATGGATTTATGAGGAGTAAGCTTTGCTTGTGTTAATGCGTTATCTAATTGGGTTAATAATTGGCTTGGCGTAATTTGCGCTTCGTTATAAACCAATCCAATATCTGTGGTTGATGGGCTAACTAAATTTGAATTATTAACGATATCATCAAATATTTTAAGCACCATTTTTCCAAGCAATTCTAACTTTTCAGAAGATAGGTTAGGAATAAGAATGGCGAATTCATCACGAGATAAGCGTGCTATCGTGGTGTAATTATAATTAATGACATCATTCAAACGTGCTGCGATTTGCTTTATCAGTTTATCACCCGCTTGATAGCCTTCCTGCTCATAATAATCACTGATTAGCGTTGTTTGGATTAGTGCTAATCCACCTTTATGTGATTCATCCAACCAAGAGCTAATTTGATGGATAAAGAAACTTCGATTGCCTAAACCAGAGATAGGATCAAGATAAGCTTGTTCTCGCAGTTTTACGGCTTCGTTTGCTTGACTCTTAAAGTTGACATCTAATTGATAACTAAGCTTATTAAAAGCTCTTACTATTGTTTTAATATCTGATTCATCAGGCAATGCTAAAGGTGCTTGATTGAGATTATCTATGTTATACGCACGGTTGGTTAGCGTGCGTAACGATGTGAAATGCTTTTTACTAATAAAGTAAATCGCGCAGCCACCAAGAAGCATGAGTAATAAATGTGAAATAAGGGTGTTACTAAATAACTGCCAATATTTTGTATATGCCCAGCGGGATGACGCGCTCAGGGCTAGGATACCGACATCAAAATTGTCATTATTTATTATTCTTTTTTCAATATGTTCTGGGATCTTAATTAAAGATTGAAACCATTGTGGAACATTAGTGATATCACGGTTATTATCTATTCGTATCAAAGGTGTTGAATCGGCAAGTAACAACGATGCGTGGTTATATTGTTGTGCAGGAAATAAATAATTTAGCGTATCAACAAGTTGTTCTTCTTGCTGTCGTGAAATTATTAAACTGTCAATAATTGATAATTTATCCGGTAATGTAGTAAGCGCACGATTTATATCTTCATGAGCTGTCGCTATATGCTGATCACTAATTACATGATAGCCAGTATACAACTGCGTACCTGCAGAAATGCCAAGTATAGAACACATGAGTGTTGTAATACTTATTATTTGTCGTTTAAAGAGTGTCATAGTCTGAGCACCAAAGTAGAGTACTAGCCCAACATAAACAGTAAAAGAGAGATATCTTATGCTGACTAAATCATTGATTTTGTATTAGTCTAATTTATCAAAAGTCGCATCTTGCAACTGTACTCTTTGTTATTTATTGTTGAAATTCGATAGATGTGTCTATTTGTTTTTGCAAACAAGACTAATATTCATAAGAAAATAGTGTTTGCTTCCAAAAGGAAGTCACAATATTGTAGAGAATAAATTATTTATACTTTATGGAGATAAAGATGGAGTTGTCCGATATTCGCAGGGAGTATGCCAAAGGAGGTCTACGACGAGATGATTTACCGAGTGATCCACTCGTCTTATTTGAACGATGGTTAAAGCAAGCAGTAGAAGCACAGTTACCTGATCCCACTGCAATGACGGTTGCTACCGTCGATGCTTCTGGACAACCTTTTCAACGTATTGTTTTACTAAAACACTTTGATGAGCATGGCTTTGTATTTTATACCAACCTTGGTAGTCGTAAAGCTCAGCAACTAGCCATTAATAATAAAATCAGCTTGCATTTCCCATGGCATATGTTGGAAAGACAAGTACATATTACCGGACATGTTGAAGCGTTATCAAAGCGTGAAGTGCTAAGCTATTTTTCTTCTCGTCCAAAAGAAAGCCAAGTTGCAGCATGGGCGAGTAAACAAAGCCAACGCTTAACAGCAAGACAAGCATTGGAAGGGAAATATTTTGAATTGAAACAAAAATTTCTAGCAGGAGAGGTACCTGTACCTACCTTTTGGGGAGGCTTTCGCGTTAAATTCAATTCGATTGAATTTTGGCAAGGTGGCGAACATCGTTTACATGATCGTTTTTTATATCACGATAATAATGAAGAATGGACAATTGATCGATTAGCACCATAACAATAAAGAGCAGATAACTACTCTTTTATTGTATGGAGTATTTAATCTTTTAAAACAATAGACAACTGTGTTTTCAACATACTTTCTGGAATGTTTGAACCATAACCTAATTCTAATGCCAAATCTAAAAGCTCACCTTTAGAATTGGCATTAAACTTCTCTCGTAAGCGCAAAACATAATTCTCAATTGTTTTGACAGAAACACCTAATGTATTCGCGATATATTGCGGTTTCTTCCCATGCAATAGAAGAAATAATACTTCAGATTCTCGAGTATTTAATCCAATGTCTTCCTTTTTGATGTTGATTCTTAACATAGAAGAATTTTTTTGCTGTTGAGTTATCCCTATAGCACGGCACAACCAATGTCCAACTTCTAATACAGCTGTGTCTGTTAACTCAATACCTGAAAAAATAGTCCCTATTACTTGATTATTATGATCACGCCATGGTGTTTTAGTAAAAAGGTGAGCGCGCCACTTACCATCATGATAAGGATGAATATCAAGCACACGAATTGTTCTCTCTGTTTCTATTACAATTTGATCTTGTTCAACATATTTATCTGCGTAATCTGTCGATGTTATAGGCATTTGATAATCCGTTTTACCTATACAATCTAAATGATTATCAAATCCAACCATTCTTCCATACTCAGGATTTACATAAACAAATGTTGAATTGATATCTTTGCAACCCCAGCAGCCAGGTAACTGATCAAAAATTTCGGGTGAAAATGAGGCGTTTTTATTATTCATATATTGCCTAAAAATACAGTCAGCGAAAACATTCTAGTCACTTTATCGTATTTGTAAATATATAGGTAATAAGATGCTTATATATTAGACAAAAATATAAAAAAAGCCGGCCAATATGGCCGGCAAAACAAGAATTGGCTCTAGGAGCATAATTCTGTACGACGTGTAGAAGAGATAATCAGAAAAACGAAGTGAGGTACATTATCGTTTTCGCTGATTTATCCTTTTGGATAATGCTCGTTTTCTAGGTGAAATCACCTTAAATAACGAACAAGCATAACTATAACTAAGCTTCTATTAACAAAATAGGGGGGAAATCACCTATTGACAAAATTCTAACTCTCCTAACTATCTTCTAACGTTATGACACATTTAAAGCTGATGTCTCTGCCAGTTAAGTTTAAAACCAAATTTGATACGATTATCTGTCATTTTTATTTCATTTAATGCTATTTGCCAGATTGAAGATGGCAGATTTTTCGCTATCGGAAATTTTGCATAATATAACGCTAATGCTTGTTGTTCATTGCTTGAATCGATCAAATTAATCTGACCAGAAAACTGTATACCTTGAATATCACTAACGTCATTAGGTTCAGGTGCGATAGTACCTGCAATATGGTGGTTTTTTAGCATTAGGCTTCCATGACGTGTCTCTGGAGAAGTCATGATATACAGCATCATATGGTCACTATCGAAAACATAGTAGCAGTTAGCACTCCAAATATTATCGTTAAAACTAGCGCATAATGTCAGTAGATGGTGCTCGGCAATAAAGTGTTGAATATGTTTTAATTCGTTCATATCAGTGCCCCTATTGTTTTATTTCGTTAATGATTACCCTACCTGCTTGATAAGAACAATATACACAACAGATTCTTTCATACCATAGATGAATTAACTCTTTGTTTTTATAACGGAACGATGATCATGTGAGCTGAATTAACGGTCAGTGTCAAATGGACTGGAAAGATGATCAAGGATGATCCTGTGAGTAAATCAGACAAAAATAAAGGAAATCAGCGACTTTTTAATACCTATTTTATGAATATGAATTCAGTGAGCGTCGAGAGGTATGGAAGCATGATCATGGAATATTCCGACATGGAACACTTGTAATTCCCGCGATCTTAAGTCAAGAAAGAATGAATTCAGACAAGGACCTATTAGGTGATCCGTGCAGGTAAAGCCTGACGAGCTCCTAAGATTATTCTTTTGTCTTTAAAGGGCGTGCTCGTAGGTGGTGAGTCAGGTTTAGTGGTGTATAGAGTAATAAAATAATTGAATACTCGTTTAAATCGCAATATTGGCAATGAAAATACTGGAACAATGATCAAGGTCTAATGGTTATAGACAGTGACTTTAGTTTATTGTGTCTTAGCCGATAATCACTCCTATGCGTCCGCGACTTGAGTTAGTGATTATGTTTGATGTTACTTGGCTGTTTATTATTCCTATTATCGTTTTAGGCTGGTTAATTTCACGTTACTTTGCTACCAGAAATATGCAGCAGCAAGAAAAGCAGCAGCAAATACTGAAAGACATTAAATATAAACAAGTATTAGAGAAGGCCAAAAAGGCGGAACGAGAAGAAAAAATTTTTAAAGCCAGTACAGGGCATATACCGAGTCAATTATCTTTAGCAAAAGAATGTGAGGTGACGAATCCTGTTGCGGCAATTGAGTGGTACGAAAAAGCGGCAGCGCAAGATAATGAAATGGCGCAATATGCTTTGGCACGTTTGTATCGTCGAGATCCGTTGGATCAACAAGCAATGCTAAAAGCCAATTACTGGCAAGCGTTTATTGATGTAAAGCAAAAATCACCTGAATCACAGTTTCATTTTGGCTTGTTACTGATCCAAGGCAAAGGGGTAGAGGCTGATCCTACTTTGGGTATCGATTATATTCAGCAAGCAGCAACTGAAGAGTTTCTTCCTGCTGCACTGTTTCTTTCTGATTGGTATGTTGCTGAAGAAACCGATCATTACTTACCTCAACAAGCCTTTTATTGGCGGATACAAGCGGCGAAACACAATGATCTTGATGGATTAATGAAAACAGCATTTTGTTATAAAGTTGGATTGGGGGTTGAAAAGGATGTGGATCGTGTCAAATACTGGTTAGAGCGCGCAGCGGAACATGATCATCCAGAAGCACAATATCTTGCAGGTAAAATGTATTTAGGCGCGTGTGCAAATAATGCCGCGATTGCTTATATTTGGTTTTCAATGGCATATGCTGGCGGTTATAAAAAAGCAAGAGTAGTAAGAGATGAAGCCGCGCCTCTCATTGGTATTGAATCGATCCTCAATGTTCAAAATATTGCGAAGGAAATCTATAAAATTCTAAAGAAACAGCCTGTTACTCCTCATTCGATTATTACTTTATTAGACAATTGCTATGGCCGAAAAGGGTATCGTCCAACCCTTGCTGATATTGAATCATTGGGCGAGACTCACGATGACATGAGTGATGATCATGAAACATCAATAAAAGAAGAGATAGCAATATCGATGACAGAGGCTAACGCGATAGAAACGGATAATTCAAACGAAAAGCCAGCAATGAAAGTGGATGATTGGACGACATCATGGGGATCATCGTCAGATATGATGCTTCAAACAACATCGATAACTAGCGATGAAACAAAGAAGTAAAACGAAAACAGCTCAACCACTGTTGAGCTGTTTTTATTTAATATTATGATTCAGAGGACTAATATACTTTCGGGTGTTTATGGTGGTGTTTTTTACAAGAGCCATTATAAAAGGATTTCAAGCTACATTGCGTACCTTGTTTATTAAAGTGGCACTTATTACCAATAGCAGTCCCTTTGTGTTTTACACAATAGTTCACCCATTTTTGTTTCTTGTCTTGTGCATGCTGTGAACATTTACCTTCTTTGTAAGCCCACTCATCACACATTTGACCGCTAGGTAGGCGGCAGTAACCTTGGCCATCAACAATAACGGATTGACCACCATGGTGTTCACAATAGATAGAAGCAGGATTTCCGTGCGGACCGCCAGCACAAGCGGCCGTTGAAATTAATAGTCCAATCAGTAATAAAAACTTTTTCATGTTAATTTTCTCTTTTTAATAATGACTGAAATTAGTACAAAATTGGTTTGTCAGCAGCGGGTTTACACTCACCGCGTAGATATTCCCATCCATCACATTGGCTACCGTTCTTGAAATGACAGACGCCAGCTTGGCTACCATCTTCATTCGTTGTGATTTGATAATTGCCACCGTGTTCAACACAGTATGTTGCTGCTGGATTTGCCATGTTTGCAGTTGGTTGAGTGGGTAGTGTTTTACAACCAACCAATGAGGCTGAAGCAATAAGAGAAAGTAGCAATAATGTCTTTTTCATAATCTAATCCTTATGTAAACGATGGCTTCGTTTTTATATCCATTCACGTGATGAATGATTTGAGCGTATTGTGTATTTAAAACACTGTTCGAATGTCAGCGGAATGACAAAAAATAACTCTCAGTAAGGTTGCCGGTTATTTAATGGTGACGGATAGTAAATGCTTCATTGACGATAAATATATATGATTAATGGCTAATGTACGGTTATAAGGAAAGGGGAAATAAGAGGAAAAGCTTGAAGATAAAAAATACAGCTTAACATTTGCTAAGCTGCATTGTTTAAAAGTGATTAATCAGGGGGAAGAGATTAATTACTTAGTAAACGCGATTACCTTTTTTACGGTTACATTTGTGATTGTAGAAGTCTTCTAGATCACATGTTGTATTCCATTTAGCAAATTTACATACATCACCGGTTGCAAACCCACCTTTTTTAACACAGTGGTCGACTAATTTTTGTTTATGCGTTTTACCTGAAGGTTTACATTGGCCTTTCATAAAGGCGTATTCTTCACATGAGCTACCGTCGTTAAAGACACAGTAACCTTTTTCACCATCGCCACCCATTGGAGTACGAATTTCAACATGACCACCATGTTGTACACAGAAATCGGATGCTGGATTACCAAACGCAAAAACAGAGCCTGAAAGCAGTAAACCAACAACAAGTAGTAATTTTTTCATCATTAACCTTCCGATATTAATAATAGAGCAATTGGACAATCAATTAGTGTGTTGAACAACCGTCCATGTCTAAGCATTGACCGCCATGATCAACACAATACGTTGCTGCAGGGTTTGCCATGTTTGCATTGGATCGAATAGGTAATGATTTACAGCCAACGAATAATGTTGCAGTAAGTAGAGAAAGTAAGAGTACTTTCTTTTCAAAATCTAATCCTTGTTAAACAATAGCCTCGTTTAATCGCGAGTATTCAGCAACTGAATGTGTTTTATTCATTGTTAATTAAAAACATCGTTCAAATGTCAGGGGAATGAAAGGGTCTGGTTATCTGGCTGTGAAAAAAGTATGTGAATTAAAATGAATTTGTTAATTATCAGTAGGTTACTAGAGCAAGGAGGAAGGTGAATCTTGCTCTAATAAAATCATTAGGCGTATTTATTAATAAATGTTGTCAATATATCAAGGGCGCTGTTATCCCCTCGTTGTTCTGCCAGCAAATAATCATAAATCGCATTTTCATGATCAGCGACTAACGTAAATAAATAGCGATGCTCTGTAGCTTCATCAGCCTGTTGTTGGTAGCGCTGCTGATAGGGAGCAACCCATGGCACCATGGTATCGACTAACTCTTGCCAAGGTAATGCAAGCCATTTATTAGCATCGGCAAGACCTTTATTCTCCATATCTTGATCGTAATCAGGGCAAGGGTGTCCTAACGTTTCCAGTCCATCCTTTAAACATTGCGCCGTGAGTTCCTCAACCTTTATTAATGTTTGCCATTTGTTGTTATGGCTATCGTCACTATACTTTTCAGCAAAGGTCTTAAAAAAAACAATGCCATAAAGTTCACCTAAATAAGCGTTATAGAGTTGAGCAATCATTGTGGTTATATCCAAAAAGGTTAATACAACATTAATAATACGCTTTTTACACCAATAAACACAAAGAAGGTTTGATATGGAATCCTCTATTTTTCCCTCTTGGTTAGGAGGGTATGAAATTAACCGTTATATCACTAATCCTAATATT
Source organism: Photobacterium sp. GB-50 (assembly GCF_003026755.1). Lineage (NCBI taxonomy): Bacteria > Pseudomonadati > Pseudomonadota > Gammaproteobacteria > Vibrionales > Vibrionaceae > Photobacterium > Photobacterium sp. GB-50. The sequence goes on from NZ_PYNX01000022.1 coordinate 63,776, forward strand.
AAAGTTGGAGATTACAGTTATTATTCTGGCTACTACCATCAGCACCATTTTGAAGATCAATGTGTTCATTATCTACTGGGTGATAAATCCACGATTGAAGCTTGGCAGTCAGGTATTTTTGGTGATGTTGATCAATTAATTATTGGCCGTTATTGCTCTATTGCCACAGGAGTCGTGTTTATGTTATCGGGTAATCAAGGACACCGACATGATTGGATCTCGACATTCCCATTTGATTTCCAAGAATTTGGCGATGGCGTCAAAACTGGGATCCAACGAGCGGGCGATACGGTTGTTGGTAACGATGTTTGGTTCGGGGCTGAATGCGTTATTTTACCTGGCGTAAAAATAGCTGATGGTGCCGTGATTGGTACTCGTGCCGTTGTAACAAAAGATGTTGAACCCTATTCTGTTATGGTGGGTAACCCATCGCGATGTGTTAAAAAACGATTTACAGAGCAACAGATCGCTTTATTGCTAGAGATGCAGTGGTGGAACTGGCCAAAATCTGCATTAAAAGCAGCAATGCCGTTGATGTGTAGTACGCAGGTCGATGAACTCTATCAATATTATTTAGATAACATAAAATAATATTGTAAGTTTAAAACTTATTTTTAGTTACTTTATAAAAGCATTCCTTTTTTGATGTGCTTCCTTTCTATATATGCCTTTTTGTTATTAGTTTCAGTCTAATTTGAAAAAATTACATTGATTTACAATTATTCAATGCTGAAAATGTGTATTTTATGGTTAACTCTACGGTAAATGATCAACTAAATTTGAAATTCAGATGAATTTTTATGCTTTAAAAATCGATTTTTAGTTAAAAAATTGATCTGAACCAGTAAAAATTCAATTTTTAAGTTTTTTTTAAAACAAAAGTTGAGATATTCAAATTAAATTGAGTAAGATGGTTGAGCCAGCTTGTTGACAGATACCTTTTTCGACATTTTCAGTGAGCTAGCTTCAAGGTGGATAGTGATATCCGAAATTTGCCCTTAAAAATATTGATGAGATAACCATGAGCAATTCTTTAGTTCTTGTAATCAATTCTGGTAGTTCTTCACTTAAATTTGCTTTAATTGATACTGTCAACGGTGAAGCTACGTTAAGCGGCCTTGGTGAGTGCTTCGGCCTCCCTGAAGCAGTGGTTAGCTGGAAAGTCAATGGTGAAAAGCACGAATACAAGCTTGATGGTTTAGATCATCACCATCAACAAGCGATTGATCGTATTGTCGATTTAGTCGACGAACTTGGTCTAAAAGAAAATATCGTCGCTGTGGGTCACCGTGTTGTTCAAGGTGGTAACTTATTTGATCATACTGTTAAGATTGATGAAAAAGTTATCGCTGATATTGAGTCGCTAAGCGATCTAGCACCACTACATAACCATGCACACGTTATTGGTATGCGTGCAGCAAGCAAAGCATTCCCTACATTATCTCAGTATGCAATTTTCGATACTGCATTCCACCAAACAATGCCTGAAAAAGCATATACTTACGCAATTTCTCAAGAAGTTAGCAAAGAGTACAACATCCGTCGTTACGGCTTCCACGGCACAAGCCACTACTTTGTAACGCGTGAAGCAGCGAAAGTCGTGAATAAGCCAGTTGACGCATCAAGCTTTATTTCTGTTCACCTAGGTAACGGCGCATCAGTATGTGTGGTTAAAAACGGTGAAAGTATTGATACATCAATGGGCTTCACGCCACTTGCCGGCTTAATGATGGGGACACGCTGTGGTGATATCGACCCAAGTATACTTGAGTACTTATTAAAGAAAGGCTGGAGTAAAGAGCGCCTAGAGAAAGAACTCGTTACGAATTCTGGTTTCCTTGGTGTTTCTGGCTTTACAAGCGACTGTCGCGGCATTATTGAAGCAATGGAAGATGAAAGCCATCCTTACCACCACGGTGCTAAGCTCGCGTTTGAGCTATTTACGTACCGCGTAGCAAAATACATTGCATCATACATGGTGGCACTTGATGAGCTAGACGGCATCATTTTCACTGGTGGTATCGGCGAAAACGCAATGCCAATTCGTAGTGAAATTCTACGTTTAATGAAGATCTTTGGTTACCAAGAAGATATAGAAGGTAATACCGCTGCACGTTTTGGCGCACAGGGTATTATCACTAAGCCAAATACACCACTAGCAATGGTTATCCCAACCAATGAAGAGTGGGTAATTGCAAAAGAATCAATGGCGCTATTGCACGCATAAGTGACAATGACGTACTAGATTTCCGAGTGGAACGGCTCGGACGATACTTTGGTTTGGAACCCCAAAGTATATGGAACGGAAAGACGGCTCTTTGCTTTTGCATCGAGCCGTTTTTTCTCTGGTTGTTACCAGAAGGTGTCATCAATTCTCTGAAGTTATATATCCATGAGCTAACTCATTTTTGGACAGAAACTGCTTAGATTAATTGCTCTATTCTGTTAAGTAGATATTAGAAAAAGTATGGATAGGTGTCGCCTGCGCGACACATATCCTTATTTTTTGCATGCCTATTGCAATGCGTCCCATGACCTGACTCGTTCACGAATTTTTGCCATAGCTTGTTCTACAGATTGAGTCATGACTGTTTGGTTTTTTTCTGCATCTTCCCAGTAGTCTCTTTTTAGATCGTTAGGAGAACGTAGTTCATAGTCGATAGATTCATGATGAGCTGTCTTATCGATTTCTAAAATTGATTGATAAATATCTTCGGTAAAAAATGGTCGTTTCGTTTCGCGTACCTGAAACAAAGCTTTTCGAGCTTCGTATAATCGGTCTAAACGTTTATTTTTTCTTTCATCTTCAGATTCATTTAGGTCTACATGATCAAATATCGGACGTAATTGCAGCGTAGCGGAACGAAGCTCAACCAAGCATTCTGTCAATTGGCTAAGTACTTCGTATTCTTTTTCGAAACGATAGCTGTGAGTAGAAATTCTAGACATTAATGCCGCTTTAGTTTCTTCAAGTTGAGTAGCATAATCAATTTTAACATCCTCAATTTTCTGAGTAATATCGCCAATATCTTCTTTTGTAGCTATATTTTTTCCTTTTTCATTTGAATAGCTAAACAATAACTTCCTAAATAGAAATAGACACCCAATCGCAATTAATACAATTACCTGTAAAGTAATGTTCACCAGTTCCATAATACTCCTCAGCTTCCTTGGTATATAACGCCCTGTTAATGTGAGCAACGCAATACCAATGCCGCTGCATACTACCTTACACACTAAACGCACCGAATAGTAAAAATGCTACGCGCTGCAAATCGCTCTTATAATGCTTTGTTATATTTTTAATACGGCCATCAGTAAACAGTAATTTTTAACGCTTTTACAGTGCTCACCCATCCAATACGCAAATGAGGTACTTTTTTGCCAATTAGTACCGACTAAACTGCTATGGATCGTACTATCAGGCGTTGTAAGCAAACCATGAGCAGTGACTTGTTCTGGAACATTGTTTCGTCCACACCACCATTCAGGCATCGACCGTTTCCATTTTGTTTCTAACCAAACGTCAGATAAAGCTACCACATATTCACTTTCATACTCAGTAACCCCGTTATCATTGAGGAACTGCTTATCATCATGATGAAGACGCTTTATATCTCTTATAATTTCTTTCTTTTTCTTTGTATGAGATAAGCGCTTTGCCTCGATGAAAAAAACAGCTTTATGCTTAGGAGAGAAAACAAAACCATCAATATGCTCTTTTTTCTCAACCCAAGGAAACTCAAGCCAAGAGACTGCCATATCATCGTCCAGACATTTCATTAAGGCATTTACGTAGATATGAACTTGATTAGCTTCAGTAAAGCCCGTACTTCCTCTCGCAGGATAAAAACTTTCTAGCGTTCGAGTATAGGTTGATATCATTTCATCAAATGACCGAGAAAATATATGGTCCATCAAAACCTCAGAAAAATATAACAGTATATTAATAAACACTCTTATTTATGCGCAAAAACATACTTATAAATACGTTTATTATACTCGAAAATAATCTATATATATCATAATGTTGATGGCGATTTTTTATACCTAGTGCTTTGTAAGAAGAGGTGAAAAGTAAGAAATGCATTTAGTCTAACAAGTTTAATAGGGTACTTCTGGTTTATGAATTGCTACTGGTGAATGCTTTGAACCGTTTTGATATAGTCAAGAGACCTAGCTCATTCTTGGACATTTCTGAGCTAGCCATGATAGCTAGCTCGTTGTTGTCGGATAGGCGGCACTCGTTACCGAGTGCCGCCCTCCTAAGAACTGTAGTGGTCAACAAATACTAGCCACGGTTTTAGAGGTTAACCAATATAATCGTTCTGATTCATTCGGTGTTAATCCGCCATTATATTGATGTGGTCGTAATTGGCTGTAATAACCAATAATAT
>NZ_PYNX01000023.1:0-54340 GCF_003026755.1 Photobacterium sp. GB-50
TTACGGGAGGCACGTGCCAAGGCTTCAATTATCGAATAAGAGTAACTCTGCCATAGTGAACTATTATAAATAAGACAACGACAGAATCCTTCGGTATTTAAACCGTCAACCTCCCTCGGTAATCACACTGAACGAATGAAACGAATGAACGACTGAAACGAAAATGGACAGAAAATGCTTAGATTAATTGCTCTATTTCAGCTAGAAAGTATTAGATAAGTAAGGATAACGCTCGACTTCTTTTTCGCATCACCCTTTATGATATTCGCAATATTTAGTTAAATAAGATAGCTTGGTCTTATCCTTATATGTTATACAATTTTCGTAAACTGCATGCCCTTAACTACAATAAATTTATCTTCCCCTCTCCACTCAAAATTTCCATCTATAACATCAATAGATTTAAAACGAGAAGGTGACTCATAACAATTACCTATTTTATTTTGAATGAACTCCACATCTTTATCAAAAAACATCTCTGGCTCAGGATATTTTTTAGAATATTTTAAATCAGATGTCCAAACAAAAAAAACCCAGCCATGATAACCAATTGATGAGTCATTATTACCACTAGCTGAATCTAATTTACATACTAATGAATCAAGCCAATTCTCGTCACGAGTCAAATTTTGACTTGGATAAACAACTTTTACTTCAATATGCTCTAATAGGGAACTTTCTGATGAACTAAGAGATTTATAAATTGATATATCTCTTTTGTTGTCTTCATTGTAAGCAAACTCATTTTTTCCAGCAGATGTTCCATCACCCTCCTCGAAATTCAATATTCGGCATATCTCATTACATAGCCATAATTCACACGCAGAGAAATTAAACTGATAGATAAACCTTTCAGTATTATTTGAAAGATTAGTTATAATATCATCGAACGAAACCTGTGCGCTTGCCATATATATCCTTATAACATAACATTTTATTAGAACGCTGCGCGTTTACACTCTTTTGATCGCGAAAAACAAGCGCAACTAACAAGTTGTATTTAATTTATCCGAACAAATCCATTGAATCTTAACCTCAATGTATGCACGATTAATAGCATGAAAAAGTGATTTTAGAGCCATTTCTCATTATTACTGTATAAAAGATTAGTTTATTGGATAATCTAATAAATGACACTCTATGGAACTCGCTTGGTTATTCCAGAATTCAACTTCGAAGTGCGACACTCTCTAATATCAAGCGGCCATTGCCATTTCTTTGAAAATAACGGCTGGTTGCTTGAACCCTAGACACTTTTTAGGACGATTGTTAATCCTTGATTGAGCAAACTGAATATCGTCATCCGTCACCGTTCTCAAGTAAGCTTGGATCGCACAAATGGCTGTTCGCATTTTAGTTCTGGCTGAACTATAAACGTCTATTATTTTTGCAGGAACAAATCCGTAGCGTACAACATGTTCTTCTATCCACAATAAAACGTCATAGCCAGTACCGTTACCTTAATCATCACCAAGATCATGAACTAAATTCAGTGCTTCTACTTGACTAGATTTCAGTAGTTCAATGGTTTCTTGGGAAGTATAAGTTCTAACCAAGCCATCAGGTGTCGAACGGCAATCATCTAAGAATATTTTCATAAAGTTACCGCCGAGAACTCAAAATGAGTTTTCAATTCAAAATTCGGCAAAACCGTAGAGGTAACTCTCGTTACCACTGTTAATAATATCTCCCATATTGGAAATTGATTTGATGTTACTTTCAGCACCAAAACATTATCCGAATAATAGATAATTTCACCCCTGAAAAAACTCTCCCCCTCATAGATGGGCACTAAATCATGTGGTCGAAATTGTGGTAGCTCAAACTCAATCAACGGACTAGCAATTGATAGCAATTTTTCTGTGCAAGACAATAATTTGAGGTTTTCAATTAAACGGGACAAGAATAAACATTCATCTACGAGTTCGCCATACTCGTTATGCAACGTGTCCATATCTTTATGGCTGTCGAGAATTTTCTGGCGAATAGGTGTGTAGTGTTCTGCTAAGCGAAAGGTATTATTAGTCATAAAACTCTCTCCTGTTGGTTGGAGAGAGTATGTAGGAAGGAAGCGACAGCTTTTGTCGCTTATATTAAAGCGGTGGAATATCACTGATATAAATATACGTCGAACCTTGGTTTTCGCTATAACTTATCGATTTACTACTATAAGAATGCCCAGCAAAAATTTTACCAATCCAAGTATTCCATTCGCTATCGATAATGAAATCATTTGATGACAAAGAAGATGACACTACGAGAACGAAGAGTCGGTGATCATAGGTGTCTGCTCTTTGTAGTTTAGTGAGATCCTCAATGCATGCATCTTTGTACTTCTCTAATATTCCAGGGTGAGCGATTTTAAGTTCTAGCGCGTATTTCTCATCACCTTGCTGAAAGGAAATATCCAGTCTTTTATTTTTCAACTCGTATTTTGGAGTATTCTGGACTGAATCAGCATTAATGGATGGATCTGTGCAAAGAGATGTGCACAGCTCAAGGTTTAACCATTCCTCAAAGGAATAACCGTGCTTCGCAAAAATTGAAAACTTGTCCTCATTTTGGCGAACGATTTTTTCTACTAATTTTTCTAAATACTATATTTGCTTTCTACTCGTAATAACTTAACGAATCCCGAAGGGTTTGTTTTATTTCTTCACGTAATGCCACTGGCTCCAATACCGTTACATGGTTACATACAGACAGTAGCCAATGGCGCATTTCATCGGTGTCATCCACTCTTGCGTGAACGAGAAAATCGTCTTCTTTCGGCTCTATGACTTGGTCATCGCACAGTGGCGTTTCATCAAGGAGTCTTGCGAAGACTGGCGTTGTCCATAGTGTTATAGATATTTTATCTAAGCTACGGGTTACCCCCATCTCACCTTGTTGAACGTAGTTTTCAAGACAGAAGCCTTCATCTACAATTGCAGGGAATAAAGAGGATTCAGCACCAATGATGCGATTGAACGACAACTGACGTACATCGTTGTAGCCATCAAACTTACCAACCAGATAATTTCGTTCGCCGCGCACCACGATACCGTAAGGATGGAACATTATTCGTTGCTCTCTATTAGAAGAGATTGAACGATAAACCAACCTGATGCATTTCTCTTCAAGCACTGCTGTATAAATAACGTTTATCGTTTCTGCATCAAGCTTAGATGGAAGCAAAGGCATTCCTTTTTGATGGATATACACTTTTTGAGGCCATGTTGCTTGTGATGTTTTGTTTTCATAGCGGAGGTAATACCTTGCACCATTGAAATGCGACTCAAGGTTTCTGAACAATGACGGAGGAAGAACTCGCTCTAGGTGCTTCTCTGCAAGGTTAAGTGTGATCGCGCTACTTAAATCCATACCTTGTAAGCCCAAATCAAGCCCTTGTTCTCGCGACCACCCAATCGGTTTTCCCTTGTCTGGCACAACCCCGTACCTCTCAAGGCTTTTGAGGATACGTTGCACACTTCGTATTGACAACCTATGACCTTCAGCATCCAAATGTTCTCGAATTTGCTGTGCCGTTATTTTGCCTTTTCTTGGCACTTTTGCGAACACTGCTCGTTTGTTTTCGAAGCTTTCCATCAAACTTTAACGACTATATTACAATGAGATAGCCACTATATACGATCACCCTCCTTTTGACGACAGAACCTGTCGTTAACTCTATATACAATGAGCTCATCGTCACAAACTGTAGAGATGCGAAATGGAATCAAGCAAAAAGAAAATTGTGGTTTTTACTGGTGCTGGCATCAGTGCAGAGAGTGGGTTGACTACATTTAGAGACAATAAAGGACTTTGGAAGCAACAACGTTTAGAGGATCTCGCCTCCAAGCATGCATGGGAGTACGATCCTGAGCGAGTCCTAGCTTTCTATAATCACCGCATTGCTAAGGCAAATGCTGCACAGCCTAATGCTGCGCATCATGCAATCGCTGAACTTGAGAAATACTATGATGTCAGTGTCATTACCCAAAACGTCGATGATTTACACGAAAGAGCTGGAAGTACCAACGTTATCCATTTACATGGTCGGCTAAACTTTGTACAAAGCAGCCTGGATGCATCTGTAGTTTACCCTTGGCATGGGAAACCAATTTTGATAGGTCAGCGATGCGAATTTAATTGCCAACTTCGGCCCAACGTCGTGTTGTTTGGTGAACCTGTATTGCATTTAGATGAAGCTCGAACGCTCATGTTAGAGGCTGACAAAGTACTCGCCGTTGGCAGCTCCTTGTCGGTTCAGCCTGCTGCGGGATTACTTAATGAAGCCAGCGCCCACGCAGAGAAAATCCTTATTTCAAAAGAAGTAAAGACAAAACCATTTGACTACCAATTTATTCGTGGCAATGCTACCGAGCTAGTGCCTTCCGTGTGCGCCAACTGGTTACGTGAAAGCTGAACCGAGACCCTCTGAATTGTGCTTAATATCAAAGCCGATTTTCATATTTGAAAGATTAGGAAAAGTATCACAAATTACAAGCGATTTGCTTTCAATATCTTCAGGCCCCAAATCATTTTGGGGCAGAAACTAGTTAGAACTGAAGACGGACTATTTGAAGACGGACTATTATAAACGATAGGAAAAATTTCTTATCCACTCTAAAATGAATATTTAATCACTATTCATTCAATATAAAGAGTATTAATAAGAGAGCTTAATTGTTTGTGGTTTTGTTTTTCTAACACCTGATGTAATGCGTTAAGTAAACCTTAAGATAGAGAAAAGAATCGTATATTAATTGATAAGTTTTAGTTAACAGCAACCATATCAACAAAAGTTGCCCGACAATTTCTCCCTCATATTCCGCTACCAAGCTATAACAGCCTTGAGGTAAATTCGACAATCGAGACGTCCAACGATCGAGTGAAGGAAATGGGAGTTGAAGTGTACCGCCATAGGCAATTTCAGATTCATAAATAGCTTTAACACCCATAATATCTTTATCTTCGCTATGTCGAATAATGATATTTTCCATTAGTACACTCCTTTTTGTTCAATTAAATTACCACGCGATACGTGTGCCGTCGTAGTTTATAAACTCCCCTGAATGGTTTACTGAAGTATGTTCAATAACATCAAACAATCCTTTAGCTGAAGTTTCTATATCAATAAGTGCATTAGGGCCACCCATCTCTGTTTGCACCCAACCAGGATGTAAAGCAATAACCGTAAACCCCTCGTCACGAAGATCATTGCTTAAACTTTTTACTACTGAATTAAGTGCTGCTTTTGATGAACGATAAATATAACCACCACCTGAAGTGTTCTCTTCCATGCTGCCAACTTTTGAAGATATGCAGGCTATTTTTTTTGTAGTGCCACTTTTGAGTAATGAGTACAAGCTTTCTATTAATTTTAAGGGTGCAATCGTATTTATTTCAAAAACACGACGCCATTCTTCAACATCAGTCTGACCAAAGCCGTAGCCTTTTGGACCATAATAACCAGCATTATTTATCACAAGATCGAGGCTTGGTAATCGCGTGGCTAGCTGATCAAGCTGCTCGTAATTGGTTACGTCTAATGAATGAATAATGAGATCAGCGTTATGGCTAGCAAGATCTTGCAGATCTACCGCTGTTTCTAATGTTCTCGAGGTTGCATGAACCAACCAGCCTTGCGATAAATACTGCTTCACTAGCCCTAGGCCAATACCCCGATTAGCTCCTGTTATCAATACGCTTTTTTTCATCGTCTCCCCTTACTCATCAACAATAAATACTATTAGTTATCAATCCAATATACCGATTGAATATATACAAACAACCTTAAAAGCCGACAAAAGCAAGAAACACCTTATTGATAATAATTATCAATTGCATTTAAAGATTGCGTTTGTTATAACTTTGAAAAATTTAAATTACTTTCTTTATAGGGATAAAAAGGATGAACTTTCATCAAAAGCAACGATTACGATACGTGACAAATGCTGTACTGCTATCTGTTGGACTGTTTATGAGTACAGTCAGCCATGCTAATGATAAGTTTAAAGTAATTACAACATTCACAATCATTGCTGACATGGCAAAAAATGTCGCAGGTGACGCCGCTATTGTTGAATCTATTACTAAACCCAATGCGGAAATTCATAATTATCAAGTAACACCTGGCGATCTTAAACGGGCACAAGGTGCTGATTTAATACTTTATAACGGTTTAAATTTAGAACTGTGGTTTAATAAGTTTTTCCAAAACCTCCATGATGTTCCTTCTGTAACGGTAACTGAAAATATCACGCCATTAAGTATTACTCAGGGCCCTTATAACGGAAAACCTAACCCTCATGCTTGGATGTCACCTGAAAACGGTATTATTTATGTTGAAAATATTCGCCAAGCACTGGTTAAGCATGATCCTAAAAATGCGGGCATTTATAATAAAAACGCTCAACAATATACCCAAGAAATTAAGCAAACAATTGCACCTATTCGTAATCAGATTAATACCATACCGGTAGATAGGCGTTGGCTTGTTACCAGTGAAGGGGCTTTTAGCTATCTTGCTCGTGATTTTGGACTAAAAGAACTGTATTTATGGCCTATTAATGCTGATGCCCAAGGCACGCCTCAACAAGTTCGTCAACTTATCGATGCTGTTCGTCAACATCAAATTCATGCGGTTTTCAGTGAAAGTACTGTTTCAGCAAAACCGGCTCAACAAGTCGCAAGAGAAACAGGCGCTAACTATGCAGGCGTGCTTTATGTTGACTCGTTGAGTGCTAAAAACGGCCCTGTTCCTACCTATCTAGAGCTAATTAAAGTGACCTCTCAAACCATCGCTAAAGGGCTGAGTTTATAATGATAGGATTAGATATAAACAATATTACAGTTACATACCGTAACGGACATACTGCTCTGCACAATGCCACATTTAGCGTTCCTCAAGGTTCTATCGCAGCCCTAGTCGGGATGAATGGCAGCGGAAAGTCCACACTTTTTAAAGCCATTATGGGATTTGTATCCACCAGCCAAGGTAGTGTAAAAATCCTTAATCAGACAGTCAAAAACGCGCTAAAAAGTAATGTGGTAGCCTATGTTCCGCAAAGTGAAGATATAGACTGGAACTTCCCTGTTCTGGTTGAAGATGTCGTTATGATGGGGCGTTATGGTTATATGAATATGTTGCGTATCCCCAAAAAAATAGATCATGAAAAAGTGAATATCGCTCTCGAGCGGGTCAATATGACTGACTTTCGTAAACGTCAAATCGGAGAACTTTCTGGGGGGCAACGTAAACGGGTATTTCTTGCTCGTGCACTCGCGCAAGAAAGTCAGGTGATATTACTCGATGAACCCTTTACAGGCGTTGATGTTCAAACTGAAGATCAAATCATGGCATTGTTACGCGAACTTCGTAATGAAGGCAAAGTCATGCTTGTCTCTACCCATAATCTTGGCAGTATTCCTGACTTTTGTGACCGTACAATTTTAATTAACAAAACCATTTTGGCGTCAGGAGAAACAACCGAGATTTTCACACCTGAAAATTTAAAACTCGCATTCGGTGGTGTATTACGCCACTTCATTTTATCAGGGAAAGATCTTCACGAAGACGACGATAGCCGTAAATTATCGGTTATTTCCGATCATGAACGCCCTGTTGTTATGTATGGTGAAAATGGCGAACAGCAATCTCGCTCCCTTTCCCGTCAATAATAAAAGGAGTGATAATCGTGGACCAATTACTTGAGCCGTTTTTATATAGCTATATGATCAACGCCATGTGGGTTAGTGCGTTAATAGGTGGCGTTTGTGCTTTTCTTTCCTGTTATTTAATGCTGAAGGGCTGGTCACTTATTGGTGATGCACTATCACATTCTATCGTACCCGGTGTTGCCGGCGCTTATATGATAGGCCTCCCCTTTTCTTTTGGTGCCTTTTTTTCTGGCGGTTTAGCGGCTGCTGGTATGTTATTTTTAAGCCAGCGTAGTAAATTAAAAGAAGACGCTGTTATTGGCTTAATTTTTACTGCTTTCTTCGGGCTCGGTTTATTTCTTGTCTCGCTCTATCCTAGTGCGGTTAATATTCAAACTATTGTAATGGGAAATATTCTCGCAATAACCCCTATAGATACATTACAAATCGTCATCATTGGCTGCCTTTCTCTTTTCGTTTTATGTGTAAAGTGGCGTGATTTCATGGTTGTTTTCTTTGATGAAAACCATGCTAAAACCATTGGGTTATCACCAACATTTTTAAAAATTGTATTTTTTAGTATTTTAAGTGCTTCAACCGTTGCCGCATTGCAAACTGTAGGCGCCTTTTTAGTTATAGCTATGGTTGTAATACCTGGTGCAACTGCTTATTTACTGTCTGACCGTTTCTCAATGGTCATTATCTACAGTGTATTTATTGGTGTGTTCAGCGCTTTTCTTGGTGCATACCTTAGCTATTTTATCAATGGCGCAACAGGTGGGATCATCGTGTTATTACAAACTGTTTTCTTTGGTTTAGCTTTTATATTTGCGCCTAAATATGGTCGATTAGCAACGTATAGAAAAACCAAACAAGCATTAAAAAAAGCACAACGTTTTAAGCAAACGAAAGGAGTTCAACATGGCTAATCTAATAGAGACATTGTTATCGCCTTTTGAATTTATTTTTATGCAGCAAGCTTTTCTGATTGTTTTTTTTATCGCGATACCAACCGCATTACTCTCTTGTTTTTTAATTCTCAAGGGTTGGTCTTTAATGGGTGATGCCATTTCCCATGCTGTTTTACCGGGGATTGTTATTGCTTATGTGTTATCAATTCCATTTACGATTGGCGCTTTTATCGCAGGTATGTTTTGTGCGTTAACCACAGGGTATTTAAAAGAAAATAGCAGAATTAAAGAAGATACAATTATGGGTGTTGTATTTTCAGCAATGTTCGCGCTCGGTATTGTGATGATGACGAAAATTCACACAGATATTCACTTAGACCATATTCTATTTGGTGATCCTCTTGGGGCGAGTTGGCGTGATATTACAGAAGCAGGAGCAATTGCACTCATTGTTGGATCACTGTGTATTATTAAAGGTAAAGATTTACTCTTACTTATTTTCGATCATCAACATGCACAAGCAATTGGACTTCCGACCAAAGTATTACATTACGGATTGCTTGCCCTACTCTCATTCGCGATTGTTACCGCACTCAAAGCCGTTGGCATGATACTCGTGATTTCAATGCTGATTGCGCCAGGAGCAACAGCCTTTATGCTTAGCCGTCGTTTTCAAACCATGATGGTAATATCGGTATTCATTTCTATTATAAATTGCTTCTTAGGCGTTTATCTTAGCTTCTTTATCGATAGTGCTCCTGCACCAACAATTATATTATTAATGACAATAAACTTTATTGTGGTATTTGTTTATCATGCAATAAAACAGCGAGCCGTCATAAAACAAACGCCCGTAAGTTTAATATAATTCCTACTACGCTGTTATATTCAATAATGGCTATCAAATCCGATAGCCATTATTCGCAATAGATCTCAGAATCATTTCACCGTTCAGCGTCGCCCTTTTCTCATTGAACGTATTAACTGTATTACATTTGTTTCGCGCGAATAATTTTTTGTTGGTGTAAAGCTGAAATAGGTAAGCGTTTAAAAGGGCTTACATTACTTCCCCCTGTATTTCCTTCAGGCACAAGACCCACAGCTGTTTTAGTTAATGCGCCAAAGACTCTTAATAACTGCCCTCTTAGCTCTTGGCTATCACCATTACGTCGTGCCCAATACAGCATATGACAATGGATTCTAGTATGCCAGTAAGTAGAATGTTGTCCCAAAACGTGAGCGTTTTCTAAATGGCTGAACTCTAATACCACATCATTATTACGTCTCGCTTTCCTTGCTAAAGATAATTCTTTTATTACGGCATAAGAGATATTTTGTGAAAATCGATTGAGCATAACTCTCTCCATGATGATGCTTGCTATCTATTTCTAACATTAGAACACACAAATAAATACACCAGTGTTTATCACTTCTCTCTAGGTAACGATCACTTTTTACTTTATGCCATTTACATATTTCACCCATAAACACTGATTGTTTTGCTGATTGTCTCTCCGATTTAAAACGTCGAAGAGGGAATTCATATTTTTCCGTTGCGCTTTTATAGCCGCTTCCCTCTTTCACCTGCTAAAATCACCGCACTATAAAAACAAACTACTGAGCAATGTATGCAAGGAACATTAAGTAAAATGAAGTCAACGTTAAATGACGTTGTTGACTATCATCTCCCTGTCGGCGATCAACAACTGCATTTAAACCCTTTGATTGGTAAGTCACTTAAATTGACTCATACAGGCAATATTTTTTGCCAGTCGTGTGGCAAAAAAACCAAGAAAAGTTACTCTCAAGGTCATTGCTTCCCTTGTATGAAAAAATTAGCGTCATGCGATATGTGCATTATGAAACCTGAAACTTGTCACTACGACAAAGGTACGTGCCGTGAGCCACAATGGGGTGAAGAAAATTGCATGGTGCCGCACTATGTTTACCTATCAAATACTTCGGGTTTAAAAGTGGGTATTACTCGACATAGCCAACTACCGACACGATGGATTGATCAAGGTGCCACACAGGCACTTGCTGTACTAAAAGTAAAAACACGTCAAATTTCAGGTTTAGTGGAAGTGGCTATTGCAGAGCTTGTCGCTGATAAAACCAACTGGCGTGCAATGCTCAAAGGTGATAATGCTGAGATAGATTTAACAGAAAAAGCCTCGGTTTTATTACCAGAAGTAAAAGCTCGTCTTGCAGAAATCACTGCAGAATATGGTGAAGATGCGATTGAATATCTTGATAACGATATTGTTGATATTCATTTTCCTGTTGATGCCTTCCCAACCAAGATTAGCTCACACAACTTTGATAAAGAGCCTGTGGTTGAAGGTATTTTGCAAGGAATTAAAGGTCAATATCTGATCTTTGATACTGGCGTGATCAACATTCGTAAATTCACCAGCTACGAAGTAATTGCTGAAGCATAATTAATCATAAAAGCGAAGTGTCTCGGATAAGAATAGAGAGTTTAAGCTTCGCTTTATTTCTTTACTCTCCCCTGAATATAATCATATTTTCTATTTTGTACCGCAAGATCACGTAAAAAGTTCTCACCCAATACAATACCGCTACCGCCATTGATTAGCACATATTCAATTTCTTCATTAATATCGCCAAGTTTGGTTCTTAACTTTACAACAGGTAAAGATTTATCGCTTTTGTCCGGTACTTTAACTTTTTCATGAATGGCAAATTTATACTCTTTATCAAGCAGTTTAAACGTAACCCAATCTTTTCCATTACGCTCAAATTCAACTAAATCACTTACGCCAATGCGTGAATTTTCTGATAGAGGATCAATATAAGCCGAAAAATACTGTGTTGATGACGCAAGTAAGATCCACTCATGCCGTCCTAAAATAAACAACCCATCTTGAGTTTCTTTCTTTACTGATGAATTCGCTGATTTTGTACTGTTATGTGCAAGGATTAAATCGCTTGAAGCATTAAATTGAGTATCACTGGCATGACGAAGAGAAAGATCAGAGGGCTGGCTCAAAAGATCTGGGATAAAAGAAACAGGAAACTTAGATGATGTAACATGATTACCAGCCACAGATTGATAACTAACTAACAGTAAAACAAACGCAGATACTTGACTTACTTTATTCATCATAAGTTAACCTTTTCGTTCTTCTTTTATACCCCTACCTTACAAAACATAATACTTACAAAGGGAAATAGGCAACTATTTCCCTCAAACTCATTGCATACTCATGGCTGCTTCAAACTTATTAAACTTATTCGCTAACCAGTTTTCATCATACCAACCCATATTTCGACTGTGTTTCGCATCATCCCACAAACTAAAGAAATAACGTCGTGCTTTAAAGCCATCATCTAATTGACGTTTTTCAATATAGCGTTCGGCGATATGCGTATCACCACGCACATCAAATAAATGGATCACATCGAGTTCACGGTGTTTAAAACCGCTATCACAAGGATCAAGCAATCCCGCCACTTTAAACGTCTTAGGATCAAACAATACATTCGCTAAATGACAATCATCATGTACGAAAGAAGACGCTTCATGAGCTATCGGTGCTAATATTTCTCTACGACGTTCCCATAGCTCAGTATATTGATCTTTGATCTTTGAACTAAATGGCGATACTGAACAAGAAAGGTATCTATATACATCTTTCATCCAGTCATCGAACGCATTATTAAAATCACCGTCAAAGCCTCCGTTATTTAATTCAAAGCCTTGTGGATGATTATGCTCATGTAGTGCGAGTAAAATATCTGTGTAATCTTCACGGAATGTCTCTATCGCGAATTTATTATTGGGTAATTCATTCGCAGGTCGACCTTCGAGCCAATCTAGCACGATATAGTCATACCCTTCTTCACGACCAAATAAATAGATCTGCGGTACAGGACAGCTCACAATACAACGTAACTTCTGTAAACACGCAACTTCTTTACTTATTCGACCTACTTCTCGTGAAAATTTAACAACAATCTTTGCCTTCCCTGTGGCAAGAAATACAACCCAACCATAAAAGGTTTCCTGAATATCACATACATCAGCTTTTTGTCGGAACATTGCGAAAAACGATTTTTCAGCAATATTTTTTAGCTGGGCTCTATTCATATTTTGTACCTTGGATTTTATCTAGCAACTGTAACCAATAAATACCAAATAAGTATAATTATCTTTTTTTATTGGATATTTAATCTTTATTATGGGTTAAGAATGCAACATAACAGCCAATATGACCAGTAGATACGACAAATAAAGCTTAAAATATTTCACTTTTGGTTACATTTGATTTTATTTAGAGCTTTGCAACCGTAAACCAGCTAAAAATTAGCGAATAAAACTCTTTTTTAGCAATAAATAAAAAGCGTGCTCCAACTCGCAAAATATAAGCAAAAATAAAAACAATACATATAGGAATGTGACTTACATCTTATTATTCCAAATAGGACTAATGTGAAATACTACCAATTAATAATAACGTTATTCGGCTACCTTAAATATCATGATACATGATTTCTTGTGGCCCAAATAAACCTCCTAGATAACGCTCACCTGTAAAAGTGAAGCCAGCCGTTTCATAACAACGCTTTGCCACTGTATTTTTGCAATTTACTGTTAAATAAATCCTTTGATAATTTGAGTAGTTCTTCGCTAAATAAGTAAATAAAACCATTAATGCTTGTTTACCAATACCCTTGCCTTGTAATTTTTGGTCTATAACAAAGGTTCGCAAACCAATACAATTTTCAGAGCAAAAATCCACATCATGAGAGTAAGCAATATCTATTTTAAAGAAACCTACTATTTGGCTGTTCAACTTAATCACATAAAGATGCATTGTTGCAGATTCACTTTCTAAAAAGTCATCTGCTGTCGCGGCAAATAGAATTTGATCCTCAAATAAAGACACCGCTTTCACACCCTCTTGATCCTTCTCTGTATACCTCAAAATTACAAGCATATTAAGTCCTATCAACTGCATTTTAAATAAGCACTATTCCGATCGCAATTTTACTATAAACAGTATGTAAAACATTCATAATTCATAATATAAGCATAATAATTCATTTATTATCTTTTTATATTTAGTCGGCTATATTGAGAACATCATGAAACTTTTCATTTTCATAATACAAAGCTTTGCTCTGATTTTATTAATTTCGGGTTGCGCACAGCCCAAAGAAGCAACGCACCAGTCTTTGGTAGCTCAACAACTACCTATCTTGCTAGATTTTAAAGCTCTGACTACAGCAACAAACGGTACACATTCTTACCAAATCTCACCTGATGGTGAAAAACTGGCTTGGCTCAAAGACAGTTTTGACAACAATGGTAATCCATTGACTACGCTACATTTTAAGAATTTAAAAACCGGTAAAACAGGTGAATTTAATTACTGGGTTTCATTTTTCGAATGGATGCCTGATAGCCGCAACCTTATTTATGTGCCTCAATTTGACGATATGAAATCTAAAATATTCTTTTTAGATACAGAGTATCCTACACAATTCATTAAACCTTTTTATGATAAAAACAATCAGATCAATGTTGTCGATCTTTTATTTAACGACCCAGAGAACATTCTTATTAGACATAACAGTGGTGATACTAAAATTTTCAATTTATACCGCTTAAATATTAAAACAAAAAAAGAAACATTATTATTTAAAGTCGATAAAGAATTAACAATAGATGGGTTCATTATTGACGACAGAGTTAAAGGCGGTTCAATTTTCGCTTATATAAAAGATAACAGAAAAATATATCAATTCGGCACTGATAAATTATTATTTGATACAGGTAAAAATGGTGAAGTTGCACATGCTATGTTGAATCATAGCAATAATACCCTCACTATTTTAGCCAACAATAATTCCGACAAGATTCAACTTATTGAGCTAGATCTTGCAACCAATGAAGTTACTACCCTTTATTCAAATGATAATGTTGATGTAGACAGATATTACTATGACAATAATCATGCTCCAGCATTAGCAGCCAGTTATCCTGATTATCAAGAAATCAAAATTTTTAATCCTAATTATAAAAAATTAGTCTCTAATTTTTATCAAAAAGGCAAAAATGAAATCTTTATTTCTAGCACTGACAATAAAGATCAGAAATTCACAGTTAAGCAATATAATGAATACGGATATAATATTTATCTGTATGATGCAACTAACAACAAGAAAGAACTGTTATCACAAAGTAAATCACATCATTACTCGCAGTTTCTTGCCACTCAAAAGCCCATTCAGTTCACGAGCCGAGATGGTTTAACCCTCAACGGTTATATCACCCTACCTAAGGGCATTAAACCCAATAACCTTCCAACGGTATTACTGGTTCATGGTGGACCACATGCTCGCGACTACTGGGGCTTTAATAGTGAAGCACAATTACTTGCCAACCGTGGCTATGCGGTTATTCAAGTTAATTTCAGGGGATCTATAGGTTACGGCTATGAGTTTACATCTTCAGGCTATGGTGAGTTTTCTAAAGCTATGCATAACGACCTAATTGATGGTGTAAATTGGGCAGTAGAGCAAGGAATAACAGATCCGAACAATGTCGCTATTATGGGTGCTAGTTACGGTGGATACGCAACCTTAGTCGGTATGACACTGACTCCCGATAAATTTTCTTGCGGTGTTGATATTTTTGGTATGTCAGATCTAGAGCTAATGGTAAAAAACTTCCCTGAACCATGGAAGCGATATGAAGATATTTGGGTAAATTATATTGGTGATTTCAACGATCCAGAGATGAAGCAGCAACGCACACAACAATCACCCATCAACTTTGTTAACAATATGAATGCGCCTCTATTAGTCATTCAAGGGGACAGTGATGCTGTTGTGATCCCAGAGCAATCTCGTCGTTTTGTCGAAGCGGCAAAGAAAGCAGGAAAAAATGTACAGTACTGGGAAATGAATAACGTTGGCCACCATTATGGAACGCCAAGGCAAGCAAGGAAACTTGCGAGAAAAGTTGATAATTTCTTAAGCCAATGTATTGGTGGTCGCTCAGCTGGCTAACTATTAATAATAAACGGTGTCATCTCCTTTCAGATGACACCACGTTTTTTCTTATGCATTATTGCTCAAACTGATTTTCAAGTGACGACAACATAACCAAAATAAAACAAAAAACACCCAACTATTTGACATATGTTCTGTATTACTAAATTACAGATACTTACAACAAATTATTTAGCCATTTCGAATTTATCTCATTATAATCAGTGCAGTTTTTACTTGTGAGATTTCTTTATGAAACTAAAAGCGACAATGGCTGCAGCAATCATGCTTTCTACGATGGCATTTTCAACAACAGCTTCAGCTGATACATTTACATTAGGTCGTACTATTCTTCTTGAAGCTAAAAATAGTCACGCTAAGATCCCTGTACCACTGTGTCGTAATACTAAATCGATTCAGATCAAAGCTGAACGTGATGTGTTTTTAACAAAAGTCGTCTTTAAATTTCAAAATGGCTCTTCGCGCGTATTCCAGTTTCAACGCAAATTAGATAAAAACGAAAAAACAGATTGGCGTCGATTCTCTTATGAGCGCTGTGTAACAGATATTCAAGTGTATGGCCGTGCTGAAGATGGCAGTGCTGGCATTAAGGTTCTCGGTCGTCGATAAGCCAATTTATTTAAAAACAAGATCGCTATTAATAGCGATCTTGTTTTTTATATCTCTATAATCTTGCCAGACTGACTTACATTTCACTTGGACTTAAACGATACACAAATGCCGATTGTTCAGAGCCATCGTCAAGCATAACGGTGATCACTACACGGTCATACCCCTCGCCTTCGAAATCATCAATACGCTGCCAATGCGTTGTCAATTCATCAGACGTAAAGAGTAAGCCTTGAACACGTTCCCCTTCTGATTGCGGTACAAAAGCAGGATAACCTAATGTCGCGCCTTTACCGTTTAGGTAAATAAATCCAATTGCGCTCGCTTTTTTCCAAGAACCTTTCAAATCAGAAAGCACATAGGCATTAGATTGTTCTGGCGCCAAAGTGCCATAAACGAATAATGTATTAAGCACGAAGAATGAGTCCTCACTATAAGTCACATCTTATTAACTAAACTATAAACCTAAGGACAAAACATATTTAAAGCCATAATGAAAAAGCACTAATTATTGTGATCTCGTTTAAAGTTTACATGCTAACTATCAGACTTTAGTGTAATATCCAGCCCCCGAACACACTAGATTTTAGGTGCTGTGCACCATAACGAACGATATCGAGGCGATATGCAATTACTCGAAGCCAAACTCCATAAAATTGACCGTCATAATTACCGCAGCTATACGAGTATGCGCGGTGAATACCACTTCGTTGATTTCGACTTTTATATTGATACCGTTCAATCGGACCCGTTTGCGCCGGCTTCTCGTGTACGTGCCCGTCGAGCATGGTCACTCACCGATCTAGAATGGTTACGTGAAAAATCTTCAGTCTATCAATGTGCAGCACGAGATTTTATTGCTCGCTTTTTTGCAGATTTATCGCAACAAGATAATGCAGTACTTATTGATATGCCAGGACAGGTGATCCTTGACCGTACAGCGGTGGTATTTGATGACGAAGGTATCGAATTACGTTTTCGTGTAAACCTTCCGGCTGACGGTCGTACCATCATTGCTAAGCGTACAATGAATCTATTAACTTTCCACCTACCAAAAATGATCCGCCGTGCAACGATTGCACGCGAATTACCAATGGAAGAGTTAAAAGCCCACTGTGAAGCAGCAGAAGATCAAGTAGCACTTCGCGCACAGTTAAAAGAACATAAACTCTTAGCTTTTGTTGCTGATGGAAGTATTCTTCCTCGCCTTGCGGGTAACAGTGATTTACCACTTCCGAACGCTGTACCTTTTACAAGCCCTGATAACCTAGCAGTAGAGCTTGAAGCGCCACACAAAGGTAAAATCCGTGGTATGGGTATTCCTGAGGGCATTACTTTAATTGTTGGTGGTGGTTTTCATGGTAAATCAACGTTATTAAGTGCCATTGAGCGTTCTGTTTACGATCATATCCCTGGTGATGGTCGTGAGTACGTCGTAACCAATTATAATGCAGCTAAGATACGCGCTGAAGATGGTCGTTGCGTTCATAATGTTGATCTATCGCCTTACATCAGCAACTTACCTATGGGTAAAGATACCACAGCCTTTACTAGCCAAAATGCATCAGGTTCAACCTCACAAGCTTCTTGGTTACAAGAATCGATCGAAGCTGGCGCTGAAGCATTATTGATTGATGAAGATACTTCTGCATCAAACTTTATGATCCGTGATGAGCGCATGCAGGCACTGATTTGTAAAGATGATGAGCCAATTACGCCACTTGTTGACCGTATCGCTTTACTTCGCGATCAGCATGATATCTCAGTAATGCTTGTTATGGGTGGCTCTGGTGACTATTTAGATGTGGCCGATACTGTTATTCAGATGCATAACTATGAAGCAGTAGATGTAACAGATAAAGCACGTGAAGTTGTTGCTTCTCACCCTACCCGACGTAAAGCTGAAGGTACAGAAGTGATTGTTCGTCCTCGTACACGCCAAATAAACCGTAGCGCGCTGCAAGCGTTACTTGAAGAAGGAAAATTCCGTATTCAAGTGAAAGATAAAACATCGTTACGCTTTGGTCGTGAATACGTTGATTTGCAAGCGTTAGAACAAGTGGCTCATCCTAGTCAGTTACTTGCTATTGGTTACTTATGGTTCCAACTTGCACAACTTAAAGGTTGGGAAAAAGTCCCTGCGCGTGCATTTGCTAACATGCTGCATGATAACTGGGCTGATATGATGCCTAAATACGGCGAAATGTCGAAACCTCGTGTCATTGAGGTAATGGCTGTGCTGAACCGTATGCGCAAAGCTGAATTTAAGTAATAAGTTTAAATCTCAATAGCAATAAATGATAAAAGCCCACATATCGTATTAAGCTATATGTGGGCTTAATATTATCTAGGCTTATTTTAAGACCTGACATATTAATAAAGCCATCTTCTGATAATGGTTTGCTAAAATAGTAACCTTAAATCAAGTCAATTGATAAATAATACAAATGAAAAAGGCATAACTCAAAACCACTAACATATTACGTTAAGATAGCGAATTAACCTAAAATCAACTATAATATGCGACCATTTTAACGGCAAGATGATTACATTCATAAGCAACTGAGTTTATGAATGTAATCGGCTATAGCCGACAGTTTAGGAACAAAGCATGTCATTCTTATCACAAGGTTTTTCTCAAGATTTAGTTAAAGCATTAACTGAAATCGGTTATGAAAAACTCACACCAGTGCAACAAAAAGCTATCCCTCAAGCACGTCGCGGTGCTGATATTCTTGCACTAGCACAAACAGGTACAGGCAAAACTGCCGCTTTTTCACTGCCAATTATTCAAAAATTAATTGAAAAACCAAAATCAAAAAGCCGCTTCAATGTTCGTGCTCTAATTTTGGCACCGACTCGTGAACTGGCAGAGCAAATTGCAAATAACATCAGCGACTACACTAAATACACTAGCATCACTTGTACTGCTGTTTTTGGCGGTAAAAAAATGTCGTCACAAGAAAAACGCCTAGAACAAGGTGTTGATATTCTTGTTGCTACACCTGGCCGTCTGATCGAGCATATGGAACTAAACAATGTTTCACTAGCAAACCTTGAATTCCTTGTTTTCGATGAAGCAGACCGTATGTTAGATATGGGCTTCATCGGTGCGATCCGTGTGATCCTTGATGATATCCGAACCAAGCCTCAAACCATGTTGTTCTCAGCAACGTCTTCAGCACAAATGAATGCTCTGGCTGCTGATATTCTTCATAAACCACAACGTATTACGGTAACCCCTGAGAATAGTACAGCTGATACCGTCTCTCACGTGGTTTACCCTGTTGATGAAGATCGCAAGCGTGAAATGCTGTCTGAATTAATTGGCAAAAAGAACTGGAAACAAGTACTCGTTTTCGTCAATTACAAAGAAACAGCGAATCAACTGGTTAAAGAGCTTAAACTAGACGGTATTAAAGCAGTACTTTGTCACGGTGATAAAGCACAGAGCGCGCGTCGTCGTGCATTGGAAGAGTTTAAAGAAGGCAAAGCACGTGTAATGGTTGCAACAGAAGTTGCTGCCCGTGGTCTTGATATTCAAAACCTGCCGTATGTTGTTAACTACGACATGCCTTTCCTTGCAGAAGATTATGTTCACCGTATTGGTCGTACAGGCCGTGCAGGACAAAAAGGTAATGCCATTTCTTTTGTTAGCCGTGAAGAAGAGCTAACACTAGTGCAAATTGAGCGCTTGATCGGTCAACGTATCCACCGTGTTCAATTAATTGGCTATGAACCAAAAAGCCGCGATGCCTTACTAGAGCGTATGCACTCAAAGCCTGCTTTCAGTCAACGTGAAGGGAGAAAGAATAACCCGACACAAGATCAATCTGCTGCTGAACGTCGTGCACGTTTACGCCGCGCTATCAATAGCAAAGCTACGAAGATCACGACACTTAAAAAATAAGTTTTTTGTTAGTGTTTGATTCAAAATAGAACGATAAAAAGCCGAGCATATCATTATGCTCGGCTTTTTTTATTTATGGCAAGACACGCTGTTGTGATTGCGTTGGATAGATTTGACACCAATCATTCTTCATGTCAACGACTTGCCATTTATTTTGTTTCGCCGCTTCCATCAGTGCTGGTGTAAACTTACCCTCAAACGAGTTTGCGCCATACTTCCACTCACGCTTTGCATCAGTGTGGTGGATCAGCATACCAAGACTTATACCTTTTTGAGAGGTCGTCCATTTCAACATTGCTTCGTCACCAGTTGAATTACCAATAGCTAAAATTGGACGTTTTCCGATAATCGTTTCAATGTTGATCGCTTTTTGTGGGCCATCATTAATGTAAATCAGCTTGCTGTTTTTCTCTAATTGACCATCTTTATAAGTATAACCAAAAGCGGTACCAATCACATTTTGTGCTGGAATATGGTATATCGCTTCGCTCCATGGTTTAACGAAAGAGCTACCTCCGCCCGTTACAATGAAGACATCAAATTGATTAGCTTGTAAGTAATCAATCAGTTCAATCATTGGTTGAAACACCAACGATGTATAAGGGCGTTTAAAACGTGGCGATTGATTATTTTTAAGCCAGTTAATTACATCTTTGCTATATTCCGCTGGTGTCATCTCTGATTGCGAAGTTTCTAAAATAGGCAACAATGCAGCCCAGCCTTTTTTAAAGATCGCATCAGTATTGTTATTTAAAACCCAGCTATAAGGTGTGGTAGTTTTCCACTCTGGGTGATTAGCACTCTTCTTTTTTATTTGATCAAAGGCAAATAAGAACTGAGTATAGATTGGCTTTTCTGACCATAATGTACCGTCATTATCAATCACAGCAATACGATCAATAGGTTTTACATAATCCTTACTTCCTTCTGTTGTTACTTTTTCAACAAAACTCAAAAGTGCACTTCTTGGTTGGCTATTTGCCCATAACGGTAACGAGGCCGTATTCTGCTGACATTCAACACTGAAAGCCGGTAAGGTAAAAAGTGATAACACTACACCCACAAGCCCTATTACTATTGCTTTATTCTTATTCACACTGATGTTCCATATATTAAAAAGGGTAAGTCAAATAATAACTTACCCTTTCAGAAATGCGAGAAAATATACTTATTAGATATAATCTAAGTATGGATTTCCCGTGCTCAAATCAATTGCTTGCTCAAATTCAGATAAACGTAGACTATCTTGTGTCATGGTGATTGAATTCTCATCCATCACCGCCTCCCCAAAGTGGTAACGAATGGTTTCTTGCCCATAGCAAGCGGCTTTATCATTACTACAAGATACATCGGAAATAGCTTGGTTAGACTGATAATAGCGAGCCATCACATTCTGGCCATGTTTTGCCGTTAACATGGTCAGTGTTTGCTTCGGTGATAAAACAAGACCTGAAGCATTATTACCACCAAACCCTTTAGCATTTAATATTACCGCTTTGTAATCTTGCCCCATCTCTCCAGCAAATTGATGATCCATTAATATATTCAAGTTTGAGTGATGAACATCATCTGCAATATGGTCAATGGTTTTAATTCCCGGGATCCAGCCGTGTTGCCATACACCAAGTGATGCGACTAACTGATCCCCAGCCGCCGCACTCATTGAATGCCCAACATAAGATTTGATTGCGGTTACTGGCCAATTATCAATATTAAACGTTTTAGCCACTTCATTGAGAATATGACTTTCTGTTACACGGTTTTGAGGCGTCCCTGTACCATGCGCTTGAACAAATGTTTGCTTAACGCCTTCTTCGCCTAAAATCGCTTTGGCTAGTGCTGCAGCTTTTGCAACCGTGACATAGTTACCTACACCGGGTGCCGAAATCGACTTTTTATTAGCATCAGCATTGACGAAGACATCAGCCACTGACCCGTAAATGTTTGCACCAAGTTTTAATGCTAATTCATCATCCATTAACACAACAAATTGTGCTGATTCAGCCATCGTGAAGCCAGCGTTGGCAGAAAATGGACGACATGCACGGCGGTTATCTACCTCATCATTGCTATCAAGCGCTTTTAATTGGGCATCTTCTGCCAGTGCGCCCATAACACGGAACCCTTCCATAATTTCAGGTATCACCGGTGCTTCAGCATTACCGACAATCACTACTTTTGATTTACCATGCTGAATGTCATACATACCTTGGCGTAGGTTATACAAAAACGTCGCGCAAGCCCCCATGTTTGTACCAGTTGTCCCAATACTATTAATCACGTAACCATTGATAAAATCAGCTGGCATTTCAGCCAATGACAACGCCATCATTTTAGAGCTAACACGCCCACCTGTGAGAGAAGCTGCAAGCATACCACCCAATGAATTCTCATCAATTTGCGCTAAACCACTACCCGCATAAACTGACACTTCATCGGGTTTAATATGTTTAAGAATCTCATCCCACTCAACGCCTAATGAATTTAATGCATCAGATGCTCCATAGATGGTTAAGCTAAGTCCACGAGGATGAAAACGTGAGTTGTATAATGAAGCTGGATTGAAACCCGCGGGAATATTTCCGCCACTGGTAACAGGGAAAGCAACACGATCTTCAATCAATGCATCAAGGTTACCATTAACCGTGATATGTACTTTGCTCCCATCCTCTACGACTTCCCAATTATCAGGGATTTTGGTCGGCAACTTCGACTTACGTAAAGTAAAACAGATCTTATCGTTGTCTGTATTTAAATTAGCTTTGTATTGATACAGTAAATTATCAGGATCAAAAGAATCGATACGACGAACAAATGTACCTGCCTTAATCGCATCAATAACTTCAGCAGTCACTTTATTATCAGCTTCCAATCCCATTCGAGAAGCAAGATCTTGCCATGTTGATTCCATCACATCAGCTGAAAGAACATCAGCAACCATCAATTTATAGCTATGAAAGCCTGAACTACGACCAGCAGCATTGATGCCACCTAAACCTACAATTAACGGTAACTTTGCCATTTAAAATCCCTGACTTTTATTTAAACACTGTTTTAAAACAGGATAACAGTATTAGATTGTTTATCACCTAATATATGTGCCAAAATTACTGCCATATGTGCCACGCATTAAAATAATAAGCAACATAACTAATATACTGATCACACAAGGGAAAGTATGAAAATTGGATTTGTGCTCTATCACCGTGCTTTGATCACAGGAATATCACTAAGCGCTGAAATGCTCACCAGTGCTGCTAGCCTTCGTGACCGAAAAAGCCAAAAAGAGAGCCCATTTGAAATAAAAGTGATAGCGCCTAGCCTAATACCACCCAAATTAACTGCAGGTATTCGTATTCAACCCGATTGTACCTTTGCAAATGACGAGTCATTTGATGTCATTATATTGCCGCCTATGTGGGGGAACCCATTAGCTTCACTCTCCAAACATCCTGAAATTCCATATTGGCTTATTAAGCAATACCAGAATGGAGCCAAAATTATTGCGACAGGAACTGGCGCTATCTGGCTTGCTGAAACGGGTTTATTAGACCACCAAGCAGCCACAACTCACTGGTATTTTCACGATAAATTCTCTCAATTATATCCAAAGGTAAAACTCAATAGGCAGGCATCAATCACCTCGGCCAATGGACTTTATTGCACCGAAAGTATTAACTCACAAACAGAAATGGTGCTGTACTTTATAACAAATAATTTTGGTCAGAAAATTGCTAAAACGATAGAGACACATTACGGGCATGAGATCAGTAAATCTGATCATCAACCGTTTTATGAAATTGGAGGGCAGGTACAATTTGATGAATCAATTGCTTTAGCGCAAGACTGGATCAGACTCAATATGAGCAAGTCGATCACCGCAAAAAATATGGCAGAACATTGCCAATTACCTTTACGCACTTTTAATCGTAAATTCAAAGATCAGGTAGGACTTGCTCCTCACCAATATCTTCAAAAGATCCGAATGGTTACCGCGAAAGAACTTCTGCGCGATTTTGGAATGACAATCAATGATGTTTCAGAACAAGTGGGTTATAAAGATTCCTATCATTTCTCAACCATCTTTAAAAAAGAATTCGATGTTACTCCGAATCAATACCGAAAAATGGTAAGAGCTAAAGCTTATAACGCTTAGGTAATTTTAAAACTAAAGACTGAAAGTTCTTAATATATATAAATGTATACCACATCAAGATAACATTAACTGCAAGGCAATATATCTCATCCAAACATACATTGATAAACACAAAAAAGCCGAGTTAAATAACTCGGCTTTTATTTAGCAATCTAATTTAATGAATAAATTATGCTTCTGTGCGAGGCTTGCGATCTGTGCGAGGTGCACCATCACGGTTACCACGGTAACCACCACGTGTGTCATTACCACGATTACGGTCAAAGCGACGCTCACCACCACGTTCACCACCACGATTACCGTCACGGTTACCACGGTAGCCACCACGGTTGCCGTCACGATTACCATCACGGTTGCCGCTACGAGGACGGTGTTCACGAAGAACTTCGCCTTCAACAACTACAGCTTTAACATCATTTTGACGAATGCGTAGTTTCTTAAGCTGAGAAGCTACTTCTGCTGTCATCTTCTTAGGAAGCTGAACAAAAGTATGCGTTGGAGCAAGTTTGATTGCACCAATGAACTCTTTGCTTAGGCCTAGTTCGTTTGCGATTGCGCCAACGATGTCTTTAACTTGAACACCTTGCTCACGACCAACTTGTAACTGGTAAGTATCCCAATCAGCATTGTTGTATGAACGACGTTCACCGCGCTCACGACGGTCGCCACGCTCGCCACGCTCACCGCGGTCACGATCGTTACCACGACGCTCACGGCGTTGTGATTCACGCTCGATAGCAGCGATCATTGGGTCTGGACCTTTATAGAATAAAGGACGGTTACCTTGCTGACGCTGAAGAAGCATTGCTGCTAGTGTTGCTGCATCAACATCGATTGATTCTTGTAGTTTTTCTACAAGTTCAACAAACGCTTCTACACTTGTTTGTTCTTTTTGTGCTGCTAGTTCTTCGCCTAAACGGTTTAAACGAGATGCAGCAACTAAATCACGTAGAGGAAGTTGAATCTCTTCCATGCGAGACTTAGTAACACGCTCGATAGTACGAAGCATACGAATTTGGTTTGTGCGAACGAGTAGAATCGCTTTACCAGTACGTCCTGCACGACCTGTACGACCGATACGGTGAATATAAGATTCAACATCGAACGGGATATCGTAGTTAAATACGTGAGTAATACGTGGAACATCAAGACCACGTGCTACAACGTCAGTTGCAACTAGAATATCGATAACACCACGTTTGATGTGATCAACAGTACGCTCACGTAGCGACTGTGGAATATCACCGTGAAGTGCCGCAGCTTTAAAGCCACGAGAAGATAACCAATCTGCTAGACGTTCAGTATCTTGACGAGTACGAACGAATACGATTGATGCATCAGTATCTTCAGTTTCAAGTAGACGACTCATTGCTTCGTCTTTCTCTACGCCTTTAACAACCCAAAACTGCTGCTCTACTTTCGCAACAGTACGGTTTTCACCAGCAACGTCAATGCGTGCAGGGTTACGTAGGAAACGATCAACGATTTCTTTAACGATTGGAGGCATAGTTGCAGAGAAAAGCACACGCTGTGCTGTTTCTGGTGCTTGTTCCATGATCCAAGTTACATCGTCAACGAAGCCCATCTTCAACATTTCATCAGCTTCATCAAGAACAAAAGTATGTACTTCGTCTAGTTGAAGTTGCTTACGTGAGATAAGGTCTTTAACACGACCAGGTGTACCAACAATAATGTGAGCACCATTTTTAAGTGCACGCATTTGATCAACGATTGAAGCACCGCCGTAAATTTCAAGAACCTTTAGGCCTTTGATATTTTGACCAAGTACTTTAATTTCTGCAGCAACCTGAATTGCAAGCTCACGCGTTGGAGCCATAACAATTGCTTGTGGTTTGTGCTGAGATAAGTCAACTTTGTTTAGTACAGGCAGTGAGAATGCTGCTGTTTTACCAGTACCTGTCTGCGCTTTACCAAGGGCATCAGTACCAGTTAGTAGTAGAGGTATAGACGCTGCCTGAATCGGCGTTGGCGCTACAAAGCCCATGTTGTCTAGTGCAGATAGAAGTGTGTCGGCCAAGTCTAGTTGGCGAAATTCTGTTACAGTTTCTTGCATTGGGATCCCAATATATGAACGACTTAAAAACGGGGCCCCTTTGCTACATACGGGTTCTGCAACAGCAACCTCAAGCACGGGCCTCGACTAATAGGGGGCGTATTGTGAGGCAATACTTGATAAAAAGCCAGAAAAAATTGAGGAATGTCACAGAATAAGTCTCAAGTTACTATTTCTTGAACAATTAGCACATCAGATAAACATAAATATTCATAAGCCAGTTATTATTTAATCTATCTTACTGTTAATACATTAAATATACTGAGCAAAGTAACCTTAGTGGTTAATCACCTCTCACTTTATAGCCAACACATTCTTATCTTATAAATAGAGTTTCAAATTGCTTTCTTTTATCTTTCTTATTTGAAAGATGATGAATTAACACTCATCAATGCGCACTAACTTCATTCTAAAAACAAAAGACATAATACATTGATAAATAATGTTATATCCGCATTGCTTCTTCAATTAATTCAAGACTTATGTATCAATCATTAGTTCAAACATTATAAAGGTCGTATTAGCCCCCCTTTATAGTCTCAGTGCTTTATTTTTAATACCTTTACATTTCCAATATTAACCTTTCCCTGAAATTTTTTCGTTGTTATGCAAAATATGCATCGCTTTTATTAAACCCAACTAATGAAAAGCACATTTAATGAAAATATCCTGCTCAAATATTGGTTTTATCAACCCAAAAAAGTATAGTGTCAACGTCAATAATCTGAGACCAGGTATAATGTTTCAAGATAATCCGCTGTTAGCACAGCTTAAAAAGCAAATTCAAGAAACACTTCCTAAAAAGGAAGGTTATATCAAAGCAACTGACCGTGGCTTTGGCTTTCTAGAAACCGATAACAAAGAAAGCTTTTTTATTCCGCCTCTGTATATGAAAAACGTTATGCACGGTGATCGTGTTATGGCTGTTATTCGAACAGAAAAGGAACGTGAAGTAGCTGAACCACAAGAGTTAATTGAACAATCAATGACACGCTTTATTGGTCGAGTGAAGCTAATTCGTGATCGCTTGCACGTTGTGCCTGATCATCCTCAGCTTAAAGATGCCATTAAAGCCAAAGCAGTTAAAGGTTTGAACCCTGAAACGCTTAAAGAAGGCGATTGGGTTGTAGCGACGCTAACCCGCCACCCTCTTACAGACAAAAACAAAACATTCTTCTGTGATATTAAAGAGAAAATCACAGACAGTAATGACAAAATTGCACCATGGTGGGTTACATTAGCACGCCATGAACTACCCAATGCAGAACCAGCACCACAAGAAAGCTGGACTATGCTAGATGAAGCACTTGAACGCCAAGATCTTACTGATTTACCTTTCATTACTATTGATGGTGAATCAACTAAAGATATGGATGATGCCATCTACACAGTTGCAAATGCTGATGGTAGCTTTGATATTACTATTGCGATCGCAGATCCAACCTCTTACATCGCTGTTGGCGATAAGATGGATGATGAAGCACGTGAGCGTGGTTTTACTATTTATTTACCGGGTCGCAATATCCCAATGCTTCCTCGTGAATTAAGTGATGAGCTTTGTTCATTAATTGAAAATGAGCAGCGTCCCACTCTCTGTTGCCGAGTAACTGTCGATAAAGATGGTGTTATCCAAGATAATATTACTTTCTTCGCAGCATGGATAAAATCGCAAAGCCGTCTATCTTACGATAACGTTTCTGATTACCTAGAAAATGGTAATTGTGAAAATTGGACACCAAACGCTGAGATCGAACAACAAGTTCGTGCATTACAAGCGTTTGCTGACGCACGTACTAAATGGCGTAAAGAGAACGCTGTTGTATTCCCAGATCGTCCAGATTACCGTTTTGAATTAAGTGAAGATAACGATGTTATTGCTATTCATACCGATGCGCGTCGTACAGCAAATCGTATGATTGAAGAGGCAATGATCACAGCTAATATTTGTGCTGGTCGTGCGCTACAAGAAAAATTCGGCACTGGTGTATTTAACGTTCATAGCGGTTTTAACCCTGAAAAGTTAGATGCTGCAATGGAGTTTTTAACCAATGCTGATGCACCTTTTGAAAAAGAGCAATTACTTGAATTAAATGGGTTTAGCGCTTTACGTCGTTGGTTAAATACACTTGATAGCACTTACTTAGATAATCGCTTACGTAAATTCCAAGCATACAGTGAAGTGGCAAATACGCCAGCTCCTCACTACGCAATGGGCTTAGATGTCTACGCAACTTGGACATCACCTATCCGTAAGTATGGCGATATGATTAACCACCGCCTATTAAAAGCGCTAATCACAGGTAATGAGCCAAGCCAAACCCCTGATGATAATGTTGGTGATGAAATTGCCTTACATCGTCGTCGCCACCGCATGGCAGAGCGTGATGTTTCAGATTGGCTATATGTTCGTCTGCTAAAAGACGCCGTTAAAAATGCTACCGTCTTTAATGCTGAAGTATTCGATATTAATCGCGCTGGAATGCGTGTACGCCTATTAGAAAATGGCGCTGCCGCATTTATTCCTAGTTCATTAATTCTAGATAATAAAGAACGTATTAGCTGTAGCGGTGAACTTGGTATTATTACCATTGATGGCGTGAAAGAATATCAATTGGGCGATAGCTTTGAAGTTACACTTGCTGAGATACGTAGCGCAACTCGTCAACTTATTGCTAAACCAGTAAAACAATTCCCTGCGCCCGAAAAGCCAGAGAATACTGAGTCAGCAATCGCTGAAGAGAATAAAGAAGAAGTTAAAGCGTAAATCTTCTTTTATCACTTTAAAAGGTCAGCCTTTGCTGGCCTTTTTTATAACTAAAATTATTGGAAAGTCAGTCTATGAAGTCAACAATCGCCGAAAATGTTCAAGCGCTTAATGATATTGAGCAAAGTGTTCAGCAATGGCTTAATGATGTTGTGATTGGTTTAAACCTTTGTCCTTTTGCTGCTAAACCTCAACGCAACAAGCAAATTAAAATTCATGTATGCAGTGACAAGTCTGAAAACGACCTACTTGAGTCCATTTATTTACAACTTAAAGAGCTCGACGAAACGCCACCACAAGAATTAGAAACGACACTTGTTGTCGCACCTTATTTACTTGAAGATTTTGAGGACTACAATCAATTCCTTGATTTAGTCGAAGGGCTTATCGTTCAACTAGGTAAAAGTGGGATATATCAAATCGCTAGTTTTCATCCAGATTACTGCTTTTATGGTACAGAACCTGAAGATGCTGAAAACCTAACAAACCGTTCGCCCTATCCTATTTTTCATTTGATCCGTGAAGAAAGTATGGAGAAGGTACTCAAGCACTACCCTGATCCTGAGGCGATCCCTGAACGAAATATTGACTGTGTTGAAAATTTAACGCCAGAGCAAATTAAACAACTTTTTCCCTACCTAAAAAAGTAAATAGATAATTTAAGTTATTGATGTGTTAGCCGATATAGCTAAAATAGTCGCTATGGCTAACATATTCATGGAAGATGATAAATACGAATAATTATTAGGCTCGTATTCGCTCATAAACAAACGTATTTATTTAAGGTTGAGATTAATGCTCCTTTTTTCACACTTTCGTTCAGCAGGCATGCGGTTAATAATCCCGTTAACGATAGCAATCTTAATGTTGATAGCATTACCTTTTTCCGCAGTATCTTTGGCTAACTATCAAGATCTTCTTGTCAATATTCCCTACATTTTATTTACGATAGTTATTTTTCTGAGCCAACCATTTAATCAAGGCAGAACCGGTTATGTTGCACTAATTATGTTAGTTGCATATCTAATCATCATTCATTACCTGCAAACGCCTTTAACAAACGATAACGTTAAACTCATTTTTAGCTTACTTGCAGGTTTACTCCCCTTTAATCTTCTGCAAGTACATATCATGCCTGATAAGCGCTTATTTTCTCGATTTGGCGCACTATTTTCTGTATTTTTACTCTTACAAGTAGGATGGGCTGCTTTAGTATATAAACACTTTAACGCTACAGATCTTACATCTTGGTGGGATACATACCTTTTTACTTATCGAAACTTGTCGCTATTACCATTGGTTATATTGTTATTAAATCTCGCCTTGGTATGTAGTAGCGCATCAACACTTTTGAAACGAAACCATAGTTCAGATCAAGCCGTCTTCATCTGTTTGCTGTTTAGTTTTGTTACGTTTACCTTTTTCCAATACTCTTTCATCTCTAGTGTTGCCTTCAGTATTGTCGCGATATTACTACTTATTAACATCATCAGTTGTAGCCATGAATTAGCCTTCATTGACCAGCTGACAGAAATCCCGGGGCGTCGAGCGTTAGATAATGAGCTTAAGCATTTAGGAAGAACCTATACCTTAGCGATGATCGATGTTGACCATTTTAAGAAATTTAATGACAAATATGGCCATGATACTGGTGACGACGTACTCAAGTTAGTTGCTACTCTTATGAAAGACATTGATGGTGGTGGCAATGCCTACCGTTATGGTGGGGAAGAGTTCACGATTTTATTCAAAGGAAAAAGTATCGATGAATGTTTGCCATTTCTTGAAGAATTAAGAGAAAAAATTGAAAAATATAAAATGATTATTCGTGATCATGACAAGCGTCCTACTAGCAATCGGTCAGGATCTAAAGCTCGTGGACAAGAGAAAACATCAAAATCAGTCAAAGTAACAGTCAGTATTGGCGTTGCAGAAAACTATTTAGAACAAGAACCAGAAGATGTTTTAAAACAAGCTGATAACGCATTATATAAAGCGAAAGAGGCTGGAAGGAATCGTGTGCAATGTACACAGTAGCTAAAATAATATCATCATGCTAGTAATATAAAAACAAGCCCGATATGCATCGGGCTTAATACATTATAAACTTGCACTCATATAGCTAAAGAACAACCAACCAGTATTGATAATCAGCGGCCAAACTTTATTCAATACTATTTTTGGAGAACATCCACAGACTCTTTTTTATTCATAGCCTCAGATTATTCACAATCTGCTTGTTTTTATCTTTATAAAACTATCAACAAATCAAACATATCACACAAATTTTACAATCGACCACTTTATTTAACTAAACAGAATAATAGCTCGTTTATTGATATAAAATGACTGTTTTTATGAACATTATACCTCTTTGATTCATTTTATTACTGCAAAAAACCCGGTTGTTAAGCCATTGTTATATATTTTTAGTATAAAATTATAAGGTCAATCACAATTGGCAATTATTCAGCGCGGCATATGATAATGATATAGATGGAGGACTGAACATGAATAACCAAGATAGAATTGAAGATATCGAACAAAAAATATCTATTGCCTATCAAGAAGGTCATTTTGATCAGGCCAGAGCCCTAGAGAAGCAATTAAAGAAAATGCGGGGACACCATAATTTATATGATCAAAATGACCCTTACTCGCTAGAGGGACGTTTTTATTATGATGATCACGACTAAAGAAGTCGTCATTTAATATCAGGCGATGATCAATCATCGCCGTTTTTATTATAATGCCTAATCCAGCTGCGCTTGCATGATATTACCGGTATAGAGATCCATTTCTATCTCAACACGATGGCCGTCTTTATTTAATGCATCGACTTCTATCTCATTATATTCTCGAACTACCTTAATTTTTCGAAAATCATAATAGCCATCTTTTTCAAGAATTTGCATTGCCTTAGGGATACTAATTACGTCTAAAGCCTTTTCTATCGGATCGGCATGAGCTGCTGATATAAAAAACAACCCCATAGTACTGACTGATAGTACAAATAGCTTAAATTTCATCTTTTTCATCCATCTGAGCTGCAGTATTTATCAATAGCTTTAAACAACACAAGCTATGATTAACCAAAATAAAATTAGGTATCACTACCACCACGGTTCCCATGCTATTTTCCTACATCTATAATTTTTATCTCTTCCTTGGCCTGTTTTAATTTCAGTGTAACGAATTAATCAACAATAAGACTCTCGATTTAGAGAATTATGTAATGGAGTAAGGCAATGTCAATGTCCTTTATCTTAATCAACAAAAGCTAGACTTACTTCTATTTGTACATATGTTGCATTCTTACATCACTTCTATCTTATTCTTTATTAAAAATATTTTTATGTATATTGCAATGTAAAAAAACACCCATCAATTTCGCATACAATTGTTAGCATTAGGAAAGATTTGCTAGTACAGACTTGCTCCTTACTCATTCAAAGGGTATAAAATAAAGTATATTTTATCGTTTAAAGAGCGTTATCAATGAAAAAGTTTGTTTTAGCGGCAGCGATTGCATCATCAATATTACTAACCGGATGCAGTGAAAAAGTTGACGAATCAACAATCAGTAATGTTGTACAATCAAGCCAATACGAGCAACCAAATCTTGGTATAACAGCTGACACGACTCCGTTTGAAGTTAAAAACCTAAAGATTGATAAAGTATTACTTGATACAAAAACTGATTACAAAGCAAAAGTAACTTACGACCTTGTTGCAACAAAGAGTCTTGAGCAATTTAAAGAATCAATGCGTAAAGTTGCAGAGCAACCAGCAAAAGAAAATAATGCCACAGATCAAACCAAAAACGATTTAGGTTCGGCATTAACTAGCCTTAAGAAAAATCTATCTTCAGAAGTGATGGTTGTTGCTTACGGCGCGAAATACGGCGATTTCAAAGCAGGCCAAGTTGTTGATACGATCTCCGAACAAGTTTCGTTGAAAAAAGTCAATGACCAGTGGGTTAAAGACTAGTTTAATCAATAAACAAAAACGCCTATTACCAGTGAACCACTTTTAATAGGCGTTTTTTGCATGTTTATAATCGACTATTTATCAATTGGAAACAGTTTACCCTCAAATACCGTACCGTAAATTGGGATATCTTTAAGAGTCTTAATTTCCACTTTATACGGGTCTTGCTCTAAAATAGTAAAGTTAGCTATTTTTCCTGTTCTAATACTGCCTAGTGTCTCTTCTTGACCCCAAGAATAAGCCGCTTCAATTGTTATACCACGCAAAGCAGCATCTCGAGATAGTGCTAAGTCTGGACGAATAACATTACCTTCATTACTTATACGTGTTGCAGCACTCCAAGCTAATAACAGCGGATCAGAAGGAGCCATTGGTGCATCAGAGTGAAGCGATACCGGAATCTCTTGTTTTTCTATCGTTGCCAAGCGAACCATTGAGTGAGCACGCTCTTCGCCTAAACCAACCTCTCCGAACTTTTCGCTAAAACCAGTAACATAATAAGGGTTTACACTAATAATAGCCCCGAGTGATTTTAGCTTCTCGACTTGCTCATCTGTAGAGTTTGCAAAGTGGATAATGGTAAAACGATGA
The DNA here is from genome assembly GCF_003026755.1 of Photobacterium sp. GB-50. NCBI lineage: Bacteria > Pseudomonadati > Pseudomonadota > Gammaproteobacteria > Vibrionales > Vibrionaceae > Photobacterium > Photobacterium sp. GB-50. The sequence goes on from NZ_PYNX01000023.1 coordinate 33,694, forward strand.
TCTTCACGTGGGTATTCAGCCTGGCGCTTTTCTAAAATCTTAATTAGCTTCTCAACGCCAAGATCGCCATTTACATGCACCAAGATTTGATAATCATTTTCCCAGAAGATTTTAGTGATCGCTTCAACATCTTCAGGTGTTTGAATCCATTCCCCATGATGTCCATCGGTATAGCCATCTTTCATCTTCATCAACTGAGAGATAATCGCACCATCAAACAACAACTTAACTTGTTTATCAAAGAAACGAACTTTGCCATCTTCAGGTAATATTGTCGTTATGCGTTCAACCTCTTTCAATACACCTTCTTTACCCTTTGCAAAATATGGCGTTTTACTTTCTGGCGTAAAGAATGAATACATAGGTGTAGATTCACCACCAAGGATCTCAAGATATGTATCGATCATATAATCAGGGATAAATGCACCAGGCTCGTTGTAAGCGGTAACCCCTTTTTGATGCAGCATCGTCACCATTTGCTTTAAACCGGCAGAAAAGCGCTCTTTATTACCTAATTCAGATGCAATTCGTGGCAATAAATAAATGAGTGCCCCACCTTCTAAAAAGTGACCTTCATCTAGATTCGCCTGATCAGCCACTTCTTTACCTAGCTTATCAATATCCGTTTGATTAAGACCAAATTTCTCGATAAATGCAGAATTAACATAAAACTCATGTGCTGAACGATGCCACACACCAATTGGACGTGTTTTAGAAATTTTATCTAACTCTTGACGAGATATTTCACCATGGAAAAAATTGTTAAATCCCCATGTCCATAGCACTTCATTCGGATCTTTTAACGCTTTTTCTTGTAATGTTAAAGCTGCAATATAATCATCATGGTTTGTTACTGCTGGCCATGTTTTTGAAGGCAGCTGCCATTCTTCTGGCGCAATAACTGGCATATTTAATGTTAACGCCGCTAAGAAAGGATGTAAGTGTTGTTCAATAAATCCGGGCATTAACACTTTATCGTCCAAATCTACTTTTTTAGAGTTTGGATACTGTTTCAATGCTTCTTGTTCAGATCCAACATAAACAATCTTGCCATACTTACTCGTCACAACCGCTTCTGCTCTTGGTTGCGACTTTTCCATAGTGATAACCGGACCACCATAGAAAATGGTGGTTTGAGATTCTTTATTTTCATTTGCATGAGCGCTAAATGATGTAGATGCGAGTAGCAGCATTAGTGAAGAAGAAAGTGTTGAATATTTCATAAATCCCTTTATTTAGTGTAATTATCTAGATCTAACTTAAACAATTTAACCGTAATTACTGTTCCTTTATTAAAAATAGATATATTAGTCACAAAAAAAGTACTGTCCCATCATCACTATATATATCAATACGTTATGGGAATAATTGAGTAATGTAATTTTTATAGTGAAATACAATCTTTTTCTGTAGAGTATAATTATCATCAAGACGCAATGGAGATGACATGATGAGCATGACTAGCGTAACAATCACAGTTCCAGCGCACTTAGTACCCGGTGGTTTACCCACCCCTAATGTTAAAGCATTTGGGTATAATGGCTTTGAGCGAAGTTTTGTTAATTCAGGCCAAGACGACATAACAACCTTTACTTTTTTTTCACCTGTCACCGGTTGTACTGAGAGCCAGTTTAATAAAGAGCTCGAAAAGTACTTTTGGCACTTTGCAAAAGGAACGCCTTTTAACATCACGAAAGAGTTTGATGATCAAACAACCAAACATCACAGTTGTAAATACCTAAATGAACAGCTCATTCAAGAAAGCATCGCTTAATCTTATCTGCTCTCTCAATACTTTCCGTTTACATTTAGCTGTCGTGATCATGAATTAGTAAAAATTACATGATTACGACACAAAAATGTCACGCTAGCTCCCTACCCTCAGTCAGCAATTTATCGTGATAACTAACTAGTAAGGAATGAGATTTGTCACTTAATCTTGAGCGCAACATTCGCCCTTGTTTGGCCATTTTTGATCTTGATGAAACACTTATCGCAGCAGATTCAGCTAGCCTTTGGACAACATTTCTCGTTAACAACCAACTTGCTTCATCATCGTTAGAGCAACAAGAAGCTGAAATGATGCAAGCTTACCAAAAAGGTAAGCTTGATATGGAGAGCTATATGGATAAAACATTGGCTCCTTTAGTAGGAAAAACAGAACAAGAAATATCTGCTCTCGTTACACGTTTTATTGAAGAATACATTTCACCTGCCGTTTATTCTGATGCCATTAAGCGAATTGAATGGCATAAAAAGCGCGGAGATGAAATCATAATTGTCTCTGCTTCATCTGAACATCTCGTAAAACCAATTGCGGAGAAACTCGGCGTCTCTCATTGCATCGCTATTAATTTAGAAACGATTAACGGTGTATATACAGGGAAAACATGTGGTGTTCTCAGCTATCGCGAAGGTAAAATTACACGTCTTGAATCATGGCTAGCAGAACAATCACAATATTATCGTCACTATTACGGCTATAGTGACTCCATCAACGACTTACCTTTACTTAAATTCGTTCAAAAGCCTTTTGCTGTTAACCCGGATCCTTCTCTTGCGCTTCACGCACAAATGAATGAATGGACAATTATGGACTGGCGACACGATAATAATATCTTACGCTAACAACAGACATACACATCATACCAACAGCATAGTTTTGATTTTATGCTGTTCTAAACTATAACTGTATTGATATTTCACATTGCAGCCCTCATTTACAGATAGTAACAATAATCGTCCCTATTTTTGTGGCGAAGAGTAGATGTGTTACAACTTTCGTAATACATTATCTGGGCATTTTATTTAGATTTAAGACTTGTACTAGTATGTTCAGCTACTGTTCAAGTTAATAATGTGAATAATGCAGTAACGAACTAACCTATAAAGCAAGGTTGATTCTTTTTATTTCAGAGTCAGCTATGCAACTAAGCTATCCCTGCACATAGGGTATTGAGAAGGTAAAAACCATGACTCCACAAGAAAAAGATCTTATTCAAAGTGTTGCTACTAAGCTCAAACAAAGCCCAGAAAGCAAAAAAGATGCAGATGCTGAAAAATTCATTGCCGATGAAATAGCATCTCAGCCCGATGCTATTTACAAACTTACTCAAGCTGTTCTAGTACAAGAAATGGCATTAAAGCAGCTAAAAGAAAAGAACGACTATTTAGAAAAGAATGCTGAGTACTATAAAGAAGAATCAAACCGTGGCTCGTTAAGTCGTATGTTTGGTGGCTCTCGTCCTGCTCCTCAGCCACCACAACCACCTGCTCGCCAACCAAGTGCATTTGGTGGGTTTATGCAAACAGCGGCAGGTGTTGCTGCAGGTATGGTTGCAGGTAGCGTAATTAGTAACATGCTATTTGATCACGATCAGCCAGCAGATACAGCAGCAGCCGATCCAGCGCCAGCAGCCGATGCAACTGATACAACCCAAGATGCGGCACCTGATACAGCATCTGCAGATCAGGCTGTACCAGAGGCGGATGTTGCAAACCCAGCGTTTGACGACCAAGGCGGTAGCAGCTTCTTAGACGACACAGCTAATAACTTTAGCTCTGATTACACTGGTGGATTTGGTAACTCAGGCTTTGATGATAACCAAGGTTTTGGCGATTCAGGTTTTGGCGGTGATGACAGCGGCTTTGGTGACGATGATACATTCGCTAACAATGGTTTTGGTGGTGGCGACAGTGGCTTTGGCGACGACAGTGGCTTTGGCGATTTCGACGACGACCTCTAATCGATTACAAAAATAAAAAAGAGCGCATCAGCGCTCTTTTTATATCTCTAAGATTTGCATTTATTCTACGCTAGAAATTTCGGTTGCTTCTGAATTATCCATTAAAGCACGATAAGCCGTAGCTTCAACTGCCGCAATAATAAATGGAATTGCAATAACAATAACTCCCCAGATAAACACATTAATAAATTTTAGGCTCATCGCAAAGTTAGGGTTAGCAAATAATAAGAAAATGGGTAGACCGATAAACAACATATAAAATGCTACAGGTAGCAGTCCGGCAATCACAAAGGCATATAACCTTTTATGCTTAGTCAGCTCTAGTGCATCTTTAAAAGACGCTTTTTTCCCCGCAGCAATAGCAGGTAAAACAAAAGATAGACGAGAAAAAATCACCCAACCTGCACAGCCTAATAGTAACAATATACAATACAGTACGCCGTTATTTACCCAATCATAATCTACTTTAAAAACAGCCCAGATAGCATATAACAATCCAAATAGTAGGAATAAATAAGCCGTATAGTGACGCTGCTGGACATCAAAACTGATACCTCTCCAATTAGAAAAGCGGGTATCATCTGTACCATGGCTGTCTAGTATTTGCTGAGTTCGTAGACAGATAATGGAAGAAACTAGGAAAATTGCTATATTTAGGACAAATATAATCGCTTCCTCATATATCTCAATACCTGCCATTGATACTTTTAATGAACGTAATAAATACGTCACTATAAATGGAATGAGTAATGCCTTTACTAACCGTATTTTATTAGCAAAGACGGTTTGTACCGACTGGTGAAGTGTTTCTAAAATCATCTAATATCCTTTCAATCATCGTCATGGCGATAAACTAATACAGGTTAATTTAATGTCTCAACTTTTACCTTAAGTACACCTGACGCTGTATTTCCGATCGCACTAAAAGCTGAACGGGATAAATCTATTACTCGCCCTTTTGTGAATGGGCCGCGATCATTTACTGTCACAACAACACTTTTACTATTTGCTAAATTAGTTACTTTAACTTTGGTACCAAAAGGTAATGTTCTATGTGCTGCTGTTGGTTTATTTTGATCAAAGTGCTGCCCGCTTGCTGTCTTGCGCCCTTGATATTTATTTGCGTAATACGATGCTTTACCGTATTCACTATGGTGCTTATAGCTCAAAACAGGTTTTGTTGATGTCGTATTACCTGAGTTTGCACACCCTCCTAGTGTTAATAAACAAACAAATAATAAAATACAGTGTCGAATAGCGATTTTCGGTACAAACATCATTAATCCTATTTATAAGCATCAGAGCAATTTTACGCTATCATATAACTATTTGATAATCCGTATGTAAAGGTTATGTAAAAGTTATAACCCATAGATATATAAGTAACAAATTTAATCACTTATTCTTTATGGGTAATTAACAATACTTCTTCCCCTCCAAGTAAGCATCATTTCTCAGTACTCACAACGAAAAGCTAGTGTTAAACTAATTGTCTATTGTATTTAGTCCTAAAAGGTCATGTGATGAACCCAATTATTGCCCTGTTGAAAGAGAACAATATCAGCGATTCCCAAATTAATGAGATTTTTCAGACATTGACGCAAAACCCTCTTGCAGCAATGACAACAATTAGTCAGTTAGGCTTACCACAAGATAAGCTGCAACAATTGATGGCGCAGGTAATGCAGAATCCAGCATTAATCAAAGAAGCAGTAGAAGAGCTTGGTTTAGACTTTTCAAAAGTTGAAGAAGCAAAAGCACAATTGAATAAATAACCGTGCGTTAACTTCTAGATCAAAAATGCCGTTAATAGTTTACCTACTAACGGCATTTTTATATTTAGACAAAAGCGTACTGCAATAACGATAGGCTCACTAGCCTGTATAAAGCCATAACTCGTTATTGTTCCAACGGGTTTTCCATGTACCAAGGATATGCTCTGGCACTTCTAAGCACTTTCCTGTCGCCAGATCATAATGTTGTTTCAATAATGGTGAGGCGACACATAACACACCATCTTGATCACCAACAATACCGCGACTCATGACATAAGCTTTTGCAATAGGATCCCAATTATCAACGGCATAGACTGCATTATTTTGTTTAGGTAAGTAATACAGCGCAATTTGTTGTTGATTAACTAAGGCAGCAATACCTGAGTCAGGAACTAAATCATCTTTATGGCAGATCTTAACCCAACGAAGATCTGATTTTATTGATTGAGGTATTTCCGTCACATCACTCATAATTCCTCCTTAATAGGGATACGCTGACCTCGAATACGTTGATATGGTAAGGAGATCTCTTCATCTTTGAGATTAATAAACTGACGAAAACGATGCAGTTTTTGCTCTGATGATAAGGTTGTTTTCCATTCACATTGATAACTATTAATCACATGTTCCATTTGCTTTTCTAATGAGATGTTGATGGCAAGTTTATCTTCAATAACCACTTGTTTAAGATAATCGAGCCCACCTTCTAAATTTTCTAGCCATACTGATGTTCGTTGTAGACGATCAGCTGTTTTTACATAAAACATTAAAATTCTATCGATATAAGCAATCAAGGTGGGTTTATCTAAATCAACAGCAAATAGATCACCATGACGTGGACGCATACCACCATTACCGCCAACATAAAGGTTCCAGCCCTGCTCTGTTGCAATAATACCAATGTCTTTACTTTGTGCTTCTGCACATTCTCGGGTACAACCTGAGACAGCAAATTTCAATTTATGCGGTGAGCGTAACCCTTTATAACGATTTTCTAATTCAATCGAGAGTGCCATTGAATCATCAACCCCATAGCGGCACCACGTTGACCCCACGCAAGATTTAACGGTTCGTAATGATTTGCCATAGGCATGACCCGTTTCAAATCCAGCCTCAATCAACTCAGCCCATATATCAGGCAATTGTGATAGTTGTGCACCAAACAAATCAACCCGTTGTCCACCTGTGATTTTGGTATATAAATCGTATTTTTTGGCCACTTCACCAAGGGTGATTAATTTATCGGGGGTAATTTCACCACCGGGGACCCGAGGCACAACTGAATAGCTGCCATCCTTTTGAATATTTGCAAGAAAGGCATCGTTAGAATCTTGCAGTGGTTGATAAGGTGATTCGAGAACATGCTCATTCCATAATGAAGCAAAGATTGATGCTGCTGTTGGCTTACAAATATCACAGCCTAACCCTTTCCCATGAGTAGCGAGTAAGGTTTCAAAATCTTGAATTTTTTCCACTTGGCATAAATGGAAAAGCTCTTGGCGAGTATAAGAAAAGTGCTGGCAAACATGGTTGTTTACTTCCATTCCCATGCTTGCTAATTGTTCATCAACAATCTGTTTAACCATGGAGCTGCAGCCGCCACACCCTGTACCCGCTTTCGTCACTTGTTTAATTTCACCAAGTTCGTGACAACCCTGCTGTACTTGGCTGATTAATGCGCCTCGAGTAACGTTATGACATGAACAAACCACACTATTTTCATCAGTGGATGGCGCTAACATTGAGGTATCAAATAACAGTTGTGCGGGGTGCTCGGTTAATACTGTTTGATTTAAATAACATTGTAATAAGGCGTCATAATCGCTGCTATCACCCACTAAAATAGCGCCAAGAATTTTCGTGCTGTCAGCATTCACAACGAGCTTCTTATAACGTCCACCAGCACTGTCTTGCAATACAACTTCCTTGGCTCCTTCAGTGCGCATCTGTGCATCACCGATAGAAGCCACTTCAACGCCTAGTAGTTTCAATTTGGTGCTCATATCCGCACCAACAAACTTGGCCTCTGTCTCGCTAACTAATTGCGAAGCAACAGTACGCGCCATGCTATAACCTGGTGCAACAAGACCAAAAATTCGAGCTTGCCATAACGCACATTCACCAATCGCGTAAATATTCGCATCACTGGTCAAGCAGGTATCGTCAATCACAATACCGCCACGTTCGCCAATTTCTAATTCACATTGGCGAGCAAGGGTGTCTTGCGGTCTTATCCCTGCTGAAAAAACAATCACATCGACATCTAATGGCGTATCATTTTCAAACCATAAACGATGAGTCGCGGTTTCCCCATCAGTAATTTTTTCTGTACGCATATCGGTGTGGATATGAACACCTAATTCAGTGATTTTCTTTGCCAGTAAATCACCGGCTAAATCATCTAACTGAACAGGCATTAGCCGAGGAGCAAACTCAACGACATGGGTTTCTAACCCTAATAAACGTAAGGCATTTGCCGCTTCAAGCCCAAGTAACCCACCGCCAATAACAGCGCCAGTTTTGGCTTGTGAACAGGCATTCTTTATCGCCGCAAGATCATCAATTGTGCGATAAACAAAGCAATTCTGACGATCGTTGCCTTTAATCGGCGGAACAAATGGTGTTGAGCCTGTCGCTAACACTAATTTGTCATAATCTAAGCAAATCAGCTCAGAGGTAACCACATCACGAATATTTACCGTTTGCTGCGCGCGATTGATCTCAACAACTTGTTGCCCTAACCGTAAATCTATACCTTGGTTTTGATACCACGACACATCACCCAACATAAGATCTTGTTGAGATTTATCAGCAAACATCGCTGATAATTGCACCCGATCGTAAGCCGCTACCGACTCTTCGCCAATAACCGTAATGCAATAGTGTGCTAAACCGCCTTTATCGACTAATTGATCGATAAAGTGATGCCCCACCATGCCGTTACCAATTACAATAAGATGTTGTTTATCCATTCCGTTGTTCATATTGCCTCCTTACGCGACTTCTTGCGTTCTTGGCTGAGTCATTGGCTTAACTTTGCAGTGCTTCTCATATAAAAACTGTAAAACTTGCTGACGTAGATATTGATACCGTTCGTTATTTGCGAGAGAAACACGATTTCTAGGACGAGGTAGATCAACTGCTAATACTTGACCGATTGTGGCTGCAGGACCATTTGACATCATCACAATACGATCAGATAACAGCACGGCTTCATCGACATCGTGGGTGATCATAATAATGGTATTATTAAGCTCAGCTTGAATTGCCATTAAGGCATCTTGCAGATGTGCTCTTGTCAGTGCATCTAAAGCACCAAATGGCTCATCCATCAGTAAAACATTGGGCTGCATTGCTAAAGCACGAGCAATCCCTACCCGCTGTTTCATACCACCAGAAATTTCATCAGGCTTTTTGTCACTGGCATGGGTCATTTGCACCAACTCTAAATAGTGCATCACTTGCTGATTAAGCAAAGTCTTACTCACTTTCTGTTTTTGATGTATCGCGACCTGTTTAAGCGCTAACTCAACATTTTGATAAACCGTTAACCACGGTAATAAAGCGTGATGCTGAAAGACGACCGCCCTATCTGGCCCCGGCCCTGCAACTTCTTTATTACTGACAATAACCCCACCATCAGTTGGCATCTGAAGACCTGCGATTAAATCAAGCACGGTTGATTTACCACAACCAGAATGTCCAATTAAGGAGATAAACTCTCCTTTATTGACGGTTAGATTAACGTCTTTCAAAGCAACAAATTCGCCCGTTGCGACAGGGTAACGCATCCCTAATTGAGTTAACTCAAGTAATGGTTTTTGCATCTTACTTCTCCTTTTTCGCCTTATCGCAACACTTGCTGCTTATCCCATGAAACACGCTTTTGGATCATGAGCATTAATCTATCGAGCATTAAGCCAATAAAACCAATCATCACCACCGCAACCATGATTCGGCTTAACGATGCTGCACTGCCATTTTGAAACTCGTCCCATACAAACTTGCCTAATCCCGGATTTTGCGCGAGCATTTCTGCGGCAATAAGTACCATCCATGCGATACCAATTGATAATCTTAAGCCGGTAAAAATCATCGGAATGGCAGAGGGCAAAACAATCGTTCTAATATGCTGCCAATAAGATAAACGCAATACTCGACTCACATTGACTAAATCTTTATCAACATTCGTTACGCCAACGGCCGTATTAATTAAGGTTGGCCATAAACTGCATAAGGTGACGGTAAGCATTGAATTAAGAAAGGATTTTGCGACTAACGGATCTTTCGTTACGTAACTTGCACTTACTACCATGGTCACTAACGGCAACCATGCCAATGGTGAAACAGGTTTTAATAATTGAATAATAGGGTTAAACGCCATGTATAACTTGTGATTGAGTCCCAGCACTAACCCCAATGGGATCGCAATAACGGATGCTAAAATAAAGCCACAAGCAACGGTCACTAAACTGGTAACTATTTGATCAAAGAATGTCGCTTTACCCGTGTAAGCACGCACTTTGATATTGGCATCAGGATCAGCGGCTAATTTTTTAGCATTACGTACTTCCTGACGCTCATAGAAAGCCTGTTCTTTTTCTCCCTCTTGCAGATGATCTTCAACCAGTAACACAAATTGTTCAGCGGTTTGAACCGGTCCCGGTAATGAACCAAGTGATGTTTTCACTTGTAGTGCCGAAAAGTGCCAAATCACAACAAAAAACAAGACGCCTAATACTGGTAGTAACCATTCGGATGAGCGTTTTAACATGACTTTTTGCTCGGGTAATTGTTTAAGAAAACTAATCGTTGCTGACATGATCTCTCCTTAGATCTGCTGATCGCCTTTTAAGCCAATCGAAAATTGCTCGAGATACGCATTCGGGCTACGTCCGTCATAGGTAATATTGTCAATGAAATGATTATGTGGAGGGCGGAAACCCGTTTCATTATCGACGTCTGAAAAATCTGATTGCTTCATAAGGCCATCTGAAATCAGGGCATTAACTGCTAATCGATAAATATCAGGACGATAAACTTGTTTGGCGATATCGATATACCAGCTATCAGGTTTTGCTTGTGGTATTTGTCCCCAGCGACGCATTTGGGTTAATGACCAAACAGCATCACTGTAGTAAGGGTAAGTCGCGTTATAACGAAAGAACACGTTGAAATCGGGTGCAGGTCTAATATCACCAGCCTCATATTCAAAGCTCCCTGTCATGCTATTCGCTATTACCTTTTCATCAGCCCCTACATATTCACTACGAGCAAGTATCTTTGAAGCCTCGGCACGATTCTCATTGCCATTATGATCAAGCCACGCTGCCGCACGAATTAAGGCTTTAACTAATCGAATATGCGTATTAGGGTTTTCTTTCGCCCATGATTCCGTTACACCAAAGACTTTCTCTGGGTTATTCTTCCAAATATCATTATCTGCAATGATCGGTACCCCAATTTTTTTCGCTACCGCTTGTTGGTTCCAAGGTTCACCAACGCTATATCCTTGAATTGTTCCTGCTTCCATCGTGGCTGGCATTTGCGGTGGTGGCGTGACATTCAGTAAGATTTCAGCCTCACGTTGCCCACTGTTATCGCCTTTTTCAGGGGCATAAAACCCAGGATTGATCCCAGCGGCTGCTAACCAATAACGTAATTCGTAGTTATGGGTTGATACCGGGAAAACCATACCCATTTGAAATGGCTTTCCGGTATCTTTGTAATGTTCCAATACAGGCTTTAACGCTTCAGCTTTAATCGGATGGATAACTTTTCCATTCTCATCAACCGGTAATTGTGGCTTAATTTGTTGCCATACTTCATTGGAAACAGTGATCGCATTACCATTTAGATCCATGCTAAATGCCGTAATAATCGGTGCTTTGGTACCAATACCGATTGTTGCACCGAGAGGTTGACCAGCCAGCATATGCGCGCCATCTAACTCACCATCAATCACGCGATCCAGTAGCACCTTCCAATTTGCTTGCGCTTCCAGTGAGACATACAAGCCTTCGTCTTCGAAATAGCCCTTCTCATAAGCAATAGCTAGCGGTGCCATATCCGTAAGTTTAATAAAGCCTAGTTTTAGTTCTTCTTTCTCAGGCTCGCCTAACACCAATGGCGATGCATTGACCGTTAGCGCTCCAAACAGCAAAGCAGATAAACTGACGCCGTACGATTTTTTGATGAGCTGCATGAGTCCTTTTATAGCCATAATATTTCCTACCCAACTTAAAAAATAAAAGCCACTGCTTCGGTTAAGAAACAGTGGCTTCGGTGCCATCCCAAGTACCTTCATGGTAGCTATGGATTTTTATCGCTCTCGTCGGTTATTCAAGTGCGACCAAAAATTTTGTGTAAGTGATGCGCTTGCACAACTTACACATTAATTAATCCATCATTTATGCCAATTTTTTTAAAATCGTAAAAAACATTAAAAACAGCTAGTTACGATATTTCGATTATTTGTTTTATTTATATTTGCCTTAATATGGTGCAGGTCGCACCAGATAAGTAACAGATAACAAAGTAAATAAAGCTAATATTGTTCGGTTTTCTGTAATGTTGAGATTAAGTTTCTCGCTATTTTCACCATCGGCAAACCATTATCCATCGCCGCTTTTCGTAGTGCGTCATGAGCTTGATTTTCATTAAGACCATGGTGCTTTTGGAGTAAGCCTTTCGCTTTATCGATCCATTTTTTATCCATGATTTTTTGCTCTAAATCTGCAATTTCCTGCGTCAGTTTTATTTGCTTATCACGCACTTGTTTTGCTCGCCCAATCCACGTTTCAAACTCGCAGTCAACCGTTGATGGCAGTAATAAATACCCTTCAGGATCTGGTAATATATTGAAAGTATTAATATTAAATTTACGAATAAAAACAATAAGCGGCGTACTATTTAAAGAAGTGAGTTTAATGATCTCTTTTAATTCAGCACAAGGCTGTAGCCATGAAGTCACAATAGTAGCGTCAGGATATTGCGATAACATCCCAGCTAATTGATTAAACTTAACCTCGATAACAACGCGGAGATCAATGGCAACACGCTGCGCTATTTTGCTTTGTTCTTCTTGGCTGTCGCTGCAAATAATAATAGGGATAACTGGCATAATCTTTCCTTGATAACAACATCTTTCTATACAAGTGGTTATTTTCCTATTACGTACACTGCAATTAGACTGCCAACTCTAAAAACAAAACTATAAATAAACCTATTTATTAAAATCAGCCCCTTAAAGCAAACACACTTGCTCAGTTAATTGCCTTGCTGTGCGCTGTAATTGCTCACGTAGTGCTACCACATCACCGATGATGATCAAGGCGGGGGATTCGCCTTTAAGATCCTCTGCTAATGACGCGAGTCCTTTAAGTTGTTCAATATAGACAGCTTGATTAACAGAGCAACCATGACAGATCACGGCAACAGGCGTCTCTTCATTTAACTTGGCCTCAATCAATTGGTTTTGTATCTGTTGTGCCTTCTCTAGTCCCATATAAAACACTAAGGTTTGCCCATTCGCGACAAGTTGCGACCACGCATTAAAAGCCCCTGTTGCTACATGTCCTGTGACTAAGGTAACGGAACGCGAAACTTCACGATGAGTAAGAGGAATACCAGCAGAAGCCGCGCAACCAATCGCGGCAGTAATACCTGGAATGAACTCATAATTAATATTTGCATCCACCAAGGCTAACGCTTCCTCTCCCCCTCGCCCAAAGATCAAAGGATCGCCCCCTTTAATTCTCACCACGTACTGCCCTTTATGTGCTTCTGATATCAATATCTGATTAATTTCCTCTTGCGATAAACTCGGTTTACCACAACGCTTACCTACATAAATATGAATAGCTTCAGGGTTGGCTAACGCAATAATATCTTGGCTGACTAAACGGTCATAAACGACAACATCGGCATGCTCAAGTGCGCGCAATGCTTTTATCGTTAATAAATCAGGGTCGCTCGGGCCAGCTCCCACTAAACTTACAAACCCGCTATCATGCTTACGACTTGCAGATGAAAGTGGCCTCAGTACCTTTTTGTACCCCTGATCATCATGAGACTGAAATCGACTTTTTAAGACTTGTTTAGCGGTTCGTTTGATTGTTGAAAAATCATCCATGATTTCATCCTTCATTTATAATTGAACAGTTGGAATAAGTTGCTGACTTTCTGAAAAATGTCGTTCAACTTGAGGTAGGCAAGTACCACAATTAGTACCGCATTTTAATTGCTTAGTAAGATCGGATAATGATGTGATGTTATTGGTAACAATGGCTTGTTCAATCATCAGATCCGTAATTTGGAAACAACTACAGACAAGCGTTTGCTTACTATGCTGACAACCTAAGGCTTCTAGCACATCCGTCATCACAAAGGGTTGATTAACACAGTTAATCAGTGTCGTCATATCAACATTAATTGGCTGATCACTAAAAAGATGGATCGCCGTAGTATTCAATTTAATATCAGGGTTAATTACCTTGGCTAACTGCACTAAGGCAAATCCCCACTTTTGTTCTACTAATAAATACTGCTGTTTAGATCCAGCTAAAGATCGCAATAGCGCCGTTTTGTCTAAGCAAGTCTTACCTGCATATCGCCAGATCCCTTTCTGCTGATAATGTTCATTCTGATACGTTTGGAAACTGGCATATTCATAGTCCAATTGTGCCGGAATATCCCCTAATGACACGCCATGAAATTCCATTGAGATCGGTGTTAGTTTTACTTGTGCGGACTTAAAACTAGGCTGACCGGATATAGGATCACAAGCCACAATCACACTTTGATTGATAGCCGATTTTGCACCGTATTTCCCAGCCCAGTGCATAGACATAAACACTTGCTGCTGGCTAAGTGTCGAATCAAAAACAACCCGAGCAAGGTGTTTATTCAAATCTTGATAGCTCTCAAGCGATTCAATACAAACGAAGTCACCATCCACTAACCCAACATGTTTAGCACTGGTTGGATGAATATAAAGACTCGGCTCGACTTCAGACTGTGCCAATACTGGAACATGCCCAGTTCGTGTCATGGTATGCCATTGATCACGTTGTCGACCAGTGTTAAGCCAGAAGATCGATTGAGAGGCATCTTGCGCTAACATCACATTTGACGACGGGTTTTCACTTGCTGAAGGCGTGACGACTAATTGGGCTTTTCTGGTTGGAGTCGAAAATAAAGGAAGGTCATTGTGTTGTTCAAATACGCCATTACTGGTCGCATTGAGAGGCCATTGCTGCGGCTGCCACGTTTGATAATCATCATCGCTAATCAATGCTAAACATGAAATATCAAATAACAAGTCAGTGCTATTGTTAATACCACTCAAGGCGGCATGTTCACGAAAAATATCAGCTTCTGATTGATAATCAAACGCTTTACTAAAACCTAACTGCTTCGCCACATCACAAATCATTTGCCAATCGGCTTTAACCTCACCTGGCATTGCGGTAAATGCCCGCTGTCGACTCATCATACGCTCTGAGTTTGTTACCATGCCTGATTTTTCACCCCATGCCGCTGCTGGTAATAAGCAATCTGCATACGCTGCTGTATCTGATTCAGGTGTAATATCAGAGACAATCACATATTCACACTTTTCTAATGCTCGGCGTACTTGCTCGTTATCTGGCATTGATATCACGGGGTTAGTTGCCATGATCCACAACACGCGGATATCACCGTTTTCTACGCTTTTAAATAAATCGACCGCTTTATGCCCTGCCGTTGTTGCGATATTAGGCGCTTGCCAAAACGCTTTAACTTGCGAAATTGAAATATCATCAAAGCCACGATGAACGGCGAGTTGATTAGCAAGCCCGCCAACTTCTCTTCCTCCCATCGCATTAGGCTGGCCTGTTATAGAAAAAGGACCACAACCTTGTTTGGCCATTTTTCCACTAACTAAATGACTATTAATAATACTATTGGCTTTATCTGTGCCACAACTTGCTTGATTCACCCCTTGGCAAAATACAGTTACAGCACGCGGCGCTTCCTTCATCCATTGGTAAAATGTTGCTAGTTGCTCAATCGCAATGCCACTACTTTTACTTACTTCAAGCAATGAATATTTATCTTTCATTACCTCTTGCTGTAATGCATCAAAACCTTCAGTTACCTGAGCAATAAAATCACGATCAATAGCGTTGTTTTCTATAAGGTAACGAATTAATCCATTGTAAATATCAATATCAGTATCATTGGCCAACGCTAAATGTAAATCCGCCTGCTCTGCTGTTACCGTTTTACGTGGATCTATCACCACTATTTTTAATAATGGATTTTGTTTTTTTGCTTGTTGGATACGTTTAAAAACAATGGGGTGAGTCCACGCTAAATTAGAACCCACCAGCACAATTAAGTCGGTGTTGTCTAAATCGCTATAATTGGTAGCAACAATATCTTCACCGAATGCTCGGTTATGTGCAGCAACAGCAGAAGCCATACATAACCGAGAGTTTGTATCGACATGGCTACTACCAATAAAGCCTTTCATTAATTTGTTGGCAACATAATAATCTTCCGTCAATAACTGACCAGATAAGTACATACCAATGGCTTCAGGACCGGATTCTGCTATCACACGGCTAATGGTTTCAGCTATTTGACTGGTTGCCTGATCCCACTCGACAACCTTTCCTTTAATTTGAGGATATAACAAGCGATTAGGTTGGCTCATACTGGCTACGAGTGACGAACCTTTTACACAAAGTGCACCACGATTTGTTGGGTGAGATACATCACCAATAATCTCAGACTGCTTTGTTACAACGCCACAGCCAACACCGCAATATGGACATGCTGATTTAATTCCTTGGCTAATCATCCCTTCCCCTTAACAATATCGCACTGCCACTGAAATAAAAAAAACGCTTATCCCGAGAAGAGATAAGCGCCAATGCTTAACGAAATAGTGAATGTGCAATAAGATTAATGCAGTGAGTATGCCAACCTAAAAAAACAAGAAATTACTATTAGATAACAGTGAGTTAATTGCCACCCCTTTACTTTTTAATTTCTACCGTAATCACCCACAGCACCAACATAATGCGTCGTTGCACAACAATGAGTCATCAAGATGCTGGCTCTGGCCACGTCATATCATCAACACGTTCATCCGCAATATAAAATAGACGAGTAGCAGGAGTAATAGATTGGTTTAATGGTGGATTGACTTGAATCCCCTTACCATCGTCATAGGCAATAAGGATAGCATCGTGCTGATATTTAAAATGCTCAAACAATAACGCAAAGGTCGCTGGTTGTTGTGTTGAAGGGTAATCAATCGCATATTGAGTCATCCCTTTATCCGTACTTAATAGCTCTTGATGAAGCACACTCGACCCCGGATCAACCGCTGATTTAGCAATCATTTCAATCGCAACCGAAGGAATACATTCCGCATTAGGACAATGAAGCTTTAATAAATCGCTCAGCCCCTCGTCATCAAAATAAGCCAGTAAATGTGCACTTGGATTACGACCTGCGGCAAATAATGCTGCAGTTAAGGTTACGTCATCATGTAGCGCATCAACAATAATACAACTGGCTTTATCTATACTGGCACGCGCCATTTCCTCGGCATTGGTATAGCTAGTGACACGGACAAATTCTATCTTATCAGGCATAGGGTTTTCGATTTCAGAACGCGTACATAACACAATCGTCCGACGCCCTGCTTCTTCATGTAGTAACATTCGTAACATGCTAAGCGTTCGATTTTCATTCCACCCCAACAGTAAAATATGCTGCTCCATTTCAAGACTCCTTTTTCCTAACATGCCACGTCGCCAAACACTCACGAACAAGGTTGCTATCCGGCCAACAACAATCGCAAATAGCCCTAAACCACCCGGAATAATAAATAGCGCAGCCACCCATTTACCGAGTGCGGTTTCAGGAGAATGATCGCCGTAGCCCACAGTAGAAGCGGTTACGACTAAGTAATAAAAGAAAGTGGAGAAAGAACGACTTAATTGTTTTTCACCCATAAGGAATAGTAGCAACCAACTTATTGCGATGTATAAACCCGTGATAACTGCAATATTTCGCCCAGTTAGTTGAGAGAAATATTTTACCGTGATCCGTTGTAGGTATAACCACAGCCCCATATTCACCCCACACTCAAATAAATATAACCCTCAAATTTAAGCGTAGCTTGTTAAAGGTAATTATTTAAAAGCCGTACTTAATTTGTAAAATACTCACATACCATAAGAAATAAATAACCAAAAAACCACTATTATTAAAACATTGAATACCACAAGTTATTCACAGAACGCTAATTCTATTATCGGTTACTGTATATTGTTTTTTTATCAGTATAAGGATATTAATCTCCGTGTTAATTACGCCGCCTTAGTTTCTCTTCCCCTCGCCAAAAACTTAACAATGACTATCTTCGTCTTCATATTCGATTCACGTTTGTCATTTCTTTGTGATACTCGCTTTGCCCTTGTTCAAGTCTATTTACAGCCCTCGACACCTCGTTTATCGTCTGCAATAAAACAACAGTCAATTACATAATTATGAAGAAATATGGACTTATAGGCGCAGTAGCACTAATTACGATTTGCTGCTTTTATTACAATAAAACCGAACAACCGACGGCTAATATTGCGCATTTTTCTAAGCAAGAAAAAACACAGCAATCAAATTTAGAACTTGATATAAACCAAACCATTCTAGAGCAGGCAAAAAAGTGTATTAATAAAACACCAACAAGAAAAAACTTTCATTGCCCGATTGATATCAATACTGCTGAAATCGCAATAAATGGAAAACTCAACATTATGCGAACAGGTAACCATTACGAGATTCATACCACAGATTTTGTTTATAACGTTAAAGCAAGCAAAATACAGACCTCAGTCACCACTGAAGATCAGGGCTTTTATCAAATTAACGATGCATTACAAATTGTGAACTTTCGCCTTACTTTTCAACAAGGTGATAAACATTGGTATAGTGAATCAACCAAGCCATTTACGTTTTCTGAGTCTTCAGATAATGCGTTCAAAATTGTAAAAGGCTCAGCAAGAAACTATGGTTCTAACAACTCCTATTTTGATTGGCACTCAAGCAATCAGAAGGTGTTAAACGCCTAATATCAAGCAACCCAATTGTTCCCCCGATTGGGTTGCTTGATGCCTTAACTATTAATCATAACAATGGGTTTTATCGCTACGTTTCTGTTGGGTAGTTAAGATGCGACAGAGTCGTTCGGTGATCACAATGAGCTAGCTATGAAAGCTAGCTCGTTTGTGGACAGAAATGAGTTTCGCGAAAACTTACATTAGCAATGTCATGAATAACTATAGGTATGGCAAATAGCAAAAATGGCATGCATGACACACCAGATGATGTAGCGCCCCCTCTGCCTTACGAACACCGAACTCGCCTTGAGAAAAGCATCAAGGCTGCCACCCCTCTAGAGCATATCGCACAATTTACTTATACAGAGGCTCGGGCTTGTTCAACACTTGGGATTTAACGTTGGCTACGCAACACTTAATCCTTACTTGTTATGTGTGTGCTAAAAGCCCAACAGATCTTTTAATGAAAAACCATCAAGCGTGTTTGGGGTTAACATGCCTGTAGCAATTAACACTAAAAACACTGCGATAGTCAGAAACACAGGAGTTTTTAACCATACAATAAAGACATATATATACGTCCTTTATAGCGTTCCAGTCTTTCAATATGTCGACTCTTAGCCAAACTAAAAGCTAGTATTAGGTAAGAAAGAAGTGAGATCGTAGCGATTTCATCAGTAGCTTTGGAAACTGAAGTGCCCCAATACCCGCGGTAAAAAACAGCGTGCTAAACGCTTTGTCCATGTAGTTATACCTACCACAGGGCGGGATTCAACTTTGGCTAAATATCAACCAAAGATCATTTTTGAGCGATATTCGCCAGACCAACCTGATTTTCTACGTTTGGCAGCTAAGCTATCTTTGTCACTCTCATCTAGCTTTATCGTGTTCAAAGCAGCACGATTAAATGACACCAAGCGAGAAAGCAACAGCCCAACAAGTATCATACCCAAACCGATATTTACGGAGTAAAGTAGCGTTTTATTTTGAAGTGTAAACTCTTCAATTGTTAAAGTCCAAAATCCATTAATTATAAGCAAGATAGTAATAAACTGTCGGAGCTATATTCCTTCTTGCCTTTATTTTCACAAGTTTTGTTAGGTTCTGGTTCTCTGCGCGTATCTATAGTATTCAATATTATTATCCTCACTTTTTAGTTATTGTTTTATTCGACTCTTAAGCAAGTGAACTGATTTGGTTGTATGGCGATTACTTCAATGTTCTCGGTTCGCCACACATAGACGAGAAATAGTAGCGAAGAAGAAACCAAGCCGCTACTCTAGCAAAAACAATGCCGCTCACCTTAAGTGAACAGCATTAGAGTTACCACTCCTGTCTTGATTGGCTTTTTAAAAATGTCTATAGGTGACGCTAGAAGGAATATTATTCCGTGATATTAAAGCCAAGTTTATGAACAAGGCGCAACATAATTTAAATGTATCTTGTTAGCTTGTGAATCATTCAGGCAAAAAATATGGCGCGAGCATATAGTCTTTGCACGAATAGCTAACATTATTGTCATTTGGTATACTTTTTCCTGTATAAGCCAAAGAACTCTCGGAGTTGGTCTGAATACCTAGAGTTAAGTGCAATGAGTGTGTATCAGAAGTAAATGGGGTATGGACATAACCTTTAGGAATATAAAGAATATCACCTTCATGAACAAATTCATCAATAATAGGTTGACCTTTAGCTATCTCATTAACTCTCTTGTCTAAATCTAAAGATTCTAATAGAGACTCTTGAGTGTCGTCAAAAGCCCTCCCCCAAACAAGCCATCTCTTCTTTCCCGAACACTGTATTAAAAGGGTTGCATTGTAGTGGTACATTAAATTTGGCCACCTACTCAGAGGTGATATCATCACCTCTTAACATGGATAAGTGACATCATGACAAAACGAACAAGACGATTATTTAGTGCTGAATTTAAATTAGAGGCAGCACAATTAGTTATCGATCAAAACTATTCAGTAACTGAAGCTGCTCAGGCCATGAATGTGGGTAAATC
>NZ_PYNX01000024.1:0-52508 GCF_003026755.1 Photobacterium sp. GB-50
CTGAAGCAAAACACGAAATCACTCGATATATTATTGGTTATTACAGCCAATTACGACCACATCAATATAATGGCGGATTAACACCGAATGAATCAGAACGATTATATTGGTTAACCTCTAAAACCGTAGCTAGTATTTGTTGACCACTACACAATTCCCTAGTACATACATATTGGCTTAATCTTGAGGAGGAGCAGGAAGCAGCAATTTATGTGTTATTAAGCGGTACGATTCGCTCTTGGCGAAAGTTTGTTGAAGTGTTAGCCCACATGAATGTCGAGGGTAAAAAACATAGTTCAGATAATGCGCTTGTGAAAAACCTACAGCGCATAAACTACATCTTAGATGGCGATCAACAAAAAGAATTTAATCAATGGATTGCTCAGTTAGCGAGTGTAAATTATTTAGATAATATGGGTATGATCCCTTCAACTCCATTCACCATTTATGATTTCCAACATAGAAAGCAAAAGAAAAGAGTATTAAAAATTTAATTTGGAGCTGCCGACAATAGCCAAATGTTATTGTCGGCACTAACTGAATACTACTTTACTGGTGTCGGTTGCTGCACCGCGCAGCGAAAACCATTGAGTGAGATATATCCATCTTGAGCTATGGCTTGGCCTGCTCGAGATGTTGTTAACCCCCCTCCTCTCATGACTTTTTTAGATCCTCTCGATGGCCCTTGAGGGTCGAGTTCAGGGGAGCGTTGATAATAATCTTCGCTATACCAGTCATTCATCCATTCCTTTACATTTCCTGCCATATCATACAAACTTAATGGATTTGGCGGATACAATTTAATTTGATTTAAATCTATAGAGCTACCAATATTCCATTCATCTTTTGTGTAATCAACATACCTTCCATCAACCAAATGCTGGTCACCTTTACGCTGAAGGTAACCGTTATTGGTTGCATAGTATAGATGCTTCCCACGATTTCTTGCCGCATATTCCCATTGTGCTTCTGTGGGTAAATCAATCGGAGAACCCGTTAATTCACCCAGCCATAAACAGTAATCTTTTGCCTCTTGCCAGGTTTTGGTTGGTGTTGCTTTATTTTTAAACTGTTCATCAGAAAGGTCATATTTCGCCCTATTTTCAGCTTTGACAACGGGCAGATTATGCGCCCTTTTAAAAGCATCAAAGCCGTGATAGGTCGTTTCATGATTAGCTAATGAGTAGTTACTTAAGGTTACTTTATGCATAAAATTAGCGCCAGTTTCAGCATTCGACAAAGCGGTATTACACTTAGCATCTGGCGACCAATCCATTCTATCCGTAGAAATGGGGTTACAAGGGGCTTTAAATGCGCCCATCATGAAGGTTCCACCTTTGATAAATACCATGCTTTCAAGTGATTCAACAGCAACTTCGACGATTTGATGTTGAAGTTTGGTATCTGCATCAGGGTAGAGCTTTTTTACTTTCGCTTCTATTTGAGTGATTTTCTCAGCTGGTACCGTTTTACTGGTTACTGAAGCGGTTGTCTCTCCAGTGCATGCTGTTAATACACATGCGCTTATTAATAGGCTCAGGTATTTTCTATACATTGCGCAATCAAATCCTTTCTGTACTCATTCTGTAAGGTAATGCATGTAACTTCGTTAAAATTCTTCTATTTTGATTTGCTACATTAAAACAACACTAAACTCATTATTCATTTAACTTAATGAATTAAAGTCAAATCTGTAATGATACATCACTACACGAGCAGGCAATAATTAGGAGTACCCTTACCTATCTTAACTTATCAGTAGCCCCCCATAACAGCTTTATAGGCAGTAATAAGGATTAATAAATAATGCAAAAAGTAAAAATAGGTTACCGGTGGCTGTTATGTTTATGCCTGTTGTGCGCCTCACAAACACAGGCACAAACAACATACCCTGCGCCAAGCTCCATGTCTGTTGAAGATGCCTATCAATTAGGCGATTTACTCGTCGACCAATATAAAATAAAACAAGGGCAACCTTATTTGAAATACGCGGCAGATAAGGGGAATGCAAAAGCTGCTTTAGCTTATTCATGGACCTTTAGAACGAATATTATGGCCCAAACCCCTCAAGAACATGAATATGCTGTTAAAGCCGCGAAACTAGGAAGCGAAAAAGCTAAATTTGTTCTGTCGACAGATACAAATATTTATGGTGATAGAGAGGAATATCGTACGCCTTTAGTTAAAGAATTAAAAGTTAGAGCAGAACAAGGAGATGGTAACGCAATGAATATGTTATCCTTCTTATACCCTGATGAGTCTAATGACTGGTTGAAGAAAGCTGCTGACCATGAAAACTCAAAGGCACAGGCAAGCCTAGCAAGTATGTATGCTGGCGGAGATGGCTGGTTTTTCATACCTGGCAATCGAGAAAAAGAAGTAAAACGTCTTTACAAGGCCTCTGCTGAACAGGGTAACTTTAGGGGGATGGAAGGTTATGCTTCTATAATTTATGATGAAGGCAATAAAAAAGAAGCGTTAGATATTTGGATAAAGATGGCAAATACTGGAGATGCTGGTTCTATAATATTTCTTGCTGCACGGTACCTACATTCATTACCACAAATCACTTACCCTGAAAAAGACGAAGTGCTTGGAGCTGCTTACTCAAAAATATATCTTGATTCAATGGGTACAGACAAAGAGCATGACCTTTATGATATTTATAAAGAACAATACCTTGAAACAATGAGTCATTTATCTGATGCCCAGAAAAAACAAGTCAACGACTTTGCTAAAGAGTTCTTAAGTAAACATACGGTGAGAGTACTTCGCTAATCTTGTATAGCCCTTATATTCATTGCCTTAAACGCTCCCTCTAATGGGAGCGTTTTTTATCGGTGAAAACAAAATACGTAAACTGTAACTTGAATATGTATCTACGATTTATCCAGAAAATTTAAGCCTTCAGGCCAATTATTGCCCAGCTGGTTATAGGTGTATTCTCAGCGAGGTGAAAAACCTCAAACTCGCGTTTTTTATGGAAGAGAGTAATAAAACATCCAGAATTTAAACTAAATATTTTTAGTTAACTTTGATTAGAATATCTCATCCAAAATTCTGTTAATACGATATGAATGAGCATTTACTCTGACTAATAATGGGGCATTTACGAGTTAGCAGAAAAGTTAACTCATTTGTGATTAGCCAACAGCCTATAGATTTTCTGATATCCAGACATGGTATATTCAACCTTCCTCACACCAAGGCTAAAGATTATTTCTAGTATTTTTTACTCTTTCCTCACCCTATCTGATATTGCTGACGTTTGTTGTTGTCCTTACTTACTCAAGTAGGCATGGATATAAAGAATGATTCCAATCCTCTTTATCATTTAAGAGTGATCTACTGCCAACTATGATAGAATTTCTATCAATAACTTAATAATGCAAGATAGAACCACTATTTTTCTTGCAACAGATTTTAGTCCCTCTGGTAGTACCCCAAGGGACACCTAGAAAAATAAAGAGTACATAAATAATGAGTAATAGCATTCAGTGGTTTCCAGGGCACATGCACAAAGCCCGCAAAGAAATTGAAGAAGCGATGCCGAAAGTTGATGTGATCATCGAAGTTTTAGATGCTCGTATCCCATTTAGTAGTGAAAACCCACTGATCAAATCGTTCCGCAATACCAATGACGGTAAGCCTGTTGTTAAAGTTTTGAACAAGCGTGATTTGGCCGATCCTGAGATGACTCAACTTTGGATTGATCACCTTGAAAAAGAACAAGGTGTTAAAGCCATTGCTGTCACCACTGAAAACTTAAACGAAGTTAATCAGATCATGGATTTATGCCGCAAGCTTGCACCTCACCGTGAAGAAGCAGGTAAAAAAATTCGCACCATGATTATGGGGATTCCTAACGTTGGGAAATCAACTATTATCAATACACTTGCAGGCAGAACTGTCGCAATCACAGGAAACCAACCTGCTGTAACACGCCAACAGCAACGTATTAACCTCGATAACGGTGTACTGCTTTCTGATACGCCGGGAATTCTTTGGCCAAAAGTAGAAAACCCACATAGTGGTTTCCGCCTTGCTGCAACGGGTGCAATTAAAGATACCGCGATGGATTATATCGACGTGGCTTTCTTTACCATTGAATATCTGATCAAAGCATACCCAGATATGATCAAGGCACGTTATAACCTTGATGATGACCTACCTGAATCTGAAATTGAGCTAATGGAAGAGATTGGGCGCAAACGAGGTTGTTTAAAAGGTGGTGGTCGTGTTGATCTGCACAAAGCCTCAGTCATTCTTATCAATGAATTGCGTAACGGTACACTGGGGAATATTACTCTAGAGCATCCAGATATGATCACTGAAGAGCTGATCAATGTGGCAGTGGAAGCTGAACGTAAAGCTGAACAAAAGATCAAAAAGAAAGAAGAACGACGTAAACGCTATCTCAAAAATAAACGTTAATCGACTTCAAAATATAACTAGCCATCTTACTCTTAATGCCATATCGCTATAGTAAGGTGGCTTTTTAGTATATGTAATCCAAACTCTTCATTAGAAACCAATTTTTTTTATATTATTTTGATAAAAATGCGCTTTTTTTTGTTCTTTTTTTGCATAGAACAACAATTACAACACTAATCATTATTTAAGCTCCTCCCTATTCCGCAACAGTAAAATCAGTTCTAATTCTTTAAAAATAAATATATTAATCAGATAAAGTGCGATTTTGAGTTCAGTTTAATAATCACTACTCTAACGATTATTTTTTGGCATTAATCAATGTAATGAAATGCCCTGTTTCGCATTAGTTTTTCTCATTTTACTAATGTTAGGTTAGGGTCAATAATCGCCGAGTTTTCTAATAAAACACTTTTTTAAACAGCTCTGTCTTGTTATCTCCAGTGATCATTCCTTGATTTCTGGTTTTTCGTTTTCTAAACGTATTTACCTTAAATAAAGACAGGTTATTTCAAACATTTCACTTGGAGACCAAGGTAGTGCAAGACATCACTACTTGTCGCAAAAGCGGCGGCATTTTTGTGCCTGTTGCTGGACTAACTGTATTCGCAATCGCATCAGGCTACCTAATGAGCTTGGTTCCGTTATCATTAGCAAATTTTAAAATTGATAGCAGTTATGCAAGTTGGTTAGCAAGCATCTATTACATTGGTCTTCTTATTGGCTCAATGATGATCGAGCCAATTATTGCGAAGATTGGTCACCGTGTGGCTTTTATTACTTTTTTAGCTTTGCTAGCAGCAACTGTTGCGGTTTTGCCAATTTTTCCAAATAAAGAAGTATGGCTATTTGCACGCCTCGTTGCTGGTATGGCTGTTGCAGGTATTTTCGTTGTTGTTGAATCATGGCTACTTATTGGTGATAACGCGAAAGAGCGAGCAAAACGTCTTGGTTTTTACATGACCTCACTCTATGGTGGCACCACTGTTGGTCAATTAGCAGTAGGCATGTTTGGTGTTAAAGGGTTTATTCCTTTTATCGTTATTCTAGTGCTATTGCTAATCGCAATTTTACCGCCTCTGTTTGTAAAACAAGGTCAACCTAGCAGTGATTCACACCAAGTGTTATCAATAAAGCAAATTGCACGTTTGAGTAAACCTGCAATTATTGGTTGTATAACGTCAGGTGTTGTAATGGGCAGTATCTACGGTTTAATGCCTTTAGCATTAAAACAAAATGCTCTAACAACAGATCAAGTAGGCGTGTTGATGGCTGCAATCATTCTTGGTGGTATGGTTATTCAACCTGTCGTTAGCAAACTTTCAATTAAAATGAGCAAAACGCTATTGCTTGCTTTAATGTCTTTGCTTGGTGTTTTTGCTATGGGTATTACTTACCTATCATCAGACTATGTCGTTCTGATCACGGCATTGGCGTTGTTAGGCATGTCTGCTTTTGCGCTTTACCCAATTGCAATTACATTGGCGTGTGACAACTTGGATTCTTCATATATTGTTGCTGCAACACAAGTTATGCTGTTTAGTTACAGCATTGGTTCAGCACTAGGTCCAATTGGTGCTAACAGCTTTATGGCAGAGCAAAATGGAATAATGGATTTCTTCTTCATTGTTCTACTTGCAACGGCAATTTACATGCTAGTAGCAAGTTTACAACGTAAGCCTCAAGTTCTGGCAAGTTAAAACAAAAGCGCGATACTATTAATATGTATCGCGCTTTTAACTTTTGGCTGACTCTTGTTTAACTGATGTTCTTTACTAAAGCTGCAGCGCCATACACACCAGCACTATCCCCTAGCTCTGGTTTTACAATCAAGGTATTAAGCTCTGTATTAAACAAGTGCGGTAAAATTTGTGTTTCTATATCTTGATATAACGCGTCAATATTACCGACACCGCCACCAATCACGATGATCTCAGGATCAAGTACGTTAATAATTCGTGCGACCGCTAAACCAAAATACTCACGTAAACGTGTTATTGTTTTCACTGCTTCATGATTATTCTGTTTGGCTTGCTCGACGATCTCAGGCAAAGATAACGCTTGCGATGAAAGCTCGTAATAATAACGCTCTAATCCTTTCCCAGAAATAACCGTTTCCACACAACCTTGCTTACCGCAATAACAATCCGCGCCATTATGCTCAAGAACATTATGCCCCCACTCACCAGCAATACCATGGCAGCCGTATAAACATTTACCGTCTACCACTATGCCAGACCCTACGCCCGTTCCCATAATGATGCCAAATACAATTTGCGCATCAGGTTTGATACGTTTGACGACCCCAAAATGCGTTTCTGCTAAAGCAAAACAATTGGCATCGTTAGCAATAATTGCATGGATTCCAAGCATTTCATTAAGATCTTTATCAAGAGGCTGACCATTTAATGCCGTTGTATTGCAGTTTTTCATAACGCCATGAATCGGATCAAGCGTACCTGGTGTTCCAAAACCAACCGCGTAAGGGTAATGTCCAACTATTTTTGCGCACCGCTCAATCAGTATCTTTATTTGACCAAGTATATGTTGATAACCTTTAATACTTTCTGTCTCAATGCGTTCACGAATAATGGGTTGATCTGAGTTACGATCTATCACAATACATTCGATTTTTGTACCACCTAAATCAACACCCCAGTAATAACGATCCATCTGATTCTCCGACTAAATTTACAGAGAAAGTATAACGGTATTTATCTTTACTTCTCTGTACTTGGTCACTATTTAAGAAATATTATTGTTATACATTGTGCGCCACTAAAATTAGCATTTTATGCGATGATCATTAGAAAAACAGTCATAATATTTTATTTTAAGCCCAAGCCACATTTTGTTTCACTTTTTATCTTGCGGCAAATAATAACTCACCTAAAGTGACAGGCATTACTAACGTCTACGCAAATTTGCGTGAATCAGTGAAGTACACGATGAGTAAATTCCGTCCTTATATCGATATACCACTATTAATATCGATTTTAATTCTTATCACATTCAGTTCTTTGAGTGTATGGAGTGCAAGTAGCTTTAGTGAGCCAATTATAGAGCGTCATCTTATTCGTGCAGGAATTGCGATTATCGCATTATTGTTTATGTCATCTATTTCACCTGCCGCTTATGAGCGAAGTGCTCCATATTTGTTTTTTATTACTGTACTTTTACTTGTTGGTGTCTTTGTTCTTGGTGATAGCACCAATGGCTCGCAACGCTGGTTAGCATTAGGACCAATACGTTTTCAACCGTCAGAACTTGTAAAAATAGCGGTCCCAATCATGATGGCTTGGATTCTTGTCAGTGATGCGGGTCGACCTAGTATTAAAAAGATCATGATTTGTTTGATAGTAACTGCGATTCCAGCGGGATTGATTTTTATTCAGCCAGATCTAGATGGTGCTATCTTCACGGTAATGTACGCTCTATTTGTTCTATATTTTGCGGGGATGTCATGGAAGTTAATTTCATCTGTGATAGCCATTATTGGTGTCAGTCTTCCATTGGCGTGGTATTTCGTAATGGAGACTTACCAGAAAAAACGTATTCTTCAATTTTTAAATCCTGAATCAGATCCATTAGGCTCTGGCTATCAGATCATTCAATCCAAAATTGCGATTGGATCTGGTGGGATTTCTGGCAAAGGTTGGATGGATGCAACACAAGGTCATCTTGGTTTCATTCCAGAGAGTCATACCGATTTTATCTTCTCAACATTTGCAGAAGAATGGGGATACATTGGTAGCTTCACTATTTTAGCTATCTATACGTTTATGACTTTTAGAGTGTTATGGCTGGCGAATCAGTCAGAATCAACGTTTGCACGATTAGTCAGTGGCTCATTTGCTTTAAGTTTCTTTCTTTATAGTTTTATTAATATTGGTATGGTGAGCGGTGTATTACCTGTTATGGGAAGTCCATTACCTTTCTTTAGCTATGGTGGTTCAGCGATTATTACTCAAGGTGCTATTTTCGGTATTATTATGTCGCTTTGTTTAAGAAAGAAATCTATTTGCGCACCTAATACCTAATAGATTGAGTCAAAAAAAGCGCCTTTCGGCGCTTTTTTATTTATAGGTTATTTTCCATTGCGCAGCAGTCTGGACGCTCAGCAGCATCTTCTGTGGCAATCTTTAATGCTGGTGAGTAAATCTCTACACGACGATTTTCTGCTCGACCTTTCGCGGTATCATTAGTCGCAATAGGGTTTGCTTCACCCATCCCTTTCGCTGTAATTTGGCTAGCGTCAGCAACATACTGAGAAAGCAAATCAGCTACATTTTTCGCACGCTTTTCAGATAATTTCTGGTTATAAGCTGCGCTACCTGTATTTGATGTATAGCCCGTCACTTCAGTTGTTGCACTCGGGTAACGTGTTAAACGTTGAATCATTGGTTGAAGGCGTTGCTTATCTTTTTCAGTTAAATGCTTACCATCAACACCATAAGCAATCGTAACCGTTGAAGGCTCTACTGTTACTGTTGCAGCTTGAACTGGCGGTGCAGTATCAACAACTGGTGCAACAACGGCAGGCGCTGCTCCCCAGCTATATACAAGGCTCAAACCATAAAACTGTGTATCAAAGTTATAAGCTAGATTCGTGTTACGAGGCTTAGACTGAATATCGTGGTAAAGCTGGTACTCTAAACGGGTAGATAGATGGTTAGTCAATTTATACTCAACACCGACACCAGCCGTACCAAGTAAATGATCATCAAGGTCTTTAACGCCATAGCCATGGAAGTCAGCGAGCATGTAACTGCCACCTAACTTACCAAACACGCCCCATTGATCATTGAGGTTCCATGTCATTTTAGCTGTAAGATCAATAGCATGTTGCTTAATCTTATTATTTTCAAACTTAGCTTCACCTAACCATGTATAACCCGTTTCAACCGCAAACCAAGGTGTAAAGTTGTAACCTGCAAATACACCAGCCGCGACATCATCTTTATTAAGATTTATGCCAGTTATATCTTGATAGTTCTGTTGAAAATTTGAATAGTGAGCACCACCGAGTCGTGTGCCAACATAAAAAGGATTAACAGTAGCAGCAGATACAGCGGTTGATACAACTAATGCAAGCGGTAGTAATGCAATATATTTTTTAGACATGTGAAATTCTTATTATTGTTCAATTATTACTCTAACATACCCGATGAGAGGTAAATGTTTCCTGTAGGGAATAATATTCCATATTTATAATTTCAACTAGGTTATTCAGAGATAAATTAGTTCATAAAGATAATTTTAATATTCTTTATTCAATATAAAGCAAAAAAGGTTAATAAATAGTAATCGCAATACCTATTTCATTAGCAAGTTGTTGCAATTGCTCATTCGAATCTAACTTTATAGACCAATTAATCCCGCAACCAACAGCACTAACAACATTAGCGCCAGAAATAAGTGTTAGCTCATCAACTTGTGCTTGAAGGTTAATCCTGCAATTTCCATCAATTCTCACAACGACTTCTCGTTGAGTCGCGATAATTCGACCTTGTTCAAAATGTATTATCATCGGTTATTTTATTTCTTCTTTTTATTAATAATGACGGCCATTGTTAATCGGCTAGTACAAATTAATCGCTGTCTTTCATCTCTTATTTCGATTTGCCAAACTTGTGTGGTTGCGCCTAAATGAAGAGCACTAGCACGGCCAGTTACAACCCCCTCTCTTATTGCACGAATATGATTTGCGTTAATATCTAAGCCAACGCAGTACTTATCATGATCTACACACAAATTTGCGGCTACTGACCCTAATGTTTCAGCTAAAACGACTGAGGCTCCACCATGTAACATACCCAGTGGCTGGTATGTTCTGTGATCAACTGGCATTGTTGCCGAGAGTGATTCTTCGTCAAAAGTTGAGTAGGTAATACCTAAATGTTTAATTAATGTATTTTCTGAGGTTTTATTAAGGCTTGCTAAACTAAACTCTCTTTTCCAAATAGTCATTCGACTCTCATACCATTAAACTACGATAAAGTAATAGTTTAACATTGATTTTAAATTTTATTACAAACATAAAAAAAGCGCCTTGCGGCGCTTTTTTATAACTCAAAAGAGTTAATTACTGAACTACAGCTTCTGCAACTTCAGCTTGGATTTCAAAACCAGGAGTAGTTACATCTACACGACGGTTCTGAGCACGACCTTCAGCAGTGTCGTTTGAAGCTACTGGATCTAGCTCACCACGGCCTTCGCCTTTAACACGGCTTGCATCGATGTTGAAGTGCTTCATTAGATATACCGCTACAGTCTTAGCACGCTCTTCAGAAAGCTTCTGGTTGTAAGCTTCTGAGCCACGGCTATCAGTGTGACCGATAACAACTAGTTCTGCGTTAGGGAAGTTAACTAGACGCTGAGCGATAGGCTCAAGACGTGCTTGGTCTTCTGTAGTTAGTGTGTCGCTGTCGAATGCGAAAGGCATTGTTACAGAAATTGGCTCAACTTGAACAGTTGCAGCTTCAACAACTTCTTCAACTACTGGTACAACAACTGGTGCAGGAGCGCCCCAACCGTAAACTAGGCTCATACCGTAGTAGTGAGTATCCCAACTTACCTTCGTATCAGTACCAGTCGGCTTAGTTTCCATATCGTGGTAGTACTGGTATTCAGCACGTGCAGATAGGTTATCAGTGAAGTGGTATTCAGCACCTAGACCTGCAGTTGCAATTAGACTGTCATCACGATCGGTTTCTGTTTGAGTTGGAAGGCCTTTAGCACGAGTGAACTGCCATGCACCACCAACTTTAGTGTATAGATCTACTTTATCAGTTGCTTGGTAAGTGAACTTACCTACAAGGTCGATAACTTGTTGTTCTACTTTACCTTTGTCATGATGCTTGTCACCTTTTAGAGTCACTTCACCTAACCAAGTGTAACCACCCTCAATTGCAAACCATGGTGTTACGTTGTAACCCATAAATAGACCTGCAGCGAAATCATCACGATCAATACGGAACTCAGAACTTGGATTACCGTAAGTAAAGCCACCATTAACTGCTGTCTTTGAATCGAAGTCAGCGTAATGAGTGCCGCCAGCACGAACGCCAGCGTAGAATGGGTTTTCAGTTGCTGCGTTCACTGCACCAGAAATTAAAAGTGCAAGAGGTAAAATCGCAAAACGTGCTTTAGACATGTTTTTTATCCTTTATTTTATGAATGTTGCCACTACAGGTGCTTTTTTAGATGCTTAAACTCACAAATACAAACATAGTTTTTATTTTTGCGTATCACCTCAAAAAAACAGGGGTTAATTTACCAAACATAAAAATAAAAAGCTATAATGAAAAAATTTCTTGTAACATTTAACTTTTTTAAATGGTTGTATTTAAAAGATTCATGAATATTACCCATCAAAATACTGCTTTTATAAAATAAAATAATTATCACATTTTAACAACAAACCCTATCGTACTTATGATTGTGTAATTTTATTTTCCAGCTATTGACTCGGTTTTTATATCCACTTTTCATTCATATTTATGCTTAATTAAACAAAGCGGCTATTTTGTAAGCAAAAAAAATAAGTGCGATTGTTCTAACTTTTGATCTAACTTTATATTTCTCTCGTAACTGTATCCTTGTAAAATACAATTGGCTTAACATCCTTAATTAAAGCCATACAATTTTTAACCTTATAACCACTATTGAATTTCACATTTAAGCCTAATCATTATGAATATTTCAGAGCGCCACTCTTCAGAAGGCATTAGCCATTCAACTGTTGGTATTATTGGTGGAGGGGTCGCGGGTGCTACGATTGCACTTCGTCTTGCTGAATTGGGAATTTCAATAAACCTATTCGAAGAAGGGATAAGTCTCGTTAACGGCCCACCTATTTGCCATCTTCATGCGGGCGGAAATTTATATCGTGAGATTTCTAGTCAACAGTGTCTCAACCTATTAGAGCAATCGATTGATACGCTCAGAGTGTTCAAACATACCGCGAACATTCGCCCAACTGTTATCGCTGTGCCCATTGACGATAACGGCTCGGCATTAGATTTAATACCTCGCTTAGATTTACTAAAAACCACTTACGAACAATTGGTGAAACGAGATAGTAAGAATAAAGTGCTAGGTGAGCCTAGTGATTACTTCACTCTCTATTCGCAGCAAGATATAGAAAAGTTAAAGCTCTTAGATAATCCAACATACCCAGTCACACCTGATGATTGGATGATCCCTGTCGCCAAATCGCTTCAATTAGATCAATTCAAATACCCTATCGTAATGGTACAAGAGTATGGTTTAAGTGTATTTCGAATTGCAGCAACCGCATCCCTAGCACTGAAGCAGATGGAGAACTGTCATGTATTACTTTCAAGTAAAGTGTGTGGGGTTGAATTTGACCAAGTCACTCAGCGATGGTTAATCACTTATGAAACTCAGGATAATCATAAGCAACAATGTACTGTTGATTACTTGATCAATGCTTGTGGCTATCGTTCTGGCACAATCGATGATCTTGCTCATATTCCACGAGAGCGAATGGTAGAATTTAAAGCCGCTTATGTAACACGCTGGGAGAAATGTGAGGGGCATTGGCCAGAAGTGATTATTCATGGTGAGCGTGGTACGCCAAAAGGCATGGCTCAACTCACACCTTACCCTAATGGCTACTTCCAATTACATGGAATGACAAAAGACATTACTCTATTTGAAAATGGGTTAGTAACCTCTGATCATTCCTCTGCTCAACCAAAACTTAATGACGCTTTTAAAGAAAAATTAAACCGTCAATGGTCTGAAGAAGAAGTGATTGAGCGTACAGAAAAAGCGATAAAACATGTCGCACAATATGTTGATACATTTAAAAGTGCTGTTGTAGGCGGAAAACCATTATTTGGCGCTCAGCAAATCCCAGGGACTGATGCAACGCTTCGTGCTGCAGATATATCGTTCTCTGGTGACAACTATGCGCGTTCTGAAATAGTAAAAGCTTCATCAGCACTATCAGCAGCCGATGCTATTGTGAATGAACTCATCACAAAAGGAATCATCAATTCGTATCATGATGATGTAACTACAAGAGAGCAGCTTTTTTCAACAACCTTGCAGTTAGATAAACAAGAAATAGTGGCGAATGCGGAAAAAATTGCCATTCAGCGCGGTTTTCCTGCTTCACTTGCTCAACCTATAGGTTAATAGCTAAATTATAAAAAGCCGCAATGCCTCATTTTATAGTGTCACTTCACTGTAAAAGATCAACATTGCGGCTTTTTTGAGGCTATTCCTAGCACTCAGAAAGAACCTTGATAAAGGTTAACTCATTACGCATTAATTTTCTTATTAAGCGTAGCTAACGACTGTTTTAACTGGCTTTCTTGTGCTTTTAACGTATTAAGCTTCTGTTGAAAAGCCGCGTAATTATCACAATCTTTTTGTGATACCCAGTTCCAGCTATTACCGGATTTAAACTCTGCACATGCTTTTTTTGCTTTTTTTATATCAGGGCTAAGAGCCACTATTTGCCTTTGAACTACAGCTAAATCATGCTGTGTCTTTGATTTTTGTTCAAACAACACATTTGAATTATCGATCACTTCTTTTTGTTGCTTGGTTTTAGTTTTTAGCGCTACCACTTCTTTATTAAGTTTCTTTTTGGTCACGACCAGTTTTTGGGTTGTCTCTTGCTGCTTTTGAATATTAGTTAATTGCTGTGTTAATTGCTCAAGCTGAACCTTTTGTTGATCTAACTGCAAATTTAGTGCATCTAACTTTTGATTAGAGCTTTCAACAAGTAACGCTTTCTCATCTGTTAACTGTTTAACTGATAACTTTTCTTTATTGAGTTCGTCAACTACTGACTGATAGTCACTTTTTAACGTACTATATGCCGTCGTCACAGGCACATTATTGTAATGCTGTATACCTGCGCCCAATGCCCCGCCAGCTAATAACCCAAGAAGTAACGACAATTTCCAGTTACGTTTTGTAGTTTTTCCTGTAGTACTACTCGACATATTTTTTTCTCCTAAACATACAGCAACAGCACATTTTTAATTTTTGTTATTATCTAAATGCGTAATTTAACATTTAATATGTAATCAATTGTCATATTTATAGCAAGGTTTCGAACAACCTCACTTCGTACAGTTTAATTTAAGACTTTATCTATAAATCTAGATTGCCGTCTCAGAAATAATAATGTGTATTACAAATAATAGTTTGTAATGTTAGCCACATTTTGATTGCCATAAGCACTAGTGTTTAAAGTAGGAACAAAATGTTGTCCTCGATTTACACTGATGTATGTCTATATGGTGCGCACTATGATTACACCACTACTTTTTCTCACTGTTTCTGCTTTTTCAACGCCTCTGCTTGAAAATTCAGTTTATATCCAAAACAATTCGGCTTGTACGTTACGTATAAAAGAAGAGCGACATCAAGATAAGATTATTTTGGCATTATCATCTAATTACCATAGTAAATTTGATATTAAAATATATCATTTCAATGACTTATCCGCACCATCTCGAGGTAAATTAACTCAAGAGCCGATCTTTAATAAAACTAAAGCAGATATAAAGTACTTAGTCGATCATAACCTTTTCAAACGTATTGATAGTAAAAATGTCATCTACAGCACGACTATCGCGAATGATAATGTCAGCCCAAAATTATTCATCGATACTTTTCGCTCTCACGGCAACCGCTCGCGGATTTATATAGAAGGACTAGAGCAACCGCTCTCTTTTGTTGCTGATCATAAACAAGCACAAGCTTTCTATAATTGCGCTGATAGCTATACAACAAAGGCGGATGTTGTAGTTAAAAAAACGACATCATTATCGAGACTTAACAACAACTAAATATACTTAAAACACATTAAATTGTTAATGCTTGTATCATCTCGAAGAAATTTTAGAGTGACAACACACTATTTCAATATGAAACCGTATTGATATTTTCCATTATCACAAGTGTCTAATACCTTAATTATTACTAATTATAATTTAGAGGTTAGGCGATGATAAACATATTGACTGCTGCTGAAGTTTCCTCAAGAAAACATCTTAATTATATAAATAAACCGCTCTCACCTATCGCAGCATTAGTCATGCTGACACTTTCATTTTCTGCACAATCAACCCCTGAATTAATGAAAGCTAAAGCCTTAGATTTACAGCACCTTAATGACAAGAACAGTGTTATTGATAATATAGAATTCCCTGTCAGAGAATACCTTGTTAGTGAGAAGCTTGATGGCATTAGAGCTTATTGGAATGGCACACAACTTACGACAAAATCAGGTAGACAAATCCATGCTCCTCATTGGTTTATAAAAAACTTACCCGCAATAGCGCTTGATGGTGAATTATGGCTACAACGTGGTAAATTCCAAGCTCTGACTAAAATAGTCATGGATCACGTCCCTAATGACAAGGCATGGCGTAACGTCAAGTATATGGTGTTTGATTTACCTACATCAGATTTACCTTTTGAACAACGCTACAACAGCTTAGTTAAACTTATCCAGACTCACAGTACAGTGCCAAACAACGTGCTTTATCTAGTTGAGCATAAACGTATTAACGAAATCAGTATTCTTACGCAATGGCTTGATATTATCGTTAATAACCATGGTGAAGGCTTAATGCTTCAGCATATCAATAACTACTATGTCGCAGGCAGAACAAATAAGTTACTAAAACTCAAACAACATCAAGATGCTGAAGCAATTGTTATTGGTTACGAAAAGGGAAATGGAAAATATCAGGGATTAATGGGATCTATTTGGGTAAAAACAATCAATAATAAAACCTTTAAGATAGGAACAGGCTTTACTGAACAACAACGCAAAAACCCTCCCCCCCTTGGCACTACCATTCAGTTTCGTTACAACGGGTATACCGAACGAGGTATTCCACGGTTTGCACGTTTTAGCCGGGTAAGATTATCGCCAGACACATAGCAACATAAAAGACCATAATTTACATCAATGATAAGCATAATTAACTACCATTTGTAAACAATAGGTCTTTTTTCCAATAAATTCGCTGTATTGTTTTGTTTACTGTTATATCAACGAGAAAGCTCAAGCAAGTTGCTGTCTATTCGTTACACTTAAATTATCCAGTTCAAGCCGTTATAACGATTCACTTCTTAGCAGAAAATAATAAAGAGGTGATAAAACACAAGGAGCTTGGGATGAATAGACAGACACAATCCATGCATCGTTATATAGATCACCGTGGTCATTTAGTCACCCCTCTTCCTGAGTGGGCTAATGATACATTGCTACAGCAATTTTACCGCGATATGGTTTTAGTTCGTCACTATGATAAAAAAGCAATTGCCTTACAAAGAACAGGAAAGTTAGGGACTTATCCTTCACACCTTGGCGCGGAAGCCATTGGTATCGCGATTGGTTCTGCTATGCAATCTACCGATGTGCTTGCCCCTTATTACCGTGATATGCCCGCACTATGGGCGCGGGGTATAAGTATGTTGCAGAACTTGCAATACTGGGGCGGCGATGAATTAGGTAGCAATTTCCCCTCAACATCCCCTGATATTTCACATAATGACGATATGCCATTTTGCGTGCCAATTTCAACACAATGCACTCATGCTGTCGGTATAGCAGCAGCAATGAAAATCAAAGGATTACATAGAGCAACCGTTGCTACTTGTGGTGACGGCGCAACCTCAAAAGGTGACTTCTTAGAATCTCTCAATTGCGCTGGTGTTTGGAATATCCCCTTAGTATTTGTAATCAACAATAATCAATGGGCGATCTCTGTACCACTGCATTTGCAATGTCATGCCGAACACTTAGTCGATAAAGCCAAAGGCGCAGGAATCAAAGGTATCATGGTTGATGGCAATGATATTGTTGCCATGTACGATGCCCTTCTACAAAGTTTAGATCAGGCACGAAAAGGTAAAGGTGCGACATTAATAGAAGCGATAAGTTATCGACTTTGTGATCATACGACTGCTGACGACGCCTCTCGTTATCGTGAAGATGAAGAAGTCAAACAAGCGTGGCAATACGATCCTATTGCTCGATTAAAAACCTATTTAATCAATCAAAATTTATGGTCAGAAACCGAAGAGTCACAATGGTTAGACATTTGCCATCAGCGTATTAATCAAGCCGTTGAACAATACCTTGCTCTCACTGTACAAGCGCCAGAATCAGCATTCGATTATCTTTATGAGAAAGCCGATCCCGATCTGCACTATCAACGCGACGCGCTTATCAATAAAGCGATGCGAATGGAGAAGCAAAATTCAGGAGGGAGTAATGGCTGATATTACATTAATAGAAGCAGTTAACCTCGCTCTTCACTATGAAATGCAGCACGATCCTAATGTCGTTATTTTGGGTGAAGACATTGGTGAAAATGGTGGCGTTTTTCGTGCCACACTCGGTTTAAAACAGGATTTTGGTTGTAAACGTGTGATTGATACACCACTGGCAGAGTCGTTAATTGCTGGTGTCACTGTTGGTATGGCCTCACAGGGTCTCCGACCTATTGCTGAATTTCAATTTCAAGGCTTTATTTTTCCAGCAATGGAGCACCTAGTATGCCATGCAGCAAGACTAAGAAATCGTACTCGCGGCCGCTTAACCTGCCCTGCTGTGTTTAGAGCCCCTTTCGGTGGAGGCATTCATGCACCAGAGCATCATTCTGAAAGCATCGAAGCAATGTTTGCCCACATTCCGGGCTTAAAAGTTGTGATCCCCTCTTCACCGCAACGTGCTTATGGATTACTGCTCGCCGCGATTCGCAGTAACGATCCGATCTTATTCTTTGAACCCAAACGGATTTACCGAACCGTTAAATCACATGTCGAAAATAACGGTCTCGCTTTACCGCTTGAGCAATGTTTTACGTTGAGAAAAGGAATAGATATTACCCTAGTGACTTGGGGCGCTTGTGTGGTCGAATCACTTCAAGCAGCAGAAACCTTATCTCATCATGGCATAGAACTTGAAGTGATTGACTTAGCCAGTATCAAACCTATCGATATGGCGACCATTACGGCATCACTCGAAAAAACAGGCCGCTTATTAGTGGTGCATGAGGCAGCAAAAACCTGCGGTGTTGGTGCAGAGATCATTACAAGAGTAGCTGAAAGCGCGATGTGCTTACTGAAAGCGCCGCCTAAACGTCTAACTGGCTTTGACACCATCATGCCTTATTATCGTAATGAAGATTATTTTATGATCCAACACGATGACATTGTAAATGCCGCTCGTGAACTCATGGAGGGTTGGCAATGAAAGCATTCACATTACCCGATCTTGGTGAAGGTCTCGCTGAATCAGAAATTGTGCAATGGCATATTAATATTGGCGATACTGTGAAAACCGATCAAGTGGTCGTCACTGTAGAGACAGCAAAAGCAACGGTTGATGTTCCTGCACCTTATAGTGGAAAAATTGTCCATCGTTATGGTAACGAAGGCGATGTTATTAATATTGGTCAATGCTTGCTAGAAATAGATGAGTTACTCGCGAATACTGCGAGCGCACTGCCAGAAAAAATCAGTCCAAGCTCTGCAAATCACAGATCCTCTTCGACTACTGTTGTAGGCAACATTTCCCAGCTTGATAAACATGTTGATGTTGATCCGATCTGTGATGATGCAAATCAAACCGTTAATTTACACTCGATTGCTAATCAACATCATCCATTAATTGCGACCCCTTCAGCACGGTTATTGGCACAGAAATTAGGTGTCAATATTAAAGAAATTACCGGATCTGGGGCTAATCACTTAATTATTGATAATGATGTCTATCTTGCTTACCAACAACAAATACCAGGGACTGAAATATTAAGAGGATCGCGCCGCAATATGGCAAAAAATATGACGCGATCGCACCATGATGTCGCTTCAGTCACTCTGACTGAAGAAGCACATTTATATCACTGGCAAAAAGATGACGACATAACGGTCAATCTAGTTAAAGCTATTAATAACGCCTGTCATATAGAGCCTGCGCTTAATGCATGGTTTGATGCGGAAACAATGACAAGGTGTTTACATAAAACCGTTAATATTGGTATTGCTGTCGATAGCAGCCATGGCCTGTATGTGCCTGTGTTACATCATGCAGAACAATATCATCAGGAAGGGATCCGACGCTGGATTGATCGTACCGCTGCCAGTATTCGCAGCCGAAAAATAGATCGTCATCAATTACAAAAAGCAACCATCACACTTTCTAACTACGGCGCTATTGCCGGTATTTTTGCCACTCCCGTTGTGACACCACCGCAAGTTGCCATTATTGGTGCTGGACGGATCATGGATAAAGTGATCATGGAAGACGAACGAGTAAAAACCATAAAAGTACTGCCTCTTTCTATTACCTTTGATCATCGAGCATGTACGGGGGGAGAAGCTGCGCGATTTATTAAGGCACTAGTCAATAGTTTAGAAAGTCCCCCTTGTGACAACATTGAATCTTCATAGCGTGATAACACTTACCTGGAATAAAGTTACTAACATATTGTTACATCAAACAATAACAAAATATTGCATGGTATAAACAACAGCTTATGATAGTAATTACCTTTCATTTTGCAGTCATATAAAAACTATGCGCTATTCATTTTTTACAGCAAGTCTTATCACGCTTCTCTTTTCAAGCTCACTTATGGCAATGCCTGATGGTGATGCCACCCAAGGTGAAATAAAAACGCCGAGCTGCCGTTTTTGTCACGGCAGCAACGGCATTGCACCACGCCCAGATTACCCGAATCTAAAAGGCCAAAATGCAGAGTATTTATATAACTCAATGCAAGCATATTTAAATGACAGCCGCACTGGGGGGATGTCGTCAATGATGAAAGCCCAACTTAAAAATTTATCAGATCAAGATATCGCCGATATCTCTGAATACTATTCACAAATGAAATAATCGCGCTCAACGTCAGTCGTCCTTCAATCTGAGTAGAACGACTGATTACTTATTAATCATACAAATCAATTGCCGTGTTTTATAACGGAAAAAACATCATAGGCAGACTATCTTTGTGGTAAGTTGAGATTAAAGCCTAGAATGAGAAACTAAAAATGAAAATCTTCAGTAACTTTGAAAGTGGAAGTATTAACGTTGTTAAAGCGGATAGCAAAGACGACATTCAGTTAACTATTCCTAACGATAATAACTCTGAACTTCATCAATGGTTCCACTTCCGTTTAGAAACAGAAGCTCAACAACCGCATAACTTTACAATCCTAGATCTGGCAAATTCAGCTTACCCTGAAGGCTGGAAAGGCTATGATGTCGTTGCTTCTTACGATCGTGAAGAATGGTTCCGCATTCCAGCTGAATTTGATGGCGATAAATTAACCTTCAGCGTGATCCCTGAAAATGAATCAATGTATTTTGCTTACTTTGCACCATACAGCTATGACCGCCATCAAGATCTTCTTCACCTTGCACAAAGCCACTACAACTGCCGTTTAGAAACATTAGGCCACACACTTGATAACCGAGATATGAGTCTATTGGTTATTGGTGATGAATCAACCGCTGAAAATAAAAAGAAAGTATGGGTGATTGCACGTCAGCACCCAGGCGAGACAATGGCTGAATGGTTTGCTGAAGGTCTTATTCAACGTTTACTGGATGAAACCGATACTGTCGGTCGTGCTTTACTTGAAAAAGCCGTTTTCTACATTGTGCCTAACATGAACCCAGATGGTAGTGCGCGTGGTCACCTTCGCCTAAACGCGATTGGTGTAAACCTTAACCGTGAATGGCAAACACCATCACTAGAAAACAGTCCAGAAGTTTTCTACGTGCGTGAAAAAATGTTTGAAACAGGTGTGGATCTCTTCCTTGATATTCATGGTGATGAAGCGATTCCTTATAACTTCGTTGCGGGTTCAGAAGGAATTCCATCTTATGATGCGCGCTTAGAAAATCTTGAAAATATGTTCAAGCAAGCACTGCTAACAATTACACCAGAGTTCCAAGTTGAACATG
The DNA here is from genome assembly GCF_003026755.1 of Photobacterium sp. GB-50. Classification (NCBI taxonomy): domain Bacteria; kingdom Pseudomonadati; phylum Pseudomonadota; class Gammaproteobacteria; order Vibrionales; family Vibrionaceae; genus Photobacterium; species Photobacterium sp. GB-50. The sequence continues at coordinate 21,416 of NZ_PYNX01000024.1, forward strand.
GTTACGATAAAGATAAGCCCGGTGAAGCAAACCTAACAGTCGGCTCTAACTGGGTAGCAGAAGAGTTTAAATGTCTTTCTTACACCATTGAAATGCCATTTAAAGATCACAACAACCAACCAGACAGCTTATACGGTTGGTCACCAGAGCGAAGTGTGGCATTTGGTAGCGACACACTCGCAGCGGTGTTAGTCGTCATGGATCACTTACGCTAATAACTCGTCAGTAATAAATACATAAAGCGGTCACCTTGATCTGACCGCTTTATTACTTATTTTGCTAACATCGGATAAGTAAAGAAAATCAAATGCGTCAAATTAAACATAAAGTGTACTAACACAGCTACCCATAAACGCCCTGTCAGATAGAAAGCCAAGCCGTAACATAAACCGGCAAGACCTGCGAACACAACTAGTAACATGCCACCAGCAATATGTGCAAATCCAAACAGTAAGCTAGCAACAACAAGCCCGATGACCCAACCGAAACGCTTCGATAATCCTTGTTGGATAAAACCGCGAAAAAGTGCTTCTTCTGCTACACAAGTAAACAACAAGTTGTTTAATACAAATAACCACAACCAATGTGGTGTCGAAAAAGAAAACTTTAACGCTCCTAACCCCGCAGCAATAGGTAATAACGACAAGCATCCCATCACAACTAAAGCGAGTACTTTAAAATTGCAAGTTTTGTTACTCCCTAACAATGCTGGATAAGCCAATAACAAACCAAAGAAAACCAACGGTTTATCCAAATTTAAATACATAGTAAACGGTGTGCTATCAAGGCTAGCGTACACCTTATCTAGTACTTGTAGATTATCAAAACCGGGAATTGCGTGAGCAAAAAGCGCTAAAGACCAAATCAACATGAAGCTTAACCCAGCATAACGCCACTTCCCTTCTTGCTTCGCGGTGAAATACGCCACACAAAAACCAATCGCAACACCAGCGATAGCAATGATTGATAACCGCTCTTGAAATACCGCAGCAAGTAAAGCTAAAGTAACTAATACACCAGTCAATAGTGTTTTACGATAAAACCCACTAACGACAGCGCATGCTAGTAAACCCCATATCCAAACTGTTGGTTCCATTTACTATTTCCATTCATAATAAGAGTTATTAACATCTAAATTATCAGAAAACATATCATACCCTGAAGAAATATTTGCTAACATCTTAATTTGAAAAGAAAATTAATGTTTTTTGATTTATTATTCGGTTATCTCATCCGTACCGTTCATCAAACGAGATCCACAATCAATGGCAAAAAATAAACCTATTATACACCTACACTCATACGGCATTTTCACCACCTGGGATGCAGACTCAAAAAAGCTACCGAAGATCAAAGAGTTTACCTTAGACATTCCAGCTGAAATTGATATTGAATTTGGCTTTACCGTTAATATAAAAAAAGCCAAAGGCGAAAAGGTTCATTACTGCATTTACCACCCCAACATCACTAATGACGACGGTGAAGTCTTAGAACCATTCGATGGGTATGTTTATGTTGGTAATAATGATTGGGATTTTTACCTTGGCGATACAATTTGGGCTCCCATCAGCAATAAAGTTGGCCCGTGGCGTATGACATTAGAAATGAATAACAACATAATTGCGGAAAAAACCTTCAATGTTTTCAATAATGATGAAGGGCAATTTTGGAAGCGTCGTGGTCTTTAACCACTTTTGAAACAAAACTATTTCATTATTGGAATCTAACCTTGCTTCCTAATAATATTTTTTGAAACAAAGTTGTCACATAGTCGCTTTAACTTAGTCAGCAAATAACTAAGCCCCTAAAGGATACACATGACTAAGTCACTTCTTGCACTTTCATTAATTTTAAGTTCTGCGGCAGTATCTACATCGGCTATGGCTGCAGAACACATCGCCGTATCAGGTTCAACTTCTGTTACAGAGGTAATGGAAGTGTTAGGTGAAACCTACCATAAGAGCCACCCTGACGTATTTATTGACATCAACGGTACGGGTTCAACTGCAGGCATTAAGTCTTCAATCGAAGGTGTAAATGATCTAGGTATGGCTTCACGTAACCTATCAGCAGAAGAGAAAAAAGCAGGATTGGTTGAAACGGAAATTGCTCGTGATGGTATTGCTGTTGTTGTTAACCCAAAAAACCCGGTTAACAACCTAACAAAATCGCAAATCGAGCAATTATTTAAAGGTGATGTTACCCAATGGTCTCAAGTTGGTGGTAATAGTGACCCAGTAGTTGTGACAACACGTGAAAATGGTTCTGGTACTCGAGGTGCGTTTGAAGAGTTAATGGAATTAACCACAAAAATTAACGGCGTTAAAGTATCGACTATCAGCCAACGCGCACAAGTTGCGAGTGGTAATGGTATTGAAAAAACAGTCGTTGCGAATAACAAAGATGCGATAGGTTTTGTGTCATTAGGTTCTATTGATAACTCGTTAAAAGCAGTTGAGGTAGACGGCCATAAGGCTTCTGTTGCAGATGTACTGAATAAGACTTACCCACTTTCACGTCCCTTCTTGGTGCTAAACCAACCGGGTAAACTAAAACCTGCAGCTAAAGAGTTCCTAGCTTGGATCATGTCGCCAGAAGGACAAAAAATCATTAAAGATAAAGGCTATATTGCAATGTCTTAATATATTTAAAAATCCACATTCCTTCTGTGGTAATGAATGAACTTTCCTCCCAGAGTACGTCAGTACTTTGGGTTGAAATATCCTCTCCAGCTGTATTTCCTGCCTCATTTTCTCCTATTCTTATCCTGATCCACAGACACCCAACAGTTCATCAAAAAGTTTGCGAAACCAGTGAACACAAGTGTTCGTAGCTATATTCATAAGGATTCTTACTTCTATAAAAAATATACTCGTAAATTCATTATCGCTATCAAGAACAAATAGGGCGAAAATAAGACAGCTTCCCTTAAAAATAAAAAGAGAGAAAAGTTAACAATGAATATCGCTCAACTCCCCACACCAGCTTTGATCGTTGATTTCGACAAAATGAAAAACAATATACACGAAATGCAACAACGTATTGATGCTCTACAGTTAAATCTCAGACCGCACACTAAAGCACATAAAAGCCCCACTATAGCGAAAATGCAGATTGATGCAGGAGCACAAGGAATATGTACTGCGAAACTTGGCGAAGCCGAAGTTATGGCTGCCGGAGGGATTAACGATATTCTAATAACAACCCCTATAGCCGGAAAAAATAAGATTCAACGTTTAGTCAAACTTTATCAACAATATCCCGACTATCGCTTTATTCAGGTAATTGATCATAAGCAGCACATCATCGATATCTCAGAAGCAGCAACAGATGCGGGAATTTGTATTGAATTAATGATTGAAGTAGAAAGTGGTCAACAACGTTGTGGCGTGGAGATCGGTGATGACTTAATTTCATTTATAGAAACAATTAACTGTTCTGATGGTGTAAGTTATGTTGGGTTGCAGGCATACAGTGGTCACTTGCAGCACATAAAAGGTTATCAAGAGCGAAATACTCAAGCAAGAACAGTCGTTGAAGATCTCTTTAATTACATTAATAACGTATTAACACCTAAAGGGCTGGCACCGGAGATTGTGAGTGGTGGTGGAACGGGCACATATGAAGCCTATCAAGGGCTAGGGTTTAGTGAAATTCAAGCAGGCTCTTACTTGTTTATGGATCCTACTTATCAAGATATTGGTGATGAAAATGATCAGTATCAAAATAACCAATTTGATGTCACTCTAAAAGTATTAAGTACTGTTATTAGCCACCCTACCCCACAGCGAGCGATCATTGATGCAGGTATGAAATGTCTTTCTATTGATCTTGGCATGCCTAAAGTAGAAAGTGACGACATGCTTAGTTACAAATCGGGAGGAGATGAACATGGTATTATTCACCTCATTAATAACCATGAACCACTACAAATAGGCCAACAACTCATATTGCTTCCAAGCCATTGCGATACAACGCTAAACAATTTCAACACCTTGTATGCCGTAAGAGGAAGTGAAGTCATAGATCAATTCCCAATTATTGGCCGTGGTCGTTCTGATTAAACCTCTATTTAAATATCATAAAACGCAGCGTTTCACTCACGCTGCGTTGTGAGCAGAAAGGTAGCGCTAAAGTATGCTGTTAACGTAAATGTCTTTTACTGTACCTTTATTATCTGAAAACGATTTTACGCTCCCCCTCTATCTATGAAGTCATTATCGAAGTTACCAATTGAAATTGGATACTCACAGCTCCACCAATGTTTAAAGGGAACATTTACATATCTATTATGTGTTTCCCTTTATATCCAATACTTTTCCAGACTTTTAACGAAAAGCTCACCCAAACCTTGTCATGTTTCTGCTAGTGTAAAAAACACAATTCGATTAAAATCGAAAACAGTATATCGATAAATTAATCATTTAGTTATCAAGGATAAAAGGAAGAACACATGGGTCTTTTTAATGCACTGTTAGGCAACGCTGGTGAAATGAGTATCGCTGATGCGACTGAGGAGCTATCAACCATCCTTGGTCCAAACGAAAATATTGAACTCGCATACAAACTTGTTCGCGATATGATCATTTTAACGGACTACCGCCTGATCCTTATTGATAAACAAGGTATTACAGGTAAAAAAGTAGAGTACCGTTCTATTGCTTACAAATCGATCACCATGTATGCCGTAGAAACAAAAGGCCACTTCGATTTAGATGCAGAATTAAAATTATGGATTTCTGGTCAACATGAACCACTGACTCTTGAGTTTAATGGCAAAACTAATGTCTACGCAATGCAAGGATTACTCGCGGCAAAAGTTGCCGGTAAATAACAGAACATAAGTAAAAAGCCTGCACTAATCAAAATAGATGCAGGCTTTATTATTAATTATCGTGACACACTAACTAGAGCATCTGCCAAGTGGTCGATATGCTTTTCTTGTAAGCCGGCAATATTTATTCGACCATCTCCTACCGCATAAATACCATATTGCTCACGTAGCGTTAAAATCTGCTCAGGCGTTAAACCTGTTACAGAGAACATACCTTTATGCTGTTCAATAAAATCAAACTGCTCACTACCACGTTGACGTATCGCTTGTGTTAGCCCTTGGCGTAGCGTCAAGATACGGCTATGCATGGTATCTAATTCATCTTTCCAGATATTTGTCAGTTTCTGATCATTTAAAATATCAGCAACTAAAGCCGCACCATGATCTGGTGGCATGGTATAACTTGAACGCGCTAAAGTAAGAATACGTCCTTTCGCTTTTTGTGCTTCTTGCTGACTATTACTAATAATAATCGCAGCACCCGTTCGTTCACGGTACAAACCAAAATTCTTTGAACAAGAAGTCGCGACAACCATCTCTTCTGTATTGTCAGCCATATACTTAAGGCCAGCACCATCTTGTTCTAAGCCATCGCCAAAACCAAGATATGCCATATCGACAAACGGCATAAAACCATTTTTGTTTGCCAATGCCGTAATCGCTTGCCAATCGGCAAAACTAATATCAGCACCTGTCGGGTTATGGCAGCAACCATGTAATAACACCACATCTTTAGGGCCTGCTTTAGCCAGTTCGTTGAGCATCGCCTCGCTATTTACTTGCTTGGTTTCAGGATCGAAATACGGATAGAACTTCACCTTTAAACCTGCTGCTTCCATTACAGGTTTATGATTAACGTAGCTCGGATTGGTTAACCAAACGGTTGTATCAGGTTGTGCAACTTGAATAAGATCAGCAAGCATACGTAACGCACCGCTCGCGCCCGGTGTTTGCACCGCTGCAGCGCGAGAATGTGCCGATGTTCCTGAAAGTAAAAGATCCATCATCGACTGATTGAAGACTTCACTACCCGCTAACCCCACGTATGATTTTGTTGTTTGTGTCTTAATTAAGCGTTTCTCAGCAAGTTGAATCGCTTGCATGATCGGTGTTTCACCAAGGCTATTGCGGTAAACACCAATACCTAAATCTATTTTGTTGACACGCGGATCTTCTCGATATGCGATCGATAAGGAAAGAATAGGATCCAATTGGGCTGGAGAGAGCGATTTAAACATCAAATTAATTCCATTTATATAACAATGAAATTAAGTTATCACTTCATTTAATTAACGTCATTAGAAATAATGAAATCAAACATTAATTAATTGATTAAGTTAAGCATCATAACTTAATCAATTATCGTGTGTTGCATGTCTTACTTTAACATTTGGCTAGTTAAGTAACGCCTTCAGTGAAGGGGCTTTTTCAAGTATCTGGTACAAACGTTCACCATGCTCTTTTAATAACTGACAAGAGAGTTCAACATTACGCGATAACACCGCTTTCATCAGCGCTTCATGCTCACCATTGTCATGATATTGCTTCTCTGGTGATAGGTTCGCGCTTAATAAGAAATGTCGATAACGTTCTTGCTGATCATAAACATTTGAGATCATATCGAGTATAAACTCAGAGCCTTCACACGCAACAAGCGATAGATGAAACTCTTTGTGGCGCAATTCCCATTCATCATAATCAAACAATGCTGATTCAGGATCTAACCGATTAAGCTTGTGAAAGGCCGTTAAAACCTGTAGTTCCCATGCTTCATCCCCCTTTTTAATCGCATCTTTTAACGCAACATGACCTAGGGCCAAACGTGCCTTTAAAATTCCACGTAATTCATCGAGTGAAACATCGGCAACCCAAAATCCTTTCTGAGGCTCCATCTTGACGTACTTCTGCCAAGTTAATTGCACCATCGCTTCTCTTAAAGGAGTACCGCCAACTTGATAGCGTTCTTTTAATTCACTCAATATCAGCTTCTGGCCAGCCTCAAACTCACCACATAAGATATCATGCCTAATCTGGCACATTACTCTATCGCTTATGGTTGCAAAATTATCTTTAGTCATACCAACCATCTAATCTTAATCATAAATAACACAATACAAATTCGGAATAATCCTATCACTTACATCTTACCGAATATTAAACATATCCACATTACGAAACATGGGATCCCCCCTGTTTTCAATGAAAACTTAATACAGTAATAATGAATAATAATTCAAACTTTATTCTATTCACAAAATAATGCTAGAACACTTTACCATTAAATAAGAGAAGTAATTATTCCTGACGTTTACTTTTTTTGTTCTAAAGATAGAAACTCACAATAGAGTCTGTATTTTTCACAATATAAATTAACAAGTTAACAAATCAATATTCACACAAATAAATTCTGCAATAGCATACAAGAAGGTTAAAAATACATATAAATGCGCTAAATGGCCAGTTTATTACCATAATGTTTAGAAATGACGGCTCTTCTTCATTTTATGCGCGGTATAGCGGTATTAATTTGAACACCACAATATAATCTTGCCCATTAATACCTAATTTCTCTTTTAAAACGATGACTTACCGAGCATATTCAATTATTAGCATCTTTATTATTAATGTACTTATGTTTAATTGGCACCCACAGCATAGTGTCTTTAGCTTTGCGCTTATTTTTTGGTCACTTCTGCCTCTGTTTAGTTTACATATTATTATTAAGCACTATGAATATTTTCATAACAAAACGCTCATCACTGTCCAATCATATTCTGCATGGTTGTTATTCTTTACATGGATTTCGATAACTTTTCTTTCTATTACAACACCTTATATTTTAAACATTATTAGCACATCACACCAATACTATATTTCATTTTACATTTTTTCCCCTGTTGTAATGTTATTTCTGGCGACAATAACCGGTCTATTCGCCAGCTTTTTAACATGGATTGTTAATCATCTCGCCATTAATGACCAAATATAACCACTAGGCATACATGCGCATATTGTATTCATTCATTATACAATTATTCCTAATTCGTAAATTGCTTAAAAATGCAAATTAAACAATCGGAATTTGGAATTAATTTCGCTTCACAAAATTACCGTTAGTCACTACCATAAAAATCGATTTTTGGACGTGGTAATTAAAAATATCGATATTTACCATGCTTTATAGCATTAGATGTTTTTATCTCATTACTGCTTAACTGATAGATTTTGAGGTCTACAATGGCTAGCTCCACCAACGCTTCTCCCGCTAAAATTGGCGTTTTCAGTTTCGTCATGATTACCGCTGCGGTTGTTATGAGTGTTCGTACACTCCCTATGACAGCGCAGCCAGGAATGATGACGATCTTTTTAACATTAGCTGCTGCAATCTGCTTTATGATTCCAACAGCACTTGTCTCCGCTGAACTTGCAACAGCATTCCCAGAAGATGGTGGTATCTTCATCTGGGTTCGCGAAGCATTTGGTGAACGTATGGGATTTATTGCAGTCTGGATGCAATGGATTCAAATGGTTTTTGGCATGACATCCATATTGATGATTGTCGGTGCAATTTTTGCCTATGCTTTTGACCCAGCGTTAGCACAAAATAAAATGTACATTCTTGCTGTTATATTAGTGGTTTACTGGGCATGTACATTGGGTAATATGCGAGGTGTTAAAACACTGGGTTGGGTATCCACTCTGTGTGTAATTTTAGGTGTATTCTTACCTTTCTTTGTACTTGTAGCTTGTGCTATCGCTTACCTTGTTGGTGGTCACCCAATTGTTACTGACCTTTCATTAACAACTGCAAACCTTATTCCTGATTTATCAAATAAGGGGACTTGGGCACTATTCATTGGCTTCGTATTCGTTGTTATGGGTATGGAAGTATCAGCATCTAACGTTTCTCACGTTAAAAACGCTGAACGTAACTACCCTATCGCAGTGTTCTTAGTTGCATTATTTGTGGTTATCGTTTCTGTTGTAGGTTCTTTTGCAATCTTCATCGGTATTCCAACTAAGCACATTTCAATGACAGCAGGTCTTATTCAAGCATTCCAAACTTACTTTGATATGTGGGGTCTAGGCTGGTTAACACCTATCATGGCTATATGTATGGCTATCGGTCTTGCAGGTCAAGTTAACTCTTGGGTTTTAGGCCCCGTTCGTGGTCTTCAAGCAACAGCAAACGCTGGTGCACTACCTAAAGTACTTCAAAAGACAAATAAAGAAGGTGTACCTGTTAACCTTATTTACTTACAAGCTATCCTAATCTCAATCGTGGGTGTGCTTATTTGTGTGATGCCTAACGTAGATTCTTTCTACTTTATGCTTCTAGGTCTAACATCTCTTGTATATATCGTTGCTTACTTACTGATGTTCTCTGCTGCGATTTACCTACGCTATAAGCGTCCAGACGCACAACGTAGCTTTACAGTTCCTGGCGGTAACATTGGTATGTGGATCTGTTCAGGTTTAGGTATTGCTACATGTTTACTTGCAGGTTACTTCGGCTTCCAAGCACCATCAAGTTACGACGGTACTGCAAACAGTTACTTTAACTTCCAATTCTTTGGTTTAGTTATCATGATTATTATTCCAATTATTGTTTACGCTTGGGGTAAATATTCAAACCGAGCTAAAGCGGATAATGCAGCACCAGTAACTCACACAAACTAAGTCTTATTTATCATCAAATAAAAAGACAAAACAAATAAACAGGAGAAGTAGTTGTTCCCTATTCTACTTCTGCTTCTCCTGATGGTTGCACTTTATTTACAGCCCAGTTTTAAACCATTATTTGTTAAAACTAATTTAATTTTCTTTCTGACATATTTTTCACCGAACAGATAAATATAAACAGAAATAGTATTTCTATATAAAGATAAAATAGGTTTTATTATGAGCGAAAAAATGAATGTGGACGCACTTTTCCTAGGTCCTAAATCAGAAAACCAAGTATTCTTCAAAGAAATGATGGATTACGCAATTAGCGAACACATGCATTGGCGCTCAGACTTCCACCCAGAAGATGCACCTATGCTAAACCCTGTAATGCAACACCAACCAGATTTCCGCGATACACTTTATCGCACAGAAGGTATCTTACAGGGATTATCTGCACGCCTTAAAACTAAATCAGTGCCTTGGTTCTCTCCTCGCTATTTAGGCCACATGAACGCAGATACACTAATGGTATCAAACCTTGCATACGTGATGACCATGCTTTACAACCCAAACAACTGTGCACATGAAGCCTCTCCTGTGACCACAGAGCTTGAGTTAGAAGCAGGTCATGACCTATGCCGCATGTTTGGTTACGATGTAAATAAATCATGGGCGCACATTACTTCTGGCGGTACTGTTGCTAACTACGAAGGTGTTTGGGTTGCTCGTAACCTTAAAACAATGCCTCTAGCAATCGCTGCATGCGACAAGTCAAAAGACCTTGTTGAAGGCATGACTGAGCATCAACTTTTAAACATGAAATCTAAAGATATTTTAGATCTTACTGATGAGTTGAAAAAACGCGGTATCTTTGAAGAAGTTCGTGCATTAACAGCACGTGGTGTCGGTGTTGATGCCGGTAAACTTGGTAAATTCCTTGTTCCACGTTCTAAGCACTATTCATGGATGAAAGCAATGGACGTACTTGGCCTAGGTCAAGAGCACATTGTACCACTAGACGTTGATGGTAACTACCGTACAGACGTTGAAAAAATGCGCGAAGTAACCTTTAAATTAATGGAAGAAGGTACACCTATCTTAGGTATGGTATCTGTTGTGGGTACTACCGAGGAAGGTTCTATCGATGCGGTTCATGAAGTGATAAAACTTCGTAAAGAGTGTGAAGAGAAATACGGTTCATCTTTCTACATTCACGTTGATGCTGCTTACGGTGGCTATGTACGTTCTATGTTCCTTGATGACAACAACGAATTCATGGAATACGACGCTTTAATCGAACGTTATCGTAGCGATGACATCATTCCTGAAGGTGTTATCTGGCCAAAACGTGAAGTGTATGATGCATTCCACGCCATGTCAGAAGCTGACTCTATCACTGTTGATCCACATAAAGTGGGCTTCATCCAGTACGCAGCTGGCGCAGTGGCAATGAAAGACAAGCGTATTGTTGACTTGATTTCATACCATGCCGCTTACGTATTCGAAGAAGCGGGTGACGAGAACGAAGCGGATAAGCAAGTTGTTCTAGGTTCATCAATCATGGAAGGTTCAAAAGCAGGTGCAACTGCCGCTGCAGTATGGGCTGCTCATCGCCTAGTACCACTAACTGTAAGTGGTTACGGTCATGTGATTGGCCGTGGTATCGTGACGGCTGACTGGTTTGCGAAGAAACTCGCAACGGCTGAACCATTTGTTATTGACGGTCGTCGCTTTGAGGTTCGCCCTCTAATGCATCCTGACTTCCACATGGTCGACTTTACTTTCAAAGAAATCGGCAATGATAGTCTTGAAGCACACAACCACCTAAACCAACGTATTTACGAACTATGCTCTTACGCAACAGGCCGTACTTACACTAAAGACTTCCTAACTTCTTCTACTTCTCTATCAGAAGAAGAATACGGTCAAACTCCTCGTCTATACGCTGAGAGCCGTGGCTTTAGTGAAGACGAATGGAATACTGTAGGTTCTGTTTACATTCTTCGTTCAGCGGTAATGACTCACTTCCTACGTGATGAAATTCGTTTCAATAATTACTGGAATAACCTTCGTGATGTATTCACAAGTCTTCTAAGTGAAATTATTGATGAAGAAAATAAACAAAAACTAGCACATACTGCTGCTTAAAAAGGAAAATAAACGCCAGTCTTTAAAGACTGGCGTTCTTCTATATACGATGAAAGATATTAATATCTCGATTAATTATCGCCGTCTTTTTGTTATTGATGGCTAGTTAATTACGTCCTAATAACAATCTTATTAGGTATTTTTTCAGGATACACGTCATGAATAAAAAAGCTATTGGTGCGACACTGCTTATTTCTGGCACAATGCTCGGCGCAGGAATGCTTGCACTTCCGCTAATTTCTGCAGGCTTAGGTATTTATAATGCAATAATCTTATTAACCGTTTTATGGGCGGTAATGACTTATACCGGATTAATGTTATTAGAAGTATGTCTTAATTACCCAACCGGTACAGGTTTTGAAGCGATTGCTTATGATCTGTTTGGTAAACCTGGTAAATGGGTAATAAATCTATCATTATTATTGCTACTTTATGCTTTATCTTGTGCCTATATTGCAGGCGCATCCTCTATTTACAAGAGTGATTTAACCGATTATTTTCATATTTCGGTCCCCTCTCATATCATTGCGATTATATTTACGTTAATAATTGCAACCATTGTATTTATTAGCACCAAAGCTGTTGATATGGCTAACCGCGTTTTATTTAGTACTAACATTGTTATCTTTTTTACGCTTGTTATTACTATTATTCCATTCATTCATGGTCGGTTTTTAGTCAATATCCACGATTCATCCAAATATGCCTTAGCTGCTATTCCTGTTTTCATTACTGCCTTTGGTTTTCATGGCAGTGTTCCAAGCATGGTGAAATATATTGGCCGTGAAAATCCTAAAACATTACGGAATGTATTTATCGCTGGCGGTTTAATTCCTCTGGTCGTTTACATTGTTTGGGAAGTAACCATGCTCGGCTCGTTACCTCGATTTGGTAACCATAGTTTTCAATATATTGCACAGCATGGCTCAAATGTTGGGGTAATGCTTCAACAAATGCAGATATTCATTCAAGAAAATAGCATAATTTATCTAATTGGTGCTTTCTCATCCATCGCAATGTTCACTTCTTATCTATGTGTTTCATTGGGACTATTTGATTCATTGGCAAGTACCTTTAAACATGGTAATAATACCAAAGATAGATTAATTACTGCGGTACTATGCTACTTGCCACCCTTGGTTTTCACTCTTGTGTACCCGAATGGCTTTGTTCCTGCTTTAGGTGCCGCTGCAATTTTCTTGACTATATTAGCGATTCTATTTCCTGTTCTTGCCCTTAGAAAACTTCGTGGTAAACAACATCAAATTGAATATAATGTCGCAACAAATAATATCGTATTATTTGTTGTGGGATTAATTGGCCTACAAGTCATAATAAACCAGATACTGACATTGAATAATGCCGTACCTATTTTTAATTAAACGTAAATAAAATGATTATTGGAGAACACATGAATCATTTGAATTTAATTCAAGAGCTTAAAGATCGCGGTCTGATCGCTCAAATTACGGATGAAGAAGCTTTAAGCGAACGTTTAGCAAAAGGTCCGATTACATTATATTGCGGCTTTGATCCAACGGCTGATAGTTTACACCTAGGTCATCTGGTTCCTCTACTTTGCCTTAAGCGCTTCCAAGAAGCGGGTCATAATCCAGTAGCTTTGGTTGGCGGCGCTACTGGTATGATTGGAGATCCAAGCTTCAAAGCGACTGAGCGTTCACTTAACACTTTAGATACAGTTGCAGGTTGGGTGACAAAAATCCAACGCCAAGTTTCTCCTTTCTTGGATTTTGACAATGCAACAAACCCTGCCCGTATGGTAAATAACCATGACTGGTTCGGTAATATGGATGTTCTAACATTCTTACGTGATATTGGTAAACACTTCTCTGTAAACCAAATGATCAGCAAAGAATCTGTTAAGCAACGAATTAACCGTGATGAAGTAGGTATCTCTTTTACTGAGTTCGCATACAGCTTGCTGCAATCTTACGACTTCGCAAGTATGAACAAAGAAATGGGGATGGAACTACAAATCGGTGGTTCTGATCAATGGGGTAACATCACGGCAGGTATCGACCTTACTCGTCGTATGAACCAGCAGCAAGTGTTCGGTATGACAGTACCGCTAATCACAAAATCTGATGGTACTAAATTTGGTAAAACTGAAGGTGGTGCGGTTTGGTTAGATCCAACAAAAACAAGCCCATATAAGTTCTACCAATTCTGGATGAACACTGCAGATGCTGACGTATATCGTTTCCTACGCTTTTTCACTTTCCTTTCTGAAGAAGAAATTCAACAGATTGAAGAAGCAGATCGTAACAGTGGCAAAGCACCTGAAGCACAACGTATTCTTGCTGAGCAAGCAACGCGTTTAGTTCACGGTCAAGAGCAATTAGAAGCGGCACAGAACATTACTCGCTGCCTATTTGAAAACGATCTAGTGCACTTATCTGAATCTGATTTTGCTCAACTAGCGCAAGATGGTATGCCAAGTGCTGAAGCTGAAAATGGCGATGATTTACAACAAGTGCTAGTTAAATCTGGTCTTGCAAGTTCTCGTGGTCAAGCAAAAACACACATCAGCTCAAATGCAATCATGGTTAATGGCGAGAAAGTAAGCGAACCATTCTATGAGTTTACAGACGCTGACAAACTCTTTGGTCGCTACACTCTGATCCGCCGTGGTAAAAAGAACTACAGCCTGATCGTTTGGGGCTAATGAGTATTAAGTTAGCTGATAGCATCAGCTAACTTATCAATTTATGCCAAATAAGCGTTATGTAGATTCACAATCGGTTCGCTCCCGCATTCATGTGAAGCTATGACTTATTTGGCATTTTCATTGCCGTAATCCTGTTCAAACTTCTCTCATTTCACTTACTTTCCTCTTTTTTATCTCTACTTTTATTGATTTAGCCCCCCATCATCTCGCCATTATTCCTATTAGAGTACTGTGTATTCCTCCTATTTAGTGGTTAGAAGCAATATGACAACAATTAATCAAGAACGACTTATTTCTCATTTTATTGATCTCATCAAAATCGATAGCGAATCAAAAAACGAAAAAGCGATTTCACAAGCCTTAGCAGAACAACTCGAAGAGTTAGGTTTCAGCGTTGCTAAATTACCTGTGCCTGAAAGCATTTCTAATGGTTTTAACCTTTATGCCAAGCTTGAGGGTGAACTTGAAGATAGTATTGTTTTAAGCTGCCACATGGACACCGTAACGCCAGGCAATAGTATTGAACCGATTATTGAAGATGGGGTTATTCGTTCAAAAGGCGACACCATTCTTGGTGGTGATGATAAATCGGGAATTGCTGCCATCATCGAAGCGGTACGTACCATCAAAGAAAACAACAAAGCCCATAAAACAATAGAGCTGGCTTTTACTGTCCATGAAGAAGGTGGATTACAAGGCTCGAAGCACTTTGATATGTCATATATCACTGCAGATAAAGCTATTGTGCTTGATTCAGGCGGTGCTATTGGTGCGATTGTAACGAGTGCTCCCGGACAGCAAAGCTTAAAAGTGACTATTAAAGGTAAACCCGCTCACGCAGGACTTGCACCTGAAGAAGGTATTAATGCACTAACAGTCGCGTCTGATGCTGTGATGAATATGAAATTAGCGCGTATAGATCATGAAACAACCGCTAACATTGGCATTGTCTCTGGTGGTCAAGCAACGAATATCGTGATGCCTGAATTGTATCTTGCCGCTGAAGCGCGTTCACTTAACGATGATAAGCTTGCTACACAAGTTCAGCATATGGTTGATGTATTCAACACAACAGCAAACAAGCATAACGCGCAAATAGATATTCAATCTACACGCTCTTATAACGCCTACTCTATTGCTGATAATGACCCACATGTTATTGATATCATGGCTAGCTTTAAAGAAATGGGAATAGCACCATTTACCAAGTCTACCGGTGGCGGTAGTGATGCAAATATCTTTAATGAGAAAGGATTAAAAACCGTTAATTTATCAACCGGTATGAGCAAAGTACACACTACGGAAGAATTTATTACCGTCGAAGATATGACCAATATAACTGAGTTTTTATTTACTTACTTGACACAAAAATAATATTTCTATTAATAGCTTCTATCATTTTAGATAGAGGCTATTTAATCCCTAAAGAAATACCCTTCCCTCATTCAGCTTTTATTCAGTGTTTATTAATGCTCTCTCTGTATGATGTTGTAATAATTATAGTGTTATGAGGAATAAACCATGAAACAGACAATGAATAATGCCATCGACAAAGACATTTTTATTACCGCACTAAATGAATGTTACCGTCGACTGAATGATGCAAATCTAACCGTTAAAGATCTATCGAAAGAAGGCTTCACCTTACTCTTTAAATCTGCATACAAAGCAGTCACTACCAAATAAAGCAGGCTTAACTTCGTAAAAAAGCACTTTTGCCTGCTATTAATGAGTAATATTTTGAAGCAATTAGCCGCGATAGTAACGTTGAGGTACAAACGGCATTTTCTCGATTGTCATCGGTAATTTTTTACCGCGTACTTCAGCGTAAATTGTTTCACCAAGCTGATTTAATTCAGGTTGAATATACCCCATTGCGACAGGAATACCTTTCGTTGGGCCAAATGTTCCACTCGTTACAATGCCGATTTCATTATCTTCAGCATCAAACAACTTAGTCCCTTCTCGTACAGGCGCTTTTGATTGCCCCACTAACCCAACACGTTTTCTTGCAGCCTGTTTAGTTTGTAGTTGCTCTAAAATAATATCAGCGCCGGGGAAACCACCTTCACGTTCACCACCAGCACGACGACTTGGCGTAATTGCCCACATTAAGCTGGCTTCAAATGGCGTTGTTGTAGGGTCAAGATCATGCCCGTATAAACATAATCCGCACTCTAATCGTAGTGAATCTCTCGCACCAAGACCAATCCATTCCACCTCATTAAATGCCAGTAACGCGCGAGCTAACTCTTCGGCTTTATCATTCGGCACAGAAATTTCATAGCCATCTTCACCCGTATAACCTGAACGGCTAACATAACATTCAACATCTAATAACGTCACTTTAGCCGCATCCATAAACACCATATCGCTAACCACAGGGTTTAATTCAGCGAGTACCATCGCAGCTTTAGGACCTTGTAAGGCAAGTAGTGCGCGATCTTCAATCACTTCTAATTCAACGCCATCTTTCAAATGGGCTTTTAAATGGGCAATATCTTGCTCTTTACAGGCCGCATTCACGACAAGGAAAAGATGATCACCAAAATTCGTCACCATTAGATCATCTTCAATACCGCCATTTTCATTGGTAAAGACGGCATAACGCTGTTTACCTTCCGGTAAATCAACAATATCAACAGGTACTAAGGTTTCTAATAATGCCGCGGCATGTTGCCCTTTTAAGCGTACTTGCCCCATGTGTGATACATCGAACAACCCAGCAGAATCACGACAATGTATATGCTCTTTTTTTACTCCTAAGCCATATTGCACAGGCATATCATAGCCAGCAAATGGCACCATTTTCGCTCCCATTTCAATGTGTAAGCCATGTAATGGGGTCTGCTTAAGTTGTTGAGACATAGTTGCACTCCGTTATCTAGTTGGTATCCATGTAAATGGTAACGTAATTATAAAACTGGTTGATGCTATAAACCGTTCGATGACACTAAGATGCCGTCACCCAAAGAATTAACGCATCTTCTTCACTAACAGATGTCAGCATGTGACCCATTGTCGCGTCGTAATAGGCTGAATCCCCTTCGACTAAATGAATCGGCTCATAAAACTCAGAGAAAAAAGTGATTTCACCTTTTAATACCAGTAAGAACTCCTCGCCGTCATGGCGGATCCACTCGCTATAATCATCAAACGATCGTGCACGCACGTGCGATTTAAACGGCATCATCTTTTTATTTGTTAATTGCGTAGCAAGCAGTTCATGTTCATAGGTTGAAGTGGGATGAGGTCGACCTTCACCATAGCGCGTAATATCACGTCTACCCGAGGCGGTGATGGTTTTCGGTGGTTCAAAAAGTTGTGGGATGTCGATAGCTAAGCCTGTAGCGAGTTTCTGCATCGCTTGAAACGTCGGAGATATTTGCTCATTTTCAATCTTTGACAAGGTTGAACGTGCAAGTCCTGTACGCTTACTGGCTTCTTCAAGGGTTAGACCTAAAGAAACACGAATTTCTTTTAGTCTCTCACCTAACTTTAAAGGCGCAATATGCTCTGCGGCTTGAGTTTTTTCGATCCGCATCGATGGATAAACATCGTGGATATATTCATCTGTCATATCACTTCCTTCTTCAGCTCAGCCGCCACAACTCTCGACCTTCATCATAGTTTCTTATAGGAAACTTAATAAAACTCACATCACAAAGTCATGATCTTTTTAAAAAAATGTTACCTATGAGGCATACATTATCGTTAAATCCATTTATAAATAGGTAATATTATGGATTTAGTGATGAAAATCAGCGTTTATTAACTAAATTTAAACTTAGTATAACCATGTTAGAAACAAATAAACATGACAAATAGCAAACGTTTGCGTAGAATCGCACAATAGATATTGAAAACGTGTTCCACTATAAGAAACTTTTATCAAATAACCATATAACCGGTGGGTTAAGGAGTACAAACATGGAATCAACATTAAAGTTTACCAGTAGCCACGAATGGATCCGTGATAACGGTGATGGAACAGTGACAGTTGGTATTTCTGATCATGCGCAGGGTTTATTAGGCGATGTGGTATTTGTTGATTTACCTGAAGTTGGTGATACAACAGATGCTGGTGATGCCTTCTCTTTAGTGGAATCAGTAAAGGCCGCTTCCGACATTTACGCCCCTATCACAGGTGAAATTGTTGCGATTAATGAAGATTTAGAAGACAGCCCTGAACTGGTTAATGAAGAACCTTATGAAGGCGGCTGGATTGCAACCATCAAACTTAGCGATTCTGATGAATTGGCAACATTAATTGATGCTGAAACCTATCTTGCTTCAATTGAAGAAGACTAAATTATAAAAACAAAGATCGGGTACAGCACTCGATCTTTGTTGCTTTGCCATTTACAGCATTACCGATGAATACCCTAAAGCCAGACACTGGTAACTAGGACAACGTTCAGGAAAGAACCATGACCAATACTCCTTTTCTTCAAGCCCTCAGTGACGATAATGATTTTTCACATCGCCATAATGGCCCTAATGCACTCGAACAACAGCGAATGTTAGAAACTATAGGTGTCGGTAGTATTGACCAGCTTATAGCGCAAACTGTTCCTGCTTCCATTCGTTTAACAGAGCCGATGACATTACCACAGGCACAAAGTGAAGCGGCAATGCTGGCAGAGCTTAAGCAGATCGCTGGCAAAAATATCATCAATAAAAGTTATATTGGTCAGGGTTATTACAACACGTTTACCCCAAATGTTATTCTTCGCAATGTATTAGAAAACCCAGGTTGGTATACCGCTTATACCCCTTACCAACCAGAAATCTCTCAAGGCCGTTTAGAGTCTCTGCTTAACTATCAGCAAATGATCATGGATCTAACCGCCATGGAGCTGGCTAATGCATCACTGCTTGATGAAGCCACTGCCGCAGCAGAAGCCATGACGCTATGTAAGCGCGCGGGTAAAAACAAAAGCAATGCATTTTTCATTTCAACCGATCTTCACCCTCAAACCATAGATGTTGTCACTACACGTGCAAAATACGTTGGCTTTGAAATCATTACAGGTAGTGCAGAAGATCTCGCGAAACACGATGTATTTGGTGCTTTACTGCAATACCCTGCTAGCAACGGTGAATTACTCGATCTTACTGACATCATTGAGACGGCACATGATAAGAAAACATTAGTCGCGGTGGCATCTGATCTACTGGCATTAACGGTATTAAAAGCACCGGGTGAAATGGGCGCAGATGTGGTTATTGGTAGTGCCCAACGTTTTGGTGTGCCGATGGGCTTTGGTGGTCCACATGCTGGCTTTATGGCAACCAAAGATAAACACAAGCGTACGATGCCGGGTCGTGTAATCGGTGTATCTAAAGATGCCAAAGGCAATCAAGCACTACGCATGGCAATGCAAACCCGTGAACAACATATACGCCGTGAAAAAGCGACATCTAACATTTGTACAGCGCAAGCACTGCTTGCCAACATGGCAGCGTTTTATGCCCTGTACCATGGCCCTGAAGGCTTAAAGAAAATTGGCCGTCGTGTTCACCACTTTACTGCCGTTTTAGCTGCAGGCTTACGCAATAATGGTTTTGAATTAGAAAACCAACACTTCTTCGATACGCTAACAATCAAAACTGGATCTCAAACTGACGCTCTGTATCAAAAAGCGCTTGATGCAGGTATCAACCTTCGTAAATACAGCGATAAGTTGGGGATCAGTATTGATGAAACCACCCTTGCAAAAGATATCGAGCAGCTACTTGGCTTATTTACTAATCAAGATCTTAAAGTGTCGATGTTCAGTGATGACATTGCCGCAGATGAGTTCGCAGCTATTCCACCAGCATGTCGCCGAAGCAGTGCATACCTAACCCACTCTGTGTTTAACCGCTACCATAGCGAAACACAAATGATGCGTTACATGAAGCAGCTAGAAAACAAAGACTACTCATTAACTCACGGCATGATCCCATTGGGTAGCTGTACCATGAAGCTAAATGCAGTAGCAGAAATGATCCCAGTCACTTGGCCTGAGTTTGGACAACTGCACCCATTTGCACCACAAGCACAAACATTAGGCTATCAAGAATTAGCTAAAAACTTATCTGAAATGCTGTGTTCAATTACAGGTTATGATGCGTTCTCGCTGCAACCAAATTCTGGCGCACAGGGTGAATATGCAGGTCTAATCGCTATTCAGCGTTACCATGAAGCCAATGGCGATAGCCACCGTAATGTTTGTTTGATCCCAAGCTCTGCGCACGGTACTAACCCAGCGTCTGCGGCAATGGTTTCAATGAAAGTAGTGGTGGTTGGCTGTGATGAGTTAGGTAATATCGATATTGATGATCTAAAAGCCAAAATCGAAAAACACCGTGATGCGCTGTCATGCATCATGATCACCTACCCGTCTACCCATGGCGTGTATGAAGAAGCAGTACAAGAAGTGTGTGATCTTGTCCATGAAGCTGGCGGTCAGGTTTATCTTGATGGTGCTAACATGAACGCGCAAGTAGGTTTAACTAGCCCAGGCTTTATTGGTTCAGATGTTTCTCATTTAAACCTACACAAAACTTTCTGTATTCCTCACGGCGGCGGTGGCCCAGGTATGGGACCTATTGGTGTTAAATCGCACCTTACACCGTTCTTACCGGGACATGTTGAAGATACAAATAGCGATGAACTGCAATATGCCGTATCTGCGGCAGCATTAGGTTCAGCGTCTATTTTGCCTATCTCATACGCTTACATTGCGATGATGGGAGAACAGGGTTTAACCCAAGCCACTGAACTTGCTATTTTAAATGCAAACTACGTGATGGAACGCCTTCGCCCACACTACCCTGTTTTATACCGTGGTACTGAAGGTCGTATTGCACACGAATGTATTATTGATTTACGTCCAATCAAAGATGCCTCTGGTATTTCAGAAGAAGATATCGCGAAACGATTAATGGATTATGGCTTCCATGCGCCAACTATGTCGTTCCCTGTCGCTGGCACATTAATGATTGAGCCAACTGAATCTGAAGACATAGCAGAACTGGATCGCTTCTGTGACGCGATGATTGCGATTAAAGAAGAAATCAACCTTGTTCAATCTGGCGAATGGTCATTAGACGATAACCCACTGGTTAACGCACCACACAGCCAAGTTGATATGATGGAATCAGAGTGGAACCACGCTTATAGCCGTGAAGTCGCTTGCTTCCCATCAGCACACACCAAAGCAGCGAAATACTGGCCGAGTGTTAATCGTGTTGATAACGTATTTGGCGACCGAAATCTTGTATGTTCTTGCCCAAGTATTGAGAACTATATTGAAGACTAAAGCCTATTGATCACTGTTCGCCAAGTTAGAAACTAACTTGAATAACAAAAGGTGAACCATTTGGTTCGCCTTTTGTTTTTTTGGAGCAGTGAAATAGCTACTTTTTGAGATGATGTTAAACCATTTCTACAATTAATTTTTTTGTTATTCGATAAGCCTTTCAATAACCAGAGGGCACTGATTCTTGATCAAGTGTTCTTGCGTTATAGCCAGTGTATTCTTCTCAATGATCGTTAAATGCTCTCGTATTGATACGCTGACATTTCTGTTCTTGAGCCTGTCAAGCTGCTCTAGTTGTTTCAAAAATTCATCGAGCTTATTGATACTTCGAAATAACTCCAGATTTAAAGCAGGGACAACCCAATAATGCTTAGCATTGCTTAGCTGCTCAACCATATCCAAGCCTGCTGGATCGTAATCATAGAAAAAGCCTACTTCAACGGCATTGTTGTCAAAGCAGTCAATCAGAGTAGGTAGGTCTTTTTGGTTTTTTCCGTGACCACGGTAAACGAGCACAGCGGATTGCCATTCATCTGGCAAAGAGAGTACAACGTCTTTCCATCGAACCATTAGCTCGCCATTTTCGATAATAAGTACTCGGCTAAAACGCGGGAAATCTAGATCATCCAACTCTACAGAAGCTACATACCTAGCTTCTTTGGGTACATCTGGCTGGTTCTTTAAAGGGATATTCACATTACCAGCTAAGCTAATGAGCTGCTGAAACACACCACCTTTTGCAGACTTCTCGCTAATACCAGGGCGTGCAGTATCCATCCGAGAGTTGCTACTCTGTTGAAAGGTCAGAAGGTTTTGTCCCAATGTTGAAGAAAAATACTTTTCTATTTCCCTTAAATCTGAACGGGATAAAAGAATTGAATTGCCACTAACTGCCCCGACTTCTACCAGCCTGCAAACTTCAGTATTGGACTTGTTGGCTGGAATCCTCTCCCTTGAGTTAACAACAATCCTCTTAGCAGCATTAATTAGCGATAGAGATAGCGTCATTTAGCACCTCCGATTGTTTCGAAAACAATATCACTAATAATCACATTACCGTCATAAGGTAATACGACTTCTCTTTCTTCCTTAATTTGGACGATACTCTTCAAACCGACTTTTTGCGCACTAATGTATCCATCGACCAGTAAAAGCCAGTCCTCTAGTTCTATATCGAGATCAAACAGTGTATAGCTTTGCGCAGCAGATAGAGGGAGAATGTTAGGATTTGTTTTTATTGCCTCAAACATTAACTCTAGCGCTTCATCTACCTCGTTTAGTTCAAACTCTTCCTCATCTTCACGGACATCCGTAACTTCGATACTGTCTAAATCTGAAGCTTTGACTTTTTTCCGCTCACCGCTAGCAAGAGCCCTTACAGCCAAATCAACTAAGTCATCAGCTTGAATGTCACTGTTAGTATTTCCGTAGGCTCGTACTTCTGTTTCCGACACCTGAGACAAACAATCAGGCAAGCATTCAATGGAATCTATGGATGGCGAAAAGGTTTTGTCATCTTGGAACTTAGCTGCAAAAACATCAATAATGCGATTAAGCTTGGAAGATTTCTTATCTCGCTGAAGCTTTGCCAACATTTCGACCATTTTTTTATTTGATACATTTAAGTCCCTTAATGCGATATCTATTTTAGATTTAAGTAACTTCAAAAGAATTCGCTCAAGGTGAGTGTCAGTTTGTACCCACTCTCTAAGCTTTTTCACACTTAAATGCTCAAAGATACTATTTATTCTACTGATCTCACGTTTACATCGACCGATTTGACGAATTTTGTCATCAACATCAGTAACCATGCTAAATTCATCTGCAACGATTCTATGAAAAGTAGACACGGTTTCAACCAAGGCGTCATTTATCTCGACTGTTATCTCTCGAACTTCATCTAAGTAGTGTTGTTTTTTATCATCATTGAAGCCCTTAACTCGTCGGTAACTGCCAACGGCATAATCCAAGTTTTCAATCTGATTAGAAAACTCGCCATGACGTTCTCTGAATCTATAACGACTCGTTACCCTATCCAGTAAACGTTTAACAGACGAATGAATTTGGACTCCATGCTCATCATCTAAGTGATAGGCCAATTGATGTTTTGTAAGCGCTGCAATTACAGCTTTATTGCTTTCACTATGATGAAGTACTCCAGCTTGCTCATAGCAAGCCTCATCTACTACCTCAGTATGAGTACTTAGCGCTCGCACAGCTTCTTTTGACTCCACTTGTCGAGACATCTAAATTAACCCCATTTGAGTATCTAATTCATTTTCACCATCAGCTTCACTTTCCAACATCCCTTCATTAATAGCGATAAACTCCAAAGTCTCATAAAGCAATGACCATTTCGCTGTGGCGATAAAGAGAGAACCAGTTGATGATGGAGATACAAAGTATCCTTCTTGGACAAGATAATCTAAGATCGACCTCAGCTTCGTTTTACTCTCTTTGCTTTTATGGGCTCTTTTAAGCTTGTGTGCAATATGATCAAGCTGATTTTGAAGTGAGTTACTTTCCTCTATTGCTGCGAGCAACTCTGACTCCGAAAGCTTGCCACCAGCCATTATGGGTCTGGAGTCTGAGTCAATATTTCGGGCTAGTTTGAGCCAAGCGATTATCCCTTCCATCGTCTGCGAAAAAACTTCAAAGTCTTTGAGAACTTCGTTTTTCTTTCGAGTGTTATCGATGCTCTCATATCCACAGTAAAAACCTAGCCCGTCTTGTGTTTCGACTGTTGTCATGCTTATTCGAGACAGGTATTGGTTCATGTCACTTCGATTTCTCGTGTCGGATAAATATGTGTATTCAATAGGAGATGCATATTCACAGATCACTTTTTTACTCATGAGTAATCGAAAAGCCGATTCAAACTTATTCATTCAACCACCTCCGTAGACTGATTTTGTTTCGACTCAGAAAGCAATGGATTGACTCTACTTCTACGTCCACCAATAAATGATTTAACCCCCACATTCTTCACTATGTGATTTTTAGTCGCGAAGTACTTGTAAGTGGCTGGATGCAGATCTGGCTGAGCTGTGAACAAGCAAATACCTTTTTGAGCCATCATGTCGAATAAAATAGTCAGGTTAGAAATAGAAATTTTCCCTAATTCGTCTAACGGCCAGTGAATGGCAACGTCTTCATCCTGACACAAGAATCGAGTCATCCCACAGAAAACAACGATAATAGCCAGTTTGGAAATCCCTTCAGAGCCGACCTTTTCTAAATCTTCATCATTTCGAACCACTGCTGGGCGTCCATTCTCAACAATCGTGATCTCCATCTCGACCAAAGACTCTAGGTTTTTAGATATCTGAGCCTCTTTAAACGAAGCCAACAATTGCTTGAAAGAGACAAGAAACGCTTTGGAAGGTAGACCTCTTGATGTTTCGCCTGACCATCTATCCAATTCGACACTAAAGAGGTTGAGGTCTTTCCAAAGATCAAAAGTATGGATCTTGCTTGATAGTTTGATATGTATACTGTCGATAGCAGGGAAAGGATTGCCCGTTTCAATCGACTTATCCAGAGTGGTTGAAACTGAATCAACCTTACTATTCACCTGTTTAAGAGTTTGGTGATAGTTAGATATTTGAGTCGATATAGAACGAAGTGTCTCAATTTTAACGTCCCTAACATCAGGAATCACATTAAGAACAAGCTCTTCAAGGTCTCCCAAACAAGCAAGGGAAAACTGAGGACTATCGTAGTTGATAGCATAGTCATAATTTTCTGAAAGCTTCGTCATGGTTGCAGAGCGCATCTGTTCCCACATCATCTTTATTTCATTGTTGTTATCCAACCCTAGGATTGTGTTACTTACATCTTTTACTTTATTAACGATTTCTTTCTTCAACGTGTTAATCGCAGTGATCTTATCTGTCACCAGGCTCACTGCATGCTCAACAGAATGAAACTCCAAATCTACAGAGACATCTTCTAAGCTAGTTAAATCTGATTCATCGACCGCTTTTTCCAGATTATTGGTACAAGTAGTAAGTTGCCCTATAGCCACCTTGACTTTACTGAGCTCTTCTTCATCCAACTTAATTGAAAACGATACTTCATCAATTCTTCTATTTACCGACTTGTCATAATCGATTCTCTTAGCTTCATCTTCCATGATCTTTCGCTCTAAAACCAAAATTTCAGAATTGTAGCTATCAATGTATTTCCATTCTGATTCTAGCCAAGTGTTATACTCATGAATTAAAGTTTGAAATGCTTTTGTTTTTTCACACTCTATATTGAGAGATTCCCATTTCGACTTAGCACTTTCTACGCTGACTGCATCCACTCCTTTATTCATCAATGCTTGGTTGAAAGCTGACTTGTGATCGTTTATTCGCTCTGAAATGACTTTCTCTTTCTCCTTTATCGAATTTTCGATAGCACTTTTCTTTGCATCTTCATCAGACAAAAGAGAATCGAAGTCAGCTTTTACCTGTAAAAGTGCTTGTTGGTACCGCCTTTCTTCGTTTTCAATTTTTTCTTTCAAGTCAGTCTTGATAGCAAAAAAATCAGACTCTAGTACGCTTTTCTGTCTCTTAACTTCGGATGTACGATCTTTAGCATCACTTTCAAATTCAGAAATTTTCTGATTTTTTAGAAGATTAAGCTTGGCCAATTCACCTTCAATAACTTTTGACCTTTGACTCTCGATTTGTATTTCTTTCTTGAAGTCATTTGTATCATGCTCATCACTTTTAGCGCGATGCTTCGCTTTTTCTTGACGATCTTCAACTTCAGATTCTTTAATTTTTAAAGTCTCTAATCGCTCTGAAAGCTTCTCTTCACTGAGACAAAAATCAGGAAGTGCGATTGAATCCAGATCTAAATGGAGACCAAAAATCGACTCCGTAGCTTCTGGATCGAAAAATGGTTTCAAGTTTTTCGCATTTAACAAACTAGGAGTGATTACTTTGCCTATATTGCCGCGCCAATCAGGCATTTTTTGATCTAAGTACTCGTTGAGCGACCCTTTTGTTGGCAATAATGCACGACTAACAGAAGCTATTTCATCTGAAATTTCTTTTAATTCACTAGTACATATGTGGTAAGTAGAAAGACTACTCTCATGATTTTTCTCTGCCTGTCGTAGCTGCTCATTCAAATAAATTACTGTATTTTGAGAGGCATTAAGTTTTTCACGCTTACTCTCAAGATCACTTTCCAGACTGCGTAATTCGTCTTTTTGTTCTGGTGTAAAATCTAGGGATTGCCCTTCTAGAATTGCAAGTCGGAATTGTTCTTGTCTTATCTTTTCAGACTGGTTATCGAACTCATCTTGCAACTTTTTCTTTTGAAGGTTGAGGTCATTCTGCATCGCCTCTAAACGGTCGGTCTTTTGCTCGAGTATCTCTTCCTTAGTTTTAAGTATGCTATTGATTTCTTGTTGCTTACGAGAGCGGAAATCAGCACATTCGAGTTCCAGTTTTTGTACTTGACTGTTAAACGCACTTTCTTCTGTTTCTACATTTTCCAGTAAGTTTTCGTAATGTTTCTTTGCGGATTCCGCTTCCTTCAGCAAGTCACTCAAACTATTGTAAAGCGTGATTTTCCCTAAAATATCATCCTCGTTCTCGTACTTGTCACGCTTATTGTAAATAGCATCAACTATTTTGGATTTCCTTTCAAACTCAGTCCGATGGATGCTTAACTCAGTATCGAGCTTTTGAAGTCTATCTTTCCTCTCATTGACCAACGAGCCGCACAGATCCTTCTGTGAACGAATCGTGTCTGACAACTGAATGTCATTTAATGCCAATTGACGCAGATGAGAAGCGATTTGAGCTCGATAAGAGTTTAATTGCTTAATGTACTCATCAAGGCTGTCTTTACTTGCAACTGCTTCATCGAACTTGCTCTTTTTAGTATCTAGTTGAACAAATACATCTAGGCTATTTGCTAGGTTAATATACTCTTTCTTATATGGAACATCGTCCATCGATGTATTGTTCAAAAAACAATCCACAATCATCGTCTTGAAACGACTCAACATTTTCTTATGGCGCATCATTGTCGCCGTCAAAATGTCGATATGATTCATATTATGGCTCGCAGAACACAACGAATACTCATGAGCGATTGCAACTAAGTTTTTACCCGCACGGCTTCTTTGAGCTAAACGGTTTTTATTATTTAAAATAACTGCGCGGTAATCGACACTAGTTTCAATTTGCGAACTTACTAACATTGACTGAGACACAAGGTTTTTAAGCCATGTACGAGTTTCACTTCCCTGCTTAATTAGCTCGTCGTACAAATGTTGAGAAAACAACTGTTCAGCACTTCCGGTCAAAAATCGATAAGCGACACTAGAGCCATTTCGATACATTACAGAACACTTTTTCTCACCAAGTTTTTCATATTCAAACACGATGACAGATTTTGGAGTAGGCAAATAGTAATCAACAAAGGAAACTTTATCCGCTTGTCTATCCACCAGCTTACTCGGATCGGCTCCATAAAACGCTGGAAGTAAACTTAACAAAGTGGATTTACCAGCTCCATTATCACCCGTATTGTTGCTATGCCCGATAGCCTTGACCTTGAATAGTTTCCCAGGGATAAATGAGTGAAAAAGTACGATCTCTAGCAGTTTTGAGCTTTTTGTTTCAGATTTATTCATTTCTTTCATCACAGTGCGGTAGAGATATTCTCAACCCCTCGGTTAGTGAATGATCTACAACAAACTTACTGACTCGGCTGCCACTAAGTAAGTCCATTATTAGTGCTTCCAACTACCACCAGAGTTAACAGGCTTCGTTTAAGATAGAAATGCCTCAACACCCAAAAGAGCCAAGTGTGTCTTGTCTACTAGCGGTCAAAGAATCAACTAGTATCATATTACATTGGAATCAAATGATTCGTTAGAGTAAATTAGTACAGTTCATTTTGATAAGGGTAATCATTGTGCGTTGTGTCGAATCTCCGCAAACCAAACGACTAAGGCTTATTGATTTCTATCTCAGCTTCTTTGGGAAAGTGAATCGCTCCGACCTTATTCAGCACGGTGATATTGCCGTTGCTACAGCAAGCCGTTCTTTTAACGCTTACAAAGAACGTTTTTCTGAAAATACGGTTTTCAACGAAAGCCTGCGAGCATATATGAGGTCAGCATCGTTTAGCCCAGCCTTTGATCATGACCCAGAAGCTGCTCTGAGGTTAAT
This sequence comes from Photobacterium sp. GB-50, assembly GCF_003026755.1. Taxonomy (NCBI): domain Bacteria; kingdom Pseudomonadati; phylum Pseudomonadota; class Gammaproteobacteria; order Vibrionales; family Vibrionaceae; genus Photobacterium; species Photobacterium sp. GB-50. The sequence continues at coordinate 50,249 of NZ_PYNX01000024.1, forward strand.
CGCATGGGGCCAAGAGTTGAACTCTATTCCCGTAACAACTTATGGTGTAAGCAGCTTCGCAACAGTTTTGGATTCACTATCAATTGATATCGTCTCTCAAGTCACAAGGTCGATCCTGAACAAACAAAGTATCTCTGTCCTGTACAGTTCCTCAACTAGCACCGAGACTAGAACCCTGACTCCTCATTCTCTATTTAAAGGACTTGGAGCTTGGCACATCCGAGCATGGGACAGTAAAAGACGTAAATTCCTGTGTTTTAGAATCAGTCGAATTCTTAAGGCTGAGCAAACCGACAGCTTATACGACAAGACTATAGAGGACGATGCTCTTTGGAACCGAGATGTCGTCCTAAGTGTTGCACCGCACTCTAAGCATGAAAATAGAAATGACTTAGCTATTGATCTTGGTATGGAAGGTCAATACGTGCGAAACATTACCACTAACGAAGCACTAGCAGGATTCGTATTAAATGATCTTAATGTTGACTGTACACCTGATGCTTCTTTGCCGCCGCACGCCTTCAACTTGCAGTTGATGAATAGGCACGAGTTAGAGCATATTAACTCTATACAAGCTCTAGTGCCTGGCTTTATACAGAACAAAGATGAAAAGGCTTAAATTAAATAAACTCTAAACATATTGAGTTGTTTACGTAAACCAACAGCTGGTTTATTACAAATTCGCGGTTCGCAAAGTACGGTTCGGTTTTTACGAACTGAGTGATTACTTTAACAAAGAGGTGATATGAAGTGGTAATTTCCAACTTAGTTATCTGTGATCACCTGTTGAAGATAACGAATTACGTTCGTTAACTTATTGCTAAATTAAAAAGCGAACCCACAAGGTTCGCTTTTTTTATGAGTGGAATAAATATACAGCGTTATCGATATTGTTCGGGTGAACATTTATTAATTTACGTCTATCAATACCGATATGAGATAGCAGAAGCCTTTAATATAAAGTTATAATTCGTGGCGTTCCCTCACGATTTATGTACTAACCCATCCAATTAAAATTAATATTAAACCAACAATCCACTTTAAGTTTACTCCTTGTAATACAGGAATAGAGGGAATAACCGTGGTATTTTGAATAGATGCCAATTTAAACTCCCAAGCTTTTTGAAATTCAGGATTGGTTACTATCTTATAAAGATCTCTTCTGCTTCTATATCTTATAATGAAAATAGCGTCCCATTCTTCTTCAGTAGTGGGTTGTGAAAAAGTAGAGAGTGGTTTTGATACGAGAACGGGGTGACAGCCATGCTTAAATAAAAGAGGGAAAACAACCTTAGCGTAATTTCTATCTATACTTTCAAGTGCTCCCATATCCTTACTTTCTAGATCTTTTTTGTCCTTAATAAGGTTGAGCATGTAAAACGCTTTTCCATTGTCAGTTCTAGCAAACAAATCAACGGCATTGGGGTTAACCGTGGTTTTAGGTTGATCTTCTACACGTTGACCACTTACTGCTTTATATAAATCTTTTCCTTCCTTTTCGGTAAGTGATGAAATCCACCACCCGTCATACCAGCAAGCAAAGCACAGAAATATAACTATCAGAATTATATATAGTGTCATTGGAGTTTAATCATTATTTGAGAGATTTTTAAATTCTAGTACGAGACAATGAGCTATACCATCAATTCTCATCAGATTGTACTCGTTATCAGACATTATGCTCAGACAGCTCACCATGTAAGGCTATTTTAGAGTTCAAACAAATTAAGGCTTCTAGCAAACGTTGAGACAAAAACCAGTTAGGCTATCTGCTTTATTTAGACTGGTAGTATTAAGAGAAATAAGGTAACTGCTGCCATAAACAGTGCAAAATACACGGCTACACATAAGCGAAAATACCGTGTTTTGTCAGCCGATTTAATGGGCTTTGTTATGTAATTTTTATACTCTGACTTGGAAAAGATACCTCTAATACTAAACAATCCTCGTCGCAAATAAACGGACCATGTACTTCTCCGGGTGGACGACTTGCAAAATGCCCTGCTTCCAACCACTGATCAAATGCCATATCATAAAGCCTACCGGAGATGATAAATATTTCCTCTGGATAATCATGTGATTTACCACCAAACTCTTTTGTATCTGCACCTGCCTTAAAACGAGTAAGTCGAGTTGTAGTGGTACATTAAATTTGGCCACCTACTCAGAGGTGATATCATCACCTCTTAACATGGATAGGTGACATCATGACAAAACGAACAAGACGATTATTTAGTGCTGAATTTAAATTAGAGGCAGC
>NZ_PYNX01000025.1:0-51920 GCF_003026755.1 Photobacterium sp. GB-50
CAGGCATCCCAATGCTAATGGGTGGTGAAAACTTCGGTGACGAAACAAGTCCTCAAATTCAGTACTTGAAAGCACTAGAAGCATGGGATGCAGAATTCCCAGGTTTCGAACACGAAACTGAAGGCGCTGAGATCGAAGACGGTAAATACCACGTTCTTTGTATCAAAAAAGACGCTCTATAATCGACTAAATCGATAACGTGTGATTACCTAAATCCCCGCTCTTTGAGTGGGGATTTTTTTATGTTATTCCATTCATAAAATTAATATCGTGCGTATTACATCGCAATCAATAACGCCAAATTACAGATATAAAAAATGCCGGCCTTAGCCAGCATTTCATGCTTATCAGCAGATAAACTTATAGCGCGATAACATTTGCCGCTTGCAGACCTTTCTGGCCTTGCTCTACGTCAAATGAAACTTTCTGACCTTCAGTTAAGGTTTTGAAACCTTCTGAAGCGATAGCACGGAAGTGAACGAAGACGTCAGCGCCGCCATTGTCTTGGGTTAGAAAACCAAAACCTTTCTCTTCGTTAAACCACTTTACTAAACCAGTTGTTTTATTAGACATTATGTGTCCCTTATATGTATTTCATTGAAGTGTCGCAATACGCGACAGGCTGAAATGAAGATGTTTGAACTATCGATAAAGCAAAGGGAAACACGGATAAAACAACATAAATGCAGCGATAAACAGTTTTCTTCTACGAAAAAGATGACAAATTTCAATTTTCAGCAAGTAAGATTATTAAATTAAGCAAATATGTTTATTCGATTAATTTAATACTCTTTGAGTATTAATATGAGATGGTGAAATTACCAATTAATTTATTATCGGAATTAGTAATATCGCCTTTACCTGTTTTTTCACAGTATGAGAAATTAATATCCACATTATCAACATTCCCTTTCATTAATACATGTCGGGTTAATACATCACTATTTAACTGATGAATTTTTGAGTTCCAAGAATGTTTATTTTTTAATAAGTTAAAATTTACGTTCATTATTTTACTGCTTCTTTTGTTTGTGTATTTATTGTATTTACAGGGCGGTTTTGTTGAAACCAAAATCGTTTACGACCAAGAGATCGAGACATAAGCATATCCTTAGCTTTATCATCAACTTAAATGAATTTATAAGATATTTATTAGTACATTTAAATTATAAAATGAGTATAAAATCTATTTATTATAGGTAACGAGGGAAATAGGAACGTAACGACAAATACAAACAAAAGCAGATATTGGAAGTGGTTATTATTTTCGATGGTACGGTATAACTAATTATTTTTACTTTGAAAGCGGCGCAAATAGTATAACTCTTTGCGCCAACTTAAATTCTTATAGCGCTACAACGTTAGCTGCTTGTAGGCCTTTTTGACCTTGCTCTACTTCGAAAGAAACTTTTTGGCCTTCAGCCAAAGTTTTAAAACCTTCAGAAGCGATAGCACGGAAATGAACGAATACGTCAGCGCCGCCATTATCCTGAGTAATGAAACCGAAACCTTTCTCTTCGTTGAACCACTTAACGATACCAGTAGACATATTGTGTCCCTTATTTAATTTAAAATTCATGAGTTATCGCAATAAAAAATCACGATGCGCTGAAAGCTTGAATTATTGAATGTGACGATGAAGCTAAGGGAAACACTGAGGATGACAACAATAACGAAGAAATTCTGAGGTTTTACTTTTACTTGATGTTTCATTAATAACTCTGAACAACAGAGCGACGCCATTATTGTCTTATAACCAGTAATTGTAAAGGCTTATTTTCTATAATTTTTGGTTATCAATGTAACTCATTGATAGTAATCATTTTAAATTTAAAATAAACATTTTATATTTAAATATCGATTCAATATTCCTCTTTTTCTCTCTTTATTTTCAATAAAGGGCTAATCACATAAGTCACAACATAAACACTTATCACACCAATCGCACCACCCAATACAACATCGAACATTCGAACCATAGCAATTGATTCTGTATGTGTCATCGAGCCAGCAGCAATGGCAATAAACATACAACGTAATGTAAAAGCGACAGGATAAGGTTTAATGACGAGAGTTAAAGGAATAAGAAACGCGGCAAAGCTATTTAGTACTGTAGCACTTCCAATAAGTGAAAATAGATAAACAGCCGCTCCTCCTAAACTTAAACCTAATACCGCCCCTCTACCTCGATGCTTAAGCTTTTTATGCATACTACTTAGTTCCCCGGTTATCACACTCACCGAAGACCAAATAACCCACTGTCCTTGTTTTATAGCGAAATATTTAACAAAAACAGCGGTCATAAAAATAGCGAAGAAAATACTTAATACCGAGTAAATGACCGCTGGTTGTTTTTTAACGATATAGGGATGATCCCTACCAATCAGAGCATATGTCCGATCTTTCGGCATTTTAGCCATATTTAAACAGACTAAAACCAATATTGGTCCAATTAAGGTAACGGGTAATTGTTCAAGTAATTTTATATACGCATGAGTAAATGTATGAGGGTTTACACGATCATAAAGCTCACAACTTAAATATAACGCAGGGATCAATATCCAATTTCCTAACGATTTTAAATTTTTATCCCAATAAGCAAAACTGGCGCAAATCGCCCCCAATAAAGCGCAGAGCAAAGCAAACAACAGTGGAGAGCTTTGCACCCAATACAACACCGTAAAACCTAAAATAATAGCCAGCCAATGTAAGCACGTTTCTAATAACCCACTTAAACCTAAACTATTTTGCACACAAAAAAGTGCCCCACTCACCAACCCCAGTTGCAGGTAATGATGATCGCCGGTTATACACGCCACAATGAAACAGGGAAAAATAGCAACCGTCATGCACACAAGCGTTGGTACATCACACCATGCAGATAGTGTCTGTTTTATATGCCACTGATTATAGCCCCATGTCATTTTCATCGGCTTTATGCTCTTGTATTTGTCTCAATTACTAACAGGTAAGCTGCTCAACCCTGATCACTTCGGCAAGTCGAGAAAGCAACTCAATAGACTGTTGATGTGTTTGCTGACTGTCTGCAGCACAAGCGTCTTCAATAATCGTCACTTTATAATCGCGGTCATGCGCATCTCGGGTCGTCGATTGAATAGCTAAAGTGGTACTCACACCAGCTAAATACACATGTTCAATACGGTTGGCACGTAAAACCGCTTCTAATGGTGTACCGTAAAAAGGGCTAATTCTTGGTTTTTCAATAATAAAGTCACTCGTTTGTACATCTAAATCATCATGAAATTCAGTACCAAAGCAGCCTAACTGCAATGCCTTATATTGATTGGCCAAACCAAAGATTGGCGAGTTTTTAGGTTGGGCATAATAATGGGATTCGAATCCGACTTTAACGAGAATCACTAACCAATCATTTTTACGGGCATATGCAAGCGCTTGGTTGGCATGGGTTATCGCATTTTGTTCTTGAACATGCGTAGCACATGATGGGATTTTGCCGTCGGGGTGGACAATATCATTAATAAAATCGATAACGAGTAATGCTTTTTTCATCATAATTTTCTCTTGTTAGATCATTAGCACTTCAATTAAATATCCTGCTAAAAACGAATATTTCTTCTTGTTTTCACTGTATTTTAGTTTTTAGCAACAATAGAGAGAAACGATATATACTTACGGTTATGTAAGTTTTTCTAACAGATGAAAATGAAGCATCTACCGCCATTAAAATCGCTACCTGTTTTTCTCAGCGTATGTGAACACCTTAATTTTTCTAAAGCAGCCAATGCATTGTGCGTCACTCACTCTGCTGTTAGTCAAAGTATTCAAAGCCTTGAAAGCTATCTCGGAAAGCGGTTATTTCATCGCACAACACGTCAAATGACGTTAACGGAAGATGGAAAACGCTATCAACGTGCCATTCAAGAGGGGATAAATATCATTGAGCAGGCAACTCTTCGAGAGTTAACCTCTCAGCAGCAGATCTCTATCAGTATTATTCCTTCCTTAGGGCTAAAATGGTTAATTCCTCGAATGCCTGCATTACAAGAAAAGTATCCTGATATTGATTTACGTTTTTCTACGCATTCGACGTTGGCATTAGAGCTACTACCCCATAACCTTGATATTGCTATTTGTTATGGTGAGGGAAATGAATGGCCTGAATACAACGTGGTTCCTTGGAATGAAGATAGGTTGGTGCTAGTCGGTAGCCCCGCAAAAAAGCCTCTTCCTGATGATTTAAATAACTACTTTGCTGAACAGCCAACAATTTGGGTGGATCGCTCTCTACGTGATGCTGATTGGACACATTGGTGTCAAAGCTTAGGCGTCGATGTACCTAACAATACCAAGCGACGTTATTTTCAAAGCTCTGTGCAGGCTATTGAAGCTGCTATCGCAGGGTTGGGTGTTTTTGTTACACATCGAATGTTTGTCAACGATGAAATAAAAGCAGGCTTATTAGCTGAGCTTACACCCCATAGTGTATTAAGCCGTTGTAGCTATTTCATCGTCAGTAAGAAAGAAAACCAGAACAAACCAGAAGTACAAAACGTTATTGCTTGGCTGCAAGACACGCTCAAACAAGAAAAGTCAGTAACGTCTTGATAGGCAGGGAGATACTCTCTTATCTTGCCTAATAAGAGAGTATTAAAAATATGGTATCAAATAAATTAGGCATATTGCCCAGCAACATAGCCAGAGCTCCATGCCCACTGGAAGTTATAGCCACCTAACCAACCACTCACATCCATCACTTCACCCGCAAAGTACAAGCCTTTCACTTTCTTTGTTTCCATGGTCTTTGAGGATAATTCATCGGTATCAACGCCGCCTAATGTCACTTCTGCTGTACGATAGCCTTCTGTACCATTTGGCGCGATCTGCCATTGGTGGAAGTATTCACTCAGTAATGCCAGCTCTTTGTGATTAAGTTGCTTTAACGGTTTATCTTGCACATCACCACGCTCAATCAACGCTTCAATTAAACGCTTCGGCAGTAAGCGAGACAGTGAGTTCTTTAAGCTTTGATTCGGGTGTGCGTCACGCATTTCATTTAAGGTGTCAGCCAAGGTTAAATGCGGTAATAAATCTGCGGTGATCTTCTGACCCGGCTTCCAGTATGACGATACCTGTAATATCACAGGGCCTGATAAACCACGGTGGGTAAACAGTAAGTTCTCTTTAAATGAAGTGCCATCTTCAGTTTCAACGACCGCAGGAACAGCAATACCAGACAGATCAGCTAATGCTTCTTTATCTTCTACATGCAGCGTAAACGGTACAAGACCTGCAGTAGTTGGGATCATTTTCAAGCCAAACTGCTCAGCAATTTGATAACCAAACGGGGTTGCACCCAGTTTCGGCATCGATAAACCACCGGTTGCGACCACCAGCGATTCACAGCTAACGGTGTCGGTATTAAGGCCAAGCGTGAAGCCTGAATCCGTCTTTTCAATACTATGAACATCGACTTGGTAACGCTGGGCGATATTAGGCATATCGCATTCAGACAACAACATTTGAACAATGTCTTTGGCTGAATCTAAACAGAATAACTGGCCATGATCACGCTCTTCATAGTCAATCCCGTGTTGGCACACCATGCCTATAAAATCCCATTGGGTGTATTGAGATAGCGCAGATTTCACAAAGTGTGGATTACGACAAACATAATTATTCGCGGCCACATCCATATTGGTAAAGTTACAACGACCGCCACCTGAGATCAGGATTTTACGTCCCGGCTTCTTACCATGATCAACCACCAATACAGAGCGACCACGCTTACCCGCTTCAGCTGCACACATTAGCCCTGCAGCACCTGCACCGATAATGACGACATCGTATTTATTTGCCATGAATTACTATCTGCCTTTCAAAAACACTAAGGGAAAAACGAAAAAAGGATGCTAGTCGCTAGCATCCTTTCTCTCTCGCGGCGGCTATTTTACCTACCTAATGGCGTAATACCAACCGTAATAATTTATCCTGATAGCAAACCTATTAAGCTTGCTGAGCACGCTCAATAGAGGCCAATGCCGTAGATGCCGCTGCAGGCATGTCTAATGTTGTGGTTGGGAAAGCAAAATCGGCCCCATGCGAATGTACAATCTCAACAATTTTAAGCATCACATCCTGCTGTACGTCTTTGTACTTAATCCATTCAACCGTTTTGGTAAAGGTATATACCAAGATATTAAGTGACGACGCACCGTAAGTATCAAAACTCACAATCAAGGTTTGTCGAGTATCGATATCTGGATGGTTTTGTAGCATAGTTTTAATATCACGCACGACATCACCCACCACCGCAGCATCACAATACCGTAAACCGACACTTTGCTTAATACGGCGATTGAGCATGCGAGACGCATTTTCTACCACCACCGAGCTAAACACCGAGTTAGGCACATACATTGGACGCTTATCAAAGGTGCGAATAATGGTCATACGGAAACCAATTTTCTCTACCGTACCTTCAATTTGACGATCAGGACTGCGGATCCAATCACCCACCTTAAACGGACGATCAAAATATAACATCATGCCGCCAAAGAAATTCGCCAGCAGATCTTTGGCTGCCATACCGACAACTAAACCACCAACACCACCAAAGGTGAGTAAGCCTGATAAACTCAAGCCCAGATTTTGCATCGCAATTAAACCGCCAAACACCATGACGATTAAACGCAAAATCTTCGATATCGCATTTACGGTTGTCGCATCACGCTGCGGTCGGTTTTCCAATATGGTCTGCTCCATATTGGAAATTAAACGAAATAGCGTCCAAACAATGGTCCAGATCAGCAACAGATGACGAAGAGTCGATAATGATGTACTGGAATAACTGGTCAAGTTATCGACTAATATGCCTATCGACAGCAGCCCCGGCCAAACCCAAATACATAAAGTAATGGGGGCGCGGATCGCACTGATTAATGCGTCATCCCAAATAAACTGACTTTTTTCTGCCACTATAGCTAAACGGCGTGACAATAAGATCCATCCGCCCCATAACACCGAGCTCAACAATAACAGTAAGCCAATGTTATACATCCAATCGACAGATGCGCCCTTTTCTAACGACGACCACCAATATATGAACTTTTCCATAACGTTTCTGTTTCTCTATGATTAGCGATACGCAAAAAATAGGCTACCGATATAGCCTATCCGTCATATTATATTGAGATCATACTAAACATCAGACACCGCGCAAAGCTAGCCTAAAAACAAGGTTCTTAGTGCTCCGTCGAAGAAGTGTTAGTAGCCAAGAAAGGCAACCGCAAAAATCGCGATAAAAAAGGTGATCATAAAGGTACTGGCGAGAACAAATAGCTTACGTACTTTAATACATTTCGCCATAAAGACCGGATCATGATGCTTTTTATATTGCTCGCTGCGGATGTAATGAAATAAACGGATCTGTTTACTGACATTACCTTGAGAAGAGAAAAAACCGCGCCCATCCACTTGCTGATACAACAGGGGATCACATTCTCGCATCACCACCAGCAATGTTCTTAAGGTACTGATGTAACGAGACGTATTAACAACTGCCACTAAAAAAAGTGCGAAAAGAAATGCATCACTACTCATATATATTCTCCCAAAAAATGCGGTTCCACTCGCCGGGAGATAAGGGAGCAAATTTGCTCCCTATCAATATTAGGCTTGTGAATCCATAACAGATGTAGACTCTGCTTTTGCCATCGCGGATAAATCTTTATCAATAAAGAATAGTGCCTTACCGTCTTCACCGACTAACTCAATTTTATCTAAAATGCCTTTAAACAATTTTTCTTCTTCGTGTTGCTCTGATACGTACCACTGTAAAAAGTTAAATGTTGAGTAATCTTGCGTAGTAAATGCAACATGAGCAAGCTCATTGATCTTCTTAGTAATTAATTGCTCGTGCTCATAGGTTTCACGGAATACATCACCTAGTGATGCAAATTCGTGTTTTGGCGCCTCAATCGTACCAAGAATTGGCAATGCGCCTGTTTCGCTCACATAAGTAAACAAACGTTGCATATGTTCCATTTCTTCAACGGCATGAGCACGTAAAAATTCAGCAGCACCTTCGAAACCTTTATCCTCACACCATGCACTCATCTGTAAGTATAGGTTTGAAGAGAAAAATTCTAAGTTGATTTGCTCGTTTAGGTTATCAACCATAGCCTTGGCTAACATTGCACTACTCCTGTTTGTTTAAGTGTAATCAAGACATTGTCACTGCGCATTGTTTAGAATGCAACTAACGAAAAAAAATACTGAGATAATTCTCTTTTATTTTTCATGAAGTACGAAATCAACAGTAAAATCGCTTACTTGTTTTTGAAAAATAATTAACCACAACTCCGTAATAAGATGCGACTAAATCGATATTTTTGCCCCATACTCAATGCTAATATGAATCATACCTAATGAATATGGAGTGTCAGTTAATGGTCTATAAACATATCCTTGCCGCCATCGATTTATCAGACGATAGCGAAGTATTAGTCCATAAGGCCGCGCTATTAGCCAAAGCCCTAGATGCGAAGTTATCTCTGATCCATATCGATGTTGATTACGCTGATTTATACACCGGACTCATTGATATTAATTTAGCAGAGATGCATGAGCGTGCTGAAAATGATGCGCAAACACGCCTTCATCAACTGGCACAAAAAGCACACTATCCGGTGTCACATACCCTTGTCGGTAGCGGTGATCTGAGTGAAGAAATTTGTCATGCGATAAAAAACATGGATGTTGATTTGGTCATTTGTGGTCATCATCAAGATTTCTGGAGCAAAATCTTATCATCAACCCGCCAACTTCTAAGCCGTACGCCTGTTGATTTATTAATGATTCCACTGAAATAATCTCGCTATCCCCCTCTTAATCCAGCAGCCAACACCGTTGGCTGCTGCTCATACCTGTTATTTTCTACTCTATCTTTCATAGGCGACAAGATTAACTTTCGCTACACTGCATACCCTTAATTTTTCAAATGGATGTTGCTGGCGTAATGGGATATTTATCTGTCATCACCCTTTTATGGGCGTTTTCTTTTAGCTTAATTGGCGTCTACCTTGCCGGTCAGGTTGACCCTTGGTTTTCTGTATTAACTCGTGTCAGTTTAGCCGCGTTGGTTTTTATCCCTTTTTTACGCTTTAAACATATTCATCCCAAATTAGCGCTCAAATTAATGATGGTTGGCGCTTTCCAATTAGGGATCATGTATTGCTTCTACTACCAATCTTTTTTATATCTCAGTGTGCCTGAGGTATTACTGTTTACTATTTTCACCCCAATTTATGTCACTTTGATTTACGATGCACTCCATAAACAGTTTTCTCCGTGGTATTTGCTCACCGCAGCAATCGCTGTACTGGGTGCTGCTGTGATCAAGTTTGAAGGCATCAACCAAAACTTTATTATCGGCTTTTTCATCGTCCAAGGGGCGAACCTGTGTTTTGCTATCGGGCAAGTGGGCTATAAGCGAATTATCGAACAAGAAACCACAGAGTTGCCACAACATACGGTATTTGGCTGGTTTTACATTGGTGCTATCTGTATCGCGTTACCGATGTTCTTATTGTTTGGCAATAACGACAAGCTACCGACGACCGATACTCAATGGGGGATATTGGTTTATCTTGGTATCGTTGCTTCAGGCTTAGGGTATTTCATCTGGAATAAAGGGGCGACGTTAGTCAATGCTGGCGCGCTGGCAATCATGAATAATGCACTGGTACCTGCTGGGTTGATTGTGAATATCGTGATTTGGAATCGTGATGTGGATTATTCACGTTTGATAGTCGGTGGCGTGATCATAATGTTTTCACTGTGGCTAAATGAAACCTGGGTGAAACGCAAAGTTCAGCAAAGCCAATGGTAAATCGCTTGTTATAAAAACAACAAAGCCAGCGTTTAACGCTGGCTTTGGTTTAAACATTTAATCGTTAAATAAACGCAAATGCGTCAGCAAACATATGTTCTCTTTGCGCATTTTTATCACTGCAGAAACGCTCACGGGCGGCACCTGCCATTTCAAAACGACCACACACGTAGATGTCGTACGCTGATAGGCAAACAAAATCTTCTGCAACAGCATCCAATACATTACCGACTTTGCCTGACCAGTTTGCAGGGGCATTTTCAACTACAGGCACATAGGTAATGTTGCCGTGTTTGGCTGCTAACGCCTGCATCTCTTCATTCGCATACAGCTGATCGATACCACGACCACCCCAATACACAAAAATAGGCTGGGTTAAACCACGGCTAATGCAGTTATCAAGCATGCTACGGATATAAGAAAAACCAGTACCACCGGCGATCATTAGTAGTGGACGCTCACTTTCATGGCGCAGCCATGCATCACCGTGGGCAGCATCAATCACCACAGGTTCATTGCAATCTAATGCCGCTTTCATCGCTTCTACGACTTCTAATGCATACGCATTTTGCTCTGCCGCACCAATATGTAGTTCAAGCTCGCCTTCACGACATGGGCTACTGGCAATTGAAAATGGACGCTTATCTTTCTCGCCCATTACCGCAAGCAGATATTGTCCCGCTTTGAAATCAATCGCCTGCTCAGGCTTTAACAAAATGCGATACGTGTTCGCGGCTAAGGGTTGTACTGACTTTACTTCGCACTGGATAGACATGGTTTTCCTCTAGTCTAACGTTAACACCAAGTCACTTTCCGCGACCGCTTGGCAGGTAAAAATCCATCCTTCCGCTTGTTCTTTTTCAGTGAGCATTGGCGCTAACTGATAACTCACTTCACCGGATGTTTTACGGCACAGACACATAGCACATGCCCCTACCTGACAGCGATTGGGAAAAGTAATGCCTGCGTCGAGCGCTGCTTGTAATACCGTTTGCTGCGTTGACGCAGTAAAGGTGATGTTGTTTGGCAACAGGCGTACTTGATACATAATTTTCTCTTACTACTGACTATTTGAAGCAGCAATAAATAATACTCACTCTACCGCTCAGTATAGCGATAAACAGTTAGATCTCGATCCCAAGTTGGTCCCAAATCGCATCTATTTTCGCGACAACTTGCGGATTTTTAACTATTGGGTTGCCCCATTCACGTGCCACAGCATCAGGCCATTTATTCGTCGCATCTAATCCAAGCTTACTACTTTGGTCTAATACTGACGCTAGCTGTACCGTATCACGGCTAGGATCCATACGTGTAGTGATCGCCCAAATAACATCGTTCCAATCACGCACGTTGACGTCTTGATCACACAAGATGACAAATTTTGCATCACTAAACTGCGCCATGAAGTCCCAAATACCTTGCATCACACGTTGCGCCTGATCCGCTTCAGTATTGGTAATACTTACAATCGCCATCTGCTGCTTACTTGCCGTCGGTAAGTAAATATCAATGATCTCAGAATAAGTGTCACGCAAAGCAGCTATGCCCGCTTCAACATCAAATTGCTGATCATATTTGGTTGCAATTGATGGTGTACTCGCAAGCTCAGCGTCCCATTTCACTGTTGCATCTAAGCCCATTTTAGAGCCAAGCCCAACCACAGGCGAAGCAAAATCTAATGAGTCAATTGGGGTATTATCAATGAACAAGGTATCACGCACGGGCTCCATGTGAGTTGTCATCGCAGACACCACACTGTCCCAATTACGGGCATCGACACTCTCGTCACACACAATCACATATTTGGTGTACATGAATTGGCGCAAGAAAGACCATACGCCCATCATCACACGTTTGGCATGACCCGGATATTGCTTCTTCATCGTCACCACTGCCATGCGGTATGAACACCCTTCTGGTGGCAGGTAGAAATCAACTATCTCAGGAAATTGCTTTTGCAAAATAGGCACAAAGACTTCATTAAGTGCCACACCTAATACTGCAGGCTCATCGGGCGGACGACCAGTGTAGGTGCTGTGATAAATCGGATCGTTACGCATGGTGATATGCGTAATGGTAAAGACATGATGACGCTCTTTCTCGTTGTAGTAACCAGTATGATCGCCATACGGGCCTTCATCAGCAAACTCTTCAGGGTCGATATAGCCTTCCATGACAATTTCTGCACTTGCTGGCACATCTAAGTCATTGGTTAAACTTTTCACCACTTCAGTACGACGCCCACGCAGTAAGCCTGCAAAAGCGTACTCAGATAAGGTATCTGGAATTGGCGTTACAGCCCCTAAAATCGTGGCCGGATCGGCACCGAAAGCGACAGTGATTGGGAATTTCTCACCCGGATGGGTTTCCATCCATTCACGCAGATCTAATGCCCCACCACGGTGAGCCAACCAGCGCATAATGATTTTATTTTTCGCGATTTTTTGCTGACGATAAATCCCTAAGTTTTGGCGCTTTTTATGTGGTCCTTTAGTGATGGTTAAGCCCCATGTAAGCAGTGGTGCCACATCATCAGGCCAACAGCTCATTACAGGGATTTTATCTAAATCAACCTCATCACCTTGCCACACAATTTCTTGGCACGGCGCATTGCGCAGACGCTTCACTGGCATATTGAGTACTTGCTTAAATGCTGGGATCTTATCTAACGCTTCACGAAAACCACGAGGTGGCTCAGGCTCTTTTAAATACGCTAATAATTTACCGACTTCGCGCAACTCTTTCACTTCTGTGCGCCCCATTCCCATCGCAACACGCTGTGGCGTACCAAACAAGTTGGCAAGCACTGGCATGTTGTAACCAATAGGATTTTCAAACAAAAGCGCAGGACCACCAGCACGTAAAGTGCGATCGCTAATTTCTGTTATTTCTTGATCGGGATCGACTGCTTGCTTAATTCGCTTCAATTGCCCGTTTTGTTCTAAATAGGCGATGAAGTCTCGCAGATCCTTGAATTTCATATCTGATACCACGATTGAGCTACGCCATAACCGAAAATAACAGCGTAGTGATGAGAATGATTTTCGCTAGTATAACCAGTTGTAGAGGCTAAAACACCCGTTCTGCGGTCTAATTTCGCCACCAGATGTTTCAATTAAGCTGGTTATCACCCTAGTAAATAAAGGGGTTAGGGTTTCATTGCAGACACTGAGCCCATCGATAACAACTCTTCTATATGAGCAACTAAATCAGGATCACTGCTGGCAGTTAAGAGTTGTTGTAACCAGTGACCATGACCTTGCTTAAGCAAGTGAGGCGTGATCAACAAACGTTCTATTTCGTTACCTAACTGGTTCTGTAAAAAGATTTTGGCTTTATCAGGCAATGGCTTAAAACTGGTTAAAGCGCGGTATGCTGACTCTTTTAATGAAGGGTTTGCTGTTGCTGCAATTAATTGGCTTACCACAAAATCAGAAGCGGTAACTTGAGATAAACGGTTTAATTCTGCCAAGCTGTATTGATCGGTACGGCGACGCCATAACACATCATACAACTTCGCATCATTAGAGTGTGCTGCTAAGGTTGCTAAGATGCTGTTATCTGGCAGCCAAATCAGCTGAGGATCTGAATGAAACTGCTCAACCAGCGCATTAATTGCTGGCGGTGATAATTGCGCGATCGCACGTGCAATCACTTGGCTGCGCTTCTGTTGCTGCTCTAAATCGCCTTTTAGCCATTCAGATAACGTCAATTTTCCTCGCTCTAAGTTAATCACAGCTCGCTGGCTCACTAAGTCCTTTTTCCACTCACGCAGCAGTCCATTGGCTTGATTACTATAAAAGAAAGCCATTCGGCTGACGGTATAACCATCACCTTGCTCAGTAATAGTAAACGGTGATTGTCGCTTCGCTTGAATTTTGAGCCACGCAATACGAGCAGTGTTAAAACGACCGACTTCGCTGGCGTATTTGATCAACTGGCTACGAGCCACTTCTTGAGTTAATGGTGGGAGTTGATCAAGCAGAATCTCCAATGACTGAAAATCACTGTGATCATAATAAGGTTTGAGCGCCTCAATGTGAGCAACAAATTGTGGCATTTGCTTAATATGCTGGATTTTCGCTTCGGTTATCTCTGTCGCAGAAATAGGCTGTAATGCCGAGGCGATCAGCAAGCCTAGCGCACACCAATGTCGTAACATAACGCCTCCCTAGCGAAGTAAAACTCTTCTTCCTTACCCATACCATCGCAATACAAGGTAATTTCTGTCAATAAAAAACGCCGCCCGTGGGCGACGTTTTCAAAATCTGTGACTCAGTACAGCGTATTATGACTTCTGACGACGCATCGCATCAAAGAATTCATCATTAGTCTTCGTCATTGATAGCTTATCAATTAAGAATTCCATGCTGTCAGTTTCGCTCATTGGGTGAACGATCTTACGTAGAATCCACATCTTCTGTAGCTCGTCCGCTTTCGCTAGTAGCTCTTCACGACGCGTACCTGAGCGGTTGATATCAATAGCAGGGAATACACGTTTCTCAGCGATCTTACGAGAAAGGTGAAGTTCCATGTTACCTGTACCTTTAAATTCTTCGTAGATAACTTCATCCATTTTCGAACCAGTATCAACGAGTGCTGTTGCGATGATAGTTAAGCTACCGCCTTCTTCTACGTTACGTGCAGCACCAAAGAAGCGCTTAGGACGGTGAAGGGCGTTGGCATCTACACCACCAGTTAATACCTTACCAGAAGAAGGAATTACGGTGTTGTATGCACGTGCTAGACGTGTAATTGAGTCAAGTAAGATAACCACATCTTTCTTGTGCTCTACTAAACGTTTTGCTTTTTCAATTACCATTTCAGCCACTTGTACGTGACGTGATGCTGGCTCATCAAACGTTGATGCAATCACTTCGCCTTTTACAAGGCGTTGCATCTCGGTCACTTCTTCTGGACGCTCATCAATAAGCAATACCATTAACTCACACTCAGGGTGGTTATGGGCAATACTTTGGGCAATGTTTTGAAGTAGCATTGTTTTACCCGCTTTTGGCGGAGCAACAATCAGACCACGCTGGCCTTTACCGATAGGTGATGCTAAATCAAGAACACGTGCTGTGATGTCTTCTGTAGAACCGTTACCACGTTCCATACGCATACGTGAGTTTGCATGCAGTGGGGTAAGGTTTTCAAATAGGATCTTATTGCGGGCGTTGTCTGGCTTGTCGTAGTTTACTTCGTTAACTTTCAGTAGTGCAAAGTAACGCTCACCGTCTTTTGGTGGACGAATTTTTCCGGCAATGGTATCGCCAGTACGTAAGTTAAAACGACGGATTTGACTTGGTGATACATAAATATCATCAGGGCCAGCAAGGTAAGAACTATCAGCGCTACGAAGGAAGCCGAAGCCATCTTGTAATATTTCTAGAACACCATCGCCAAAAATATCCTCACCACTCTTCGCATGCTGCTTAAGAATGGAGAAGATGATGTCTTGCTTTCTCAAGCGGGCAAGGTTTTCTAATCCTAAACTTTCGCCAAGTGATACCAACTTAGAAATCGGTTGGCTCTTTAATTCTGTAAGGTTCATAGTGGTGGGTTTCTTGTCTGTCAAAATCGGGGTTCTATATTAGTTGAGATAAAGATGACCAATAGGGCCTGGTCAAGAAATGAACGAAAATGTAATTTCTGTGCGCTAAGGTAACACTAAACGTTCTATCCGTCTAGCATAGACGTTAGACAAACCATGTACAACTTACAAATTGTCCATGGTTTGTAAAATTGCACTTATAGGTTCGCGTCTAAGAACTCTTTAAGCTGTGTTTTCGACAGCGCGCCAACCTTTGTTGCCGCTACACCACCGTCTTTAAACAGCAGTAATGTCGGAATACCACGAATACCAAACTTCGGCGGTGTTTCCGCATTCTGATCAATATTTAATTTACCAATCGTTAGCTTGCCTTCGTATTCATCAGCGATTTCGTCAAGAATAGGGGCAATCATTTTACATGGACCACACCATTCAGCCCAAAAATCGACTAATACCGGGCCAGCAGCATTGATTACATCAGTGTCAAAACTCGCATCTGTAAGCTGCACAATCTTGTCGCTCATCTTCCACTCCAACAGTTGATTTTGTTAGCTGATCTTATTTTACCAGCAAATCGTTACCCTATTTGAATGGAATACGTTTCGTATTGCAACCCTAAGCTGATATTCTATAGCAATGAAGACGACTCACATCACAGAGCGGAAATTTGCCGAGCTAGGGTTAAACCCTCTAGTTTTAAAAGGATTGGATGATAAAGGGTTCCATAATTGTACCCCGATCCAAGCCTTGGCATTGCCAGTTATGCTCACTGGCCATGATATCGCGGGACAGGCTCAAACAGGTACGGGTAAAACCATTGCCTTCCTAACCGCTACTTTTAACCATTTATTGGAGACTGCTGCGCCTGCACATCGAAAAACCAATCAACCGCGTGCCATTATCATGGCGCCTACGCGTGAATTGGCGATCCAAATTTATAATGATGCATCATCACTGATTGCAAGTACGGGCTTGAAAGCCGGTCTCGCTTACGGTGGCGAACCTTACGAGAAGCAAAAAGCGATTCTTGATGAGGGTGTGGATATCTTAATCGGTACGTGTGGCCGTATTATTGATTTCTACAAGCAACGTGTTATTGATTTAGCGAGCATTCAAGTCGTAGTACTTGATGAAGCCGATCGTATGTTCGATTTAGGTTTTATTAAAGACATTCGCTTCTTGTTCCGTCGCATGCCAGCACCGAGCGAGCGTTTAAGCCTGCTATTCTCAGCCACATTGTCCTACCGTGTGAAAGAATTAGCATTTGAACATATGAATAGTCCTGAAAGCGTTGTCGTTGAGCCGGAACAAAAAACGGGCCACCGCATTCAAGAAGAATTGTTCTACCCATCTAACCAAGAAAAAATGCGTTTATTACAAACGTTGATCGAGGAAGAGTGGCCAGAACGCGCAATTATTTTTGCTAATACCAAGCACCGCTGTGAAGATGTTTGGGGTCACTTAGCTGCTGATGGTCATCGTGTTGGTTTGCTAACTGGCGATGTGCCACAGAAAAAACGTGAGCGTATTTTGGATCAATTCACCAACGGTGATGTTGATATCTTAGTCGCGACCGATGTCGCTGCACGTGGTTTGCATATCCCTGCAGTAACGCACGTATTTAACTACGATCTCCCTGATGATGCAGAAGATTATGTACACCGTATTGGTCGTACAGGTCGTGCAGGCCTAAGTGGTCACTCAATCAGTTTTGCTTGTGAAGAGTACGCTATTAACCTAACCGCTATTGAAACTTACATTGAACATGGTATTCCACAGTCAAAGTATGATTCAGAAGCATTGTTAGACGATCTTCCAGCACCGATCCGCCTCCAACGAAATCCTCGTCAAGGTGGTCGCCGTAACACTCAACGTCAAGGCCAAGGTCAAGGGCAACAACGTTCGCGCAATAATCGCCGTCGTCCGCCTCAAAACAATAAGCCTGCGTAATAACGATAAGTAATGTATGTCTATGGAAAGAAATTCAGTATCACCGCTTTATGCCGCCATTGATCTCGGCTCAAATAGTTTCCACATGTGGATTGTGCGCGAAGTAAATGGCAGTGTTCAGACACTCGCGAAAATCAAACGTAAAGTGCGTTTAGCCGCAGGGCTTAACAACCAAAATGTACTCAGCGAAGAAGCGATGCAGCGTGGCCTTGATTGTTTGGCTCTCTTTGCCGAACGCTTACAAGATATCAAAGCCGACCATATCCGTATCGTTGGTACTGCCGCCTTACGTACAGCAGTGAACGCAGAAGAATTTCTTTCCAAGGCGAAGGCTATTCTTGGTTATCCGGTCAATATTATTCCGGGTGAAGAAGAAGCCCGCATTATCTATCAAGGGGTCGCACACACCTCTGGTGGTAGTGATAAACGTTTAGTGGTCGATATCGGCGGTGCCAGCACTGAAGTTATTATTGGCAAAGGGTTTGATAGCAGCGCTTTAACCAGCTTAAAAATTGGTTGTGTGACTTGGCTTGAACGTTACTTTAAAGATCGCTACCTCACTTCAGCCAACTTCGAAGCGGCAATTAATGGCGCCAAAGAAGTCATTGAACCGATCATTGAACGCTATACCGAACTCGGTTGGGAATCTTGTGTTGGTGCCAGTGGAACGGTACAAGCACTACAAGAAATTATGCTGGCGCAAGGAATGGATGAAATCATTACCTTGCAAAAGCTTAAGCGCTTACAACGTCAAGCTATGCAATACGAGCGCTTAGAAGATCTTGATATTGAAGGTTTAACACTAGAACGCGCATTAGTATTCCCTAGTGGTTTATCAATTTTAATCGCGCTATTTGAGTCATTAAAAATTGAATCTATGACGCTAGCTGGTGGCGCGCTACGTGAAGGCATGGTGTATGAAATGATGGAACAAATGCGCCATCATGATGTATGTACTCGTACCATAAACAGTGTTCAGCAACGCTTTCAAATTGATACCGAACATGCCGATATTGTCAACGATATGGCAATGTCGATGTTAAGCCAATGCCCAAATTGGCAACTAGAGCCTCAAGCACAAAACTTATTGGAAGCGGCGGTAAAACTGCATGAGATAGGGACAAGCATTGAATTTAAGAAAAGTGCAGATCATGCAGCTTATCTAATCAAGCACCTAGATCTTCCTGGTTTTACCCGTGCTCAACGTCATTTACTGGCCGAAATCTTACGTCGCTACATTGGTCCTCTCACCAGCTTACCTGAGCAACATGCACTCTCAGCTCAAAGCGCGGCGCGATTACTGCGTTTATTACGTATTGCCGTGATTATGTGCCACCGTCGTGATACCCATTGTTTACCGCCATTTAGCCTGCAAGTTGATAACGATAAGTTAACGTTACTGTTGCCTGCAAAATGGCTGATCAACAACCCGCTAACGCGTAGTGAGCTACACCAAGAAGCAACCCGTCAAACAGATATGGGCTGGCCTATGGTCGTGACATCGCAAGACTAAACATTCTACTCGATCAAAAAAGGCTCCTTAAAGGAGCCTTTTTTTATACAGCAATAGTCATAATTAACCCGTAATACCACTATGACGCAGCATTGCATCTAGCTCAGGCTCTCGACCACGGAAGCGTTTGAATAGCGCCATTGGCTCTTCACTGCCCCCTTGCTCAAGAATACAAGTTAGGAAATCTTGACCTGTTAGCGGATTGAAAATGCCTTCCTCTTCAAAGCGTGAAAACGCATCAGAAGACAATAATTCTGCCCACAAATAGCTGTAGTAACCTGCACTATAGCCACCAGCAAAAATATGACTAAAGCTGTGTGGAAAACGTCCCCATTCTGGGCTTGGTACCACTGAGACACGTGATTTCACTTTAAATAAGGTATCTAACACCTGTGCGCCCACTTCTGGATCATATTCGGTGTATAGCGTGAAATCGAACAGACCAAACTCAAGCTGACGTAAAATAAACATCGCTGATTGGAAGTTCTTCGCTGCGAGCATCTTATCTAGCATTTCTTTTGGTAGTGGCTCGCCTGTTTCATAGTGACCAGAAATAAACGCCAGTGCTTCTTCTTCCCAACACCAATTTTCTAGGAACTGGCTTGGTAGCTCTACCGCATCCCATGGCACACCGTTAATACCTGATACTGACGCTACATCAACTTGCGTTAGCATGTGATGAATACCGTGGCCCGTTTCATGGAACAAGGTTACGACTTCATTGTGAGTAAACAATGCCGGCTTATCGCCAATCGGACGGTTAAAGTTACAAGTTAAGTAGGCTACTGGGGTTTGTAGTGTGCCATCAATACGGGTGCGACGAACCATGCATTCGTCCATCCACGCACCACCACGTTTATGATCACGCGCGTAAAGATCAAGATAAAAGCTACCGCGAAGTTTGCCTTTATTATCAAAGATGTCATAAAACGTTACCGAATCATGCCAAACTTCTACACCTTCACGTTGTTTGATCTCTAAACCAAACACACGCTTTAATACCTCAAAGAGACCTGCAACGACTTTCTTTTCAGGGAAATATGGACGTAATTCTTCATCTGAAATGCTGTAACGATGTTGTTTTAGCTTCTCTGAATAGTAAGCAAAATCCCATGGCTGTAGATCGTCGATACCATATTCATTCTTAGCATATTCACGTAGCTCAGCCACCTCACGCTCACCTTGTGGCTTCGCACGATCAGCAAGATCATTTAAGAAACCTAACACTTGCTCGGTAGATTCCGCCATTTTGGTCGCCAGTGATTTTTCACTGTAGCTGTTAAACCCTAACATACGAGCCAGTTCGTGGCTCAGTTTCAGTTTTTCTGCAATGACTTCAGTGTTATCAAATTCACCTGCATTAGGACCACGATCTGAGGCACGGGTACCGAACGCTTCATACATTTCAGCACGGAGTTCACGATTATCACAGTAAGTCATTACCGGTAAGTACGACGGCATTTCTAGAGTGAATAAATACCCTTCTTTCTCTTTCGCTTCTGCGTTCGCTTTTGCCGCAAGCAAAACCGATTCAGGCAAACCGCTTAATTGCTCAACATCAGTAATGACCTTGTTCCATGCCATGGTGGCATCTAACACGTTATTACTAAAGGTTGAAGATAGCTCAGATAAGCGTTTACTGATCTCACCGTAACGCGCTTGCTCTTGTGCAGGTAAGCCAATACCTGATAGCTCAAATTCTTTTAAGGCGTCTTTGATCGACTTTTGCTGCGCTTTATTCAACGACGCAAATTTATCGCTCGCTTTAATCGCTTTATAGGCTTCGTACAATCCTTTGTGTTGTCCAACCCAGGTACTGTAATCAGATAACAGAGGCAAACAGCTTTCATACGCTTCACGTAATTCAGCACTATTTTTCACGCCATTAAGATGACCGACAGGTGACCAAATACGACCTAGGCGATCATCAGTTTCAGCTAAAGGCGCACAGATGGTTTCCCAAGTTGGCTCTGCCATTTCCATCAACACAGATTCTACATTTTCACGACAATCTGCGATCGCTTGTTCAACCGCGGGCTTAATATGCTCAGGTTTAATATGAGCAAACGGTGGCAAATCGGTCATCGTCAATAATGGGTTAGACATACGCTTTTCCTTTATTTTTTTATCTTATTATTAACATGCGCCCGCGATAGGTAAATTTCAATCGTTTGCGTGGTTTAGTGTATAAAAAGGCAAGAATTCACGCATTTACTCATGATTGTTCACTCTAAAGGTGGTGTCATGGTTGGATAATAGGTGAGAATTAACGATAATACTGTTTAACCCCTCTCCTTTTATATACCGATAGAGATTGATTTCATGCTGAGTTATCGTCACAGCTTCCATGCTGGCAACCATGCCGACGTGGTTAAACACATTGTTCAAAGCTTAATTTTGGATGCACTCAAGCAGAAAGATAAACCTTTCGTCTATCACGATACCCACTCAGGTGTAGGTCGTTACGATCTGCAAGATGAGCGCAGCGAAAAAACCGGTGAATTTAAACAAGGTATTGCACGTATTTGGTCACGTGATGATATCCCTGAAGCGATCCAAAGCTACATTGAAACGATTAAAGATCTTAATCACGGCGAAGAGCTGCGTTACTACCCTGGCTCTCCAAAAGTGGCACGCGCACAAATCCGTGATCAAGACCGTATGGTACTCACCGAACTTCACCCAAGTGATTTCCCTCTACTCCTGCAAGAGTTCCGTGGCGATCGCCAAGTAAAAATGTATAAAGAAGATGCCTTTGCTCGCTTAAAAGCGACCCTACCGCCGAAAGAGCGTCGCGGTGTGGTACTGATCGATCCCCCCTATGAACTTAAACATGAATACCAAGATGTAGTAAAAGCGATCAAGCAAAGCCATCAACGTTGGGCGACAGGTACCTATGCGATTTGGTACCCTGTGGTTTATCGTGAAACTATCGACAACATGCTTCAAGGCTTAAAAGATTTAAATATCCCAAAAATCTTACAAATTGAACTGGGTGTAGAGCCTGATAGTGAAGAGCGCGGTATGACAGCATCAGGCATGATTGTGATTAACCCGCCTTGGAAGCTAGAAAGCCAAATGCGTGACATTCTACCTTGGTTACAGCAAGCCATTGCGCCTAATCATGGTCACCACACCGTTAAATGGGTTGTGCCTGAATAAGCTCCATTGGCAATATTTCCTCCCTTTAAATACAGGCAGTGTATGCTGCCTGTACCAGATAATTCGTGCCACAATCTCAATTTTCGATGATTTAATAGCAAATCAATCGTATTTTCCGATTTTAAATCCTCGTCAGGCACCCCAATCTTTATTACACTAGCTCAATAGCTCGTCACGAATATAACGAATATTAATGGAGTAGAGTCATGGCAAAGCATTTTGATTACATCTGTATCGGCGGTGGTAGCGGCGGTATTGCATCGGCAAACCGTGCTGCAATGTATGGTGCAAAAGTTGCGATTATCGAAGCAAAAGCACTCGGCGGTACTTGTGTAAACGTAGGTTGTGTACCTAAAAAAGTGATGTGGCACGGTGCTCAAATCGCTGAAGCTATGCACCTTTACGCAAAAGATTACGGCTTCAATGTTGATGTAAAAGGTTTTGACTGGAGCAAACTGGTCGAAAGCCGTGAAGCTTACATCAGCCGTATCCACACTTCTTACGACAATGTACTAGGCAATAACAAAGTTGAAGTGATCAACGGTTTTGCCCATTTCGTTGACCAGAAAACGGTTGAAGTAAACGGTGAACACTACACCGCTGATCACATTCTTATTGCTGTTGGTGGCCGTCCATCAATTCCTGCAATCCAAGGCGCACACTACGGTATCGACTCTAACGGTTTCTTCGAACTAAAAGAGCAACCAAAACGTGCCGCTATCATTGGTGCAGGTTACATTGCCGTTGAAATCGCTGGTGTATTAAATGCACTAGGTACAGATACGCACTTATTCGTACGTAAAGAATCACCACTACGTAGCTTCGATCCAATGATTGTAGATACGCTAGTTGAAGTTATGGCAGCTGAAGGGCCAGCGTTACATACGCAATCTGTGCCAAAAGAAGTAGTGAAAGAAAAAGACGGCTCAATCACGCTGTACTTTGAAAACGGTGAATCACACAATACTGACGTACTGATCTGGGCTATCGGTCGTGAGCCAACTACAGATGCCATCAACCTAGCCGCTGCGGGTGTTGAAACCAATAACCGTGGTTTCATCAAAGTGGATGAATACCAACAAACTAACGTTCCTGGTATCTACTGTGTCGGTGACATCATGGAAGGCGGTATCGAACTAACACCTGTAGCAGTTAAAGCAGGTCGTCAGCTTTCTGAGCGTCTATTTAACAACAAACCTGATGCGAAGATGGACTACAAATTAGTCCCTACAGTAGTATTTAGCCACCCACCAATCGGTACTATCGGTCTTACTGAAGCTGAAGCGATTGCGCAATACGGCGAAGAAAACGTGAAAGTGTACAAGTCAGGCTTCACAGCAATGTACACCGCAGTTACTGCGCACCGTCAACCATGTAAGATGAAGCTGATCTGTGCAGGCGATGACGAGAAAGTAGTCGGTCTACACGGTATTGGTTTCGCGGTTGACGAAATGATCCAAGGCTTTGGTGTCGCGATGAAGATGGGCGCAACAAAAGCTGATTTTGATAGCGTTGTGGCTATTCACCCAACAGGCTCTGAGGAATTTGTGACAATGCGCTAGGCATTAACACGAACCTAATATAGATAAGGCGATGTAGTGAAATACATCGCCTTTTTTATGCTATTGCTTTTATCAACGATACCAAAAGAGCTTAGTTTAAAAGCGTATTTTTACCTATTAACACACACCGCCAATTCATTAGTAAAACTAATACTAAAACACTAGTTTTTTTCATTTTTCAATGTTCCAAAAATATCTATAATTCGCGCATCGAAACACGACTGAATGCCTATATATCTTAGGGTTGGGCGAAGGTTGTACAGTAAAAACAGCTTAAACTTTATAGGTAATTCCATGACTCGCATCGTAAATAAAATTGTTGCTCTATACACTCCAGCGTTTTCTTCTCTATACAAAAACGGCAACAATAAGTAAGCATTAAAATACCTTACTGAAAAAAGAATTTAGAAAGGGCTTTGAACCTCATGTTCAAAGCCCTTTTGCTATATACCCTCTACCACTCAATCTTTGGCCTGACGTTTTTTAATCACGACAGCGTAAGTGTAATTAAGACGAAAAAAAACACCGCGCAAAGGCGATGTTTTTTTAAATATATTCATTAATTAGTGATGATGGTGGTGATCATGACCACAACTACAGCTTGGCGCAATCACACTTTGAATTTGCGTAAGCGTGATTTGTTTTAGCAACTCTTCAGTGCTGATAGTGTTTAGTAAATGCATGTTTTCTGCATTCACAGCCATCACATCTTCGATTTCACGCTGCTTGTTAACCACATCAATTAATTTATGGCTAACTTCTGCTGGCAATGAAAACTCACGGATCACTTTCATTTCATTGCTTTGTGTATCAACAGCCATCATGTTTAATGTTAATGAAGCTGTATCTTCAGCAGGTTGTGCAAAAAACTCATTAGGGATCACTGCAGCATTAAACTGAATATCAAACGCCAGATCACCGAGTTTTAGTACCACTAAACAACCGCCATTTTCAGTGCTTAATACACCAAACTCAGCACCTGATTCAGCAAGCAGTTGTTGTTCATCTTCAGTAATGTTCTCTAAACCAAGAAAAACAACATTCGTCATATCATTGCGGAACATTTCCAGAACAGCACCATCTCCCGCTGCAAATGGATGATTTTCAATAATTTGACCAACGTGAAAATGATTATGATGTTGTTCTGTCATAGCAAACCTCAATAAATTGGTAACGTTATAATTAAGCTAAAGCAATAAATACAACATATTGTTTAATGTCATCATTATAACCATTACAAAGAAAAACATAATCCCTGCCAAAGCAAAAACACTATTACATATAAGTAATAATATTGCGCAAATGAGAAGAGTATCTAGAACCTCTAGAATAATGAGTCAAATACCCATCACAGTATAATAGTCATAACACACTAATTTTTATTAATTTGTTAAATCATAACGTTTACTAAACACATAAAAATCAGAATAAAATCAAAAAACATTTACATAATTAACCATTTTTTACCAGTCAACTATTCCATGCTTTATTAAAAGAATGTAATCTCTCCCTCCCTAAATATGGAAAACCAGTGAATAGTTATTCTCACAGGGTCTATAGAGGGTATTCCTATTTATTCGGCAGTTTCTATCAGTAGGTTGTAAATCAAGATGCATAACCAAGCAGTAGCACCACCTAAAAACACCTTAAACACCTGGCTAATGTTCATTATCCCATCATTAATTGGTGTCTTTCTTTTTATGGCACCGATTAATTTTAATGGTGACATTACAATCCCTATCGCTGTTTTAGCGAAAACTATTCAAGCGCAGTTTGAACATTCACTGACATCGATTGTGACAGGCGTGATCAGCTTTACAGCTATCATGTCGATCATCACTAAAGTGTTTAAGCCAGGGTTTATTACACGCAATGGTTTTTTAAATGGCTTACTAAACCCATCAGCAATGTGGTTTGTGGTTCAACAGCTTGGTGCTATCTTTGCTGTTATGGCGTACTTTAATATTGGCCCTGTAATGTTTCGTAACGACGCGACAGGCGGTCTTGTATTAAACGATTTACTACCTGTTCTATTCTCAGTATTTATTTTTGCCGGTTTGCTACTGCCGCTTCTACTCAATTTTGGTCTACTGGAATTTTTCGGCACTTTATTTACTCGAATCATGCGTCCGATTTTTGGTTTGCCTGGCCGTTCATCTGTTAACTGCATTGCATCTTGGTTAGGTGATGGCTCGGTAGGCGTATTATTGACCAGTAAGCAATACGAATCGGGAATGTACACCCAACGTGAAGCGGCCATTATTGGTACAACCTTTTCAGCGGTATCTATTACCTTTAGCTTAGTCGTGATCGCGCAAGTTAACTTAGAGCACATGTTTGCACCGTTCTACTTAACGGTATGCCTTGCTGGTCTTGTCGCGGCAATTATTGTGCCTCGCCTACCGCCACTATCACGTAAGAAAAACATCTACATTGATGGCACAACAGAGAGTCAACATGATGAAAATGTGCCACAAGGTCACAACGTTTTCTCTTACGGTTTACACCAAGCACTAAAGAAAGCAGCTGAAGTTAAAAGTATTCCAGCAATTGCGTTAGATGGTGTGAAAAATGCCGTAGATATGGTGTTTGGCGTACTGCCTGTTGTTATGGCAATTGGTACTATCGCGCTGGTAATTGCAGAAAATACACCACTATTTGATTACTTAGGTATGCCATTTATTCCGTTCTTAGAATTGCTGCACATTCCAGAAGCGGAAGCGGCATCAAAGACGATTGTGGTGGGTTTCGCTGATATGTTCTTGCCATCTATTTTGGCCTCAACCATTGAAAGCGACATGACCCGTTTTATCATCGCAGCAATGTCAGTGACACAACTTATCTACATGTCTGAAATTGGTGCACTGCTTATCGGTAGTAAAGTACCCGTTAAAGCGTGGGAACTATTTGTAATTTTCATCCTACGTACACTGGTCACCTTGCCTGTGATTGCAGGCATGGCACATTTACTATTCTAAATTTGAGTTTCACTGATAAAAAAGGCGGCCATTGGTCGCCTTTTTTATTATCAAAATATTGATGTAGCTAGAGCATTAGACTTAATGCCAGCCAGCAATTTCGTTAATCTTATCGCATTTTATAAAATATAGTATTCATCATAAGAATAAGCACTTTTTTACCATTGATTTTATTTTCCTTAATTGCAAACATATCGAAAAATCAACTATAACTAACTGTTTTAATGTTATTTTCGGCTGATTAACTGTGCATATTGTTTAAGGAAATCTATATCATGCAATTTAAACTGTCTCTTGTTGCAGCATCCCTTCTTGCGACGCTAACTCTTACTGGCTGTAACGACGATTCATCTTCAACGCCAACAGCACCAGATGTTGAAAATCCATCTCCTGAGACAGGCAACCCTGACACTGGTAAGCCAGATACAGGCAATCCAACACCAGTTACAACAGGTCAATTTATTGATGCTAAGGTACAGGGCTTAGATTACGTTATCGGTACGAAAGCAGCACAAACAGATGCAGAAGGTAACTACGAGTTAGGTGCAGAAAATGGCACTATTAGTTTCTATATCGGTGGCAAAGACGGTCTATTAATTGGTTCAGTTTCTGGTCGTGCAGTTACAACCCCATTTGAAGCAGCTGGTACCTACGAGCGCTCTATTAACCTTGCACGTTTACTACTAACCATTAACGAACACAATGATGATTCAACCATTATCATCCCTTCACTGATCAAAGATAACCCAAGTACTGATATTCAAGCTGCACTAGCGAAAATTACCTTGGATGATGGTTACTTTGAAAAATCAGTTGAAACACTATTAACCCTGCTAGATTCAAAAGCGCTTGTAGCTGCTGCTGATGCTCAAAAGCACATGCAAGCATCTTTAAACCCAGAACAATTACAACGTGGTTCTGATGAAGTATTAACACAATGGGCAAAAGGCTCTAACCAAATTATTATTCATCGTAGTGCCAACCTACGCGTTAAAAATAGCAGCGATGAAACATTTAAAACGGTTATTCATCAAGACCAACAAAACGGTAAGTACGTTGGTGGCTTAAGCTTAATGAACTACAAGTTGACTGATGATCAATTTATTATTCTTGCTGGTTCTAACGACTCAACCATCGAAAAAACAAGCACTTTACCAAGCTTTGTTTATGAGATGACTAATAAGGCGGAAGCTTATACTGAAAATGAAATGATGCCTTGGTCTGAAATTGAAACAATGGGCTCTCCATACGCTTGTATGACTGCAAAAAACTGTAGTGAACGCTTATTAACTCAAGCTAACCTTGAACACATTGAGCGTCAAGATGGCGACCATAAACAAAAAGAAGCACAGTCAGGTACATACGATCCAGTAACTCAGGTTTACACTCAAATTCGCAGCAAAGAATACCTAGATGGTGATTACGCAGGACGAATCAGTGAATCCATCGAATTCTTCTATCCTGTAGCGGATGCAAAAACAGATCGCTTTGTTGACTTCACAGGAACATGGACCGCTAAAGAAACGCGTCCTGATTGTCATGATGTAGCAACATCTAACTTAACGTTTGGTGAGAATACAATCACACTAACAGGCCAAGAGTTTATAGGTAAATGCGATATTACTGATGGCATAAACGAAACGATCACATACGAAGACTTTGCAAAGATGGACTTCTGGTGGTTTGGTACCAACGATAAAGTATCTACAGCAACACTAGATCAGCTAAACACAACAGTACGTTGGAATGACAAAGATACTGGTGAGACAACCGATAACTTCAAGATCAACCGCTTTAGCTACATCCCAGCAGGTAAAGCATGGGATAAAGGCGTACTTGTTCGTGATACGTTAAGCGATAATGGTGCCAAAGTTGCTACTATTACGATGAAAAAATCGTAACAGCACCTAATAAAAAAGGCGACCAATGGGTCGCCTTTTTATTATCTAAACATCAAGCTATTAGCCTTTATAAATCTTCGGGTTAAACACGTCCCGTAACCAATCACCTAACAAGTTGATTACCAGTACTAATACCACCAGCAAAATACCGGGGAAGACAGTGATCCACCACGCGCCAGAGAAGATATATTTAAAGCCGATACTGATCAGTGAACCCAATGATGGCTGATCTACCGGTAAACCTAAGCCTAAGAATGACAAGGCCGCTTCTGACATAATGGCGTTCGCCACCTGTACCGTTGAAATCACTAAGATCGGTGATAAACAGTTTGGCAGAATATGACGGAACATAATACGTGGCGCTCTAAAGCCCATGACTTTTGCCGCTTCAACATACTCTTTCTTCTTTTCGGCTAATACCGAAGCACGCACTGTACGTGCATACTGAGGCCATTCAGCAATACCAATGATCATTACCAACATGATCACCGCATATTGCGCATAGGTTTCAGCACCTAATGCAGTGCGGAAAATCGCAGAAACGATGATCGCCACCATCATGGTCGAGAATGACAACTGCACGTCCGCAATACGCATCAAGAAACTATCAACACGACCACCATAATAACCCGCAGTTAAGCCAATCACGATCCCCAGTGTCATTTGCAGTGCAACAGCAAGTAAACCAATCGTTAGTGATAAACGCGCACCATAAAGCATGGTCGATAAAATATCACGGCCTTGATCGTCGGTACCAAGTAAGAAGTTCTCATCACCATCTTCCATCCATGATGGCGGTAACTCTGAATCCATAATATCTATCGACGCTAAATCATACGGATTACTCGGCGCTATAAATGGTGCAAACAATGCCGTGGTGGCAAACGTTAGAAAGACAGCGAAGCACACCATCGCCACTTTGTCTTTCTTAAAATAATACAAAATATCGGAGTTTTTAAAACGCTCCCAACGGCTTGGTGCAGCTAGTGTATTACTCATGACTTACTCTCCCTTGCCAGTCAGGTTTACAGTCGGGTTAACCAATCCATAGAGCAAATCGACGATGGTATTAGTTACAACAAAGATCAAGCCAACAAAAATCACGTAAGCTGTGATAAGTGGGGTATCAACACGGTTAATCGCATCTAAAAACAGCAATCCTGTGCCTGGCCATTGGAATACACTTTCAGTCAAAATAGTGTAAGCAATCATGGTACCAATCTGCACCCCGCCAACCGTTAATACCGGCAGCATGGTGTTTTTTAAGGCGTGTTGGTAGTAGACCTTTTTCATCGGTAGCCCTTTCGCTTTCGCAAACTTAATGTATTCAGAGCTCAACACTTCTAACATTTCAGAGCGCACTAAACGAATAAACAACGGCAACATAATCGACGCTAAGGCAACACATGGCAGCACAAGGTGCTTTAAGCCATCAAGGGTAAAGAACCCCGACTCCCAACCTAAATAGTTGGCGGTTTCACCTCGACCAAACGAAGGTAACCAACCTAGCTCAATAGAAAAGACGTACATCAACATAATGGCAGTTAAGAAAACGGGAATTGATATACCAATACTACTGAACGCCATAATGGCTTTGGTTAAGAAACTATTGGGATGAATCGCGGAGTACACGCCAAGCGGAATAGAGACCAAGACAATAATAATTGTGGCACCAAAAACTAACTCTAAGGTGGCAACTAACTTGTCTAAAATCACCTCTGTGGCAGGCTTTTTAAAGGTATAAGACGTGCCCAGATCGCCTTGCACCGCATTCGCTAAAAATCGGCTGTATTTGGTGATAAACGGATCGTTAAGTCCTAAATCATCACGTAATTGTTGTCGTTCAGCTTCTGATACAGATTGCCCCACCAACTCTCGTAATGGGTCGCCAAGGTTATCTTGGATGGCAAAGGCCACCAAACTGATCACAAACATCACTATCAGTGCCTGATACAGGCGCTTGACCAGAAACGTAAACATTCCCTGCCCCTTCTCTTTCTTCCTGAAAAAGTGCCGGAGCAAGCTCCGGCACTGTCGCTTTCGCTATAACATTACTTACTTTTCATCGACCACAAGATCGCCAAAGTAAGGCTGTTCCATTGGGTTAACAATATCGGCCGCGTGTACATTTGAACGCGCGCCCCATGCAAGGCTCTGCCAATGCAGTGGGACAAACGCCGCTTCGTTGTACAACGTCGCTTCTACCTTCTGTAGCATGACTTTACGTTTGGCTTGATCGGTTTCTACGTTCGCCGCTTCAATCAACTTATCGACTTCAGGGTTAGAGTAAAAACCACAGTTGTACTGACCTTGACCTGTTTCTTCATTACGCGTCATGGTTAGGAACTCAGTCATGTTCGCTGAATCTTCAGTATCGGCATGCCAACCAATCATCATCATGTCTGCCGCACACTTATCAAACTCAGGCCAGTATTGCGCTTTTGGCATGGTCTTGAGATCGACTTTCACGCCAATTTTAGACAGCATCGCCGCTACCGCTTGCGCTACTTTTGCATCGTTCACATAACGGTTATTCGGTGCCATCATGGTTAATGTAAAGCCGTCGGCATAGCCTGCTTCTTTCATTAATTCTTTGGCTTTTTTCACATCGTAACGCGGTACTAAATCAGCATTGTAACCTTGGTAACCGGCAGGGCTCTGTTGACCTGCCGTAGTCGCAAAGCCTTTCATGATTTTCTTCACGATGCCTTCGTTGTTAATCGCATGTACGATCGCTTGGCGTACGCGTACATCTTTCAACGCTTCATTGCTGTTTTGGTTCATTTGGAACGTGATGATACGGGTACCCGGTAGTGTCACCAGATCAACATCTTTTGCTTCTTTCAAACGTTTATGATCATTAGGTGCAACGTGATCAATCATATCAACACCACCAGAAAGCAACGCTGCAAGACGTGTTGCATCTTCTTTGATAGGCAATAGTGTTAGCTTATCTACATTACCTTTTGACGCTTTATCCCAGTAATTTGCATTACGGGTAAATTCAACTTTTACCCCTTGCTCACGCTCTGTAACGATAAATGGACCGGTACCTGAAAGATTGGTAGAAGCAAATGAGTTACCGTGTTTCGCAATTTCCGCTTTATCTTTACCTTCAGCGGTTTTCCCTGTGTAGAACTTGCTGTCCATTGGGAAGATGTATGTCGCGGTTTGTAGCACCAG
Organism: Photobacterium sp. GB-50; assembly: GCF_003026755.1. Taxonomy (NCBI): domain Bacteria; kingdom Pseudomonadati; phylum Pseudomonadota; class Gammaproteobacteria; order Vibrionales; family Vibrionaceae; genus Photobacterium; species Photobacterium sp. GB-50. The sequence continues at coordinate 31,678 of NZ_PYNX01000025.1, forward strand.
TGGATAGGTTCCTTTCGAGATCAACTCAACCGTGTAGTCATCCACTTTCTTCATTTCAGAATACGGGGCAAAGATCTTTTTAAAGTCTGCCGAATCTTGCAGGCGATTAAATGTCCATACCACATCGTCCGCCGTAAGTGGATTACCCGAATGGAATTTCACCCCTTGACGCAATTTGAAACGGAACGTGTGATCATCAACACGCTCCCAGCTTTCCGCTAGACGCGGCTCAAAATCCATATCTTGGGTAAAACGAACAAGAGGATCGAACACCATATGAGATAGCTGTAGCGTACCGCCTGATAACTGCTCATGCGGATCTAATGAAACAGGATCCGAAGCGTAACCCAGTTTGATTTCTGCAGCAGTAGCACTAAAACTTAACCCCGCGGCAATCAATGCTACGGCTAATTTGCTCTTGATGGTTTTCATTGCATAACTCCTTTATGCACGGGACCTCTCCCGCGAGTAATGTTTGTTGATGTGGACTAAGCGCGCTTTAATCCATTTTGACTAATCCCTTTAAATTCTGGCATTAGTGAAATTAAATGTTGGCTGTATTCATGTTGAGGATCGGTAAAAAGCTGTTCAGTTTTCGCCACTTCCAGCAAAGTACCTTTTTGCATCACCCCAATGCGATCACACATTTGACGGATCACGGGTAAGTCATGGCTGATAAACAGCATGGTTAAATTCAATTCGTCTTGCAGATCTTTAAGTAAATTCAAAATTTGTGCTTGAACAGACACATCCAGAGCTGATGTTGGCTCATCACAGATCAACAATCGTGGACGTGTTGCGAGAGCACGAGCAATAGAAATACGTTGACGTTGACCGCCTGAAAACTCGTGAGGATATTTCACCCCAGAGGCACGTCCTAATCCAACATGATCCAATAAATCATGCACAATTTGACGGGTTTGTGCTTCGTTCTCGGTTAATTTATGAAAACGGATAGGCTCTGCAATAATATCGAAAATACGCATCCGTGGATTCATCGAGGTATAGGGGTTTTGGAAGACCATCTGCATTTGACGACGGAAAGGACGACGGTCAGCTTCACTTTTCAGCGCCGTTAGATCCATTCCTTCAAATGTCACCCGACCTTCATTCGGCGGGTATAAACCAGCAATTACACGAGCAATGGTTGATTTACCAGAGCCAGATTCACCCACTAAGCCAAAGGTTTCACCTTCAAAGACTTGGAAACTGACATCATTATTGGCTTGAACATATTCCCGACGACTTTCAAAGAAAGAATCTTTGGTCACAAAGCGCAAACTCACGTTCTCTACATTCAACAATGGTCCTGAATAATCACGTTGCTCTTGGCGCTGCCCTAACCAATGATTTTTAACATCTAATGGCGGCGTTTCTTCTGCCGCTTCGATATAATTCACCAATGGAAAACGCTGTAATTTAATATCTGAACGTGGAACAGCTGAAATTAGGCTTTGAGTATATGGATGTTCTGGACGGTGTAAAACTTGCTCTGTGGTGCCGAGCTCGACTAAGTCACCGCGATACATTACTGCAACGCGATCAGTCACATTCGAGACAACGCCCATATCGTGAGTAACCAACATACAGCCGACGTTTTTCTCAACACACAACGCACGGATCAACGTCAAAATTTGATCTTGAATCGAAACATCTAACGCTGTTGTAGGCTCATCAGCAATGATTAAATCAGGCTCTCCTGCCAGCGCGATAGCAATCACGACACGTTGGCGCATACCGCCTGAAAACTGGTGAGGGTATTGCTTAATGCGCAATTCCGGTTGCGGAATACCCACCTGCTCCATTAACGTTAATGCACGTTTGTACGCTTCCTGCTGAGTGACTTGTAAATTGGTTACTATAGTTTCAGTGAGTTGTTGTTCAACCGTAAATAGCGGGTTTAGCGATGTCATTGGGTCTTGAAAAATAAACCCTATCTTAGCGCCACGTACCTGACGCATTTGCTCTGGCGTCAGCCCTGAAATTTTTGTCCCATCAAGATACACATCACCCTTAGCGATTTGTCCTGGTGGACTCAATAGATCAATCACCGCATTGCCGACGGTTGATTTACCCGCACCAGATTCACCCACTACGCCGACAATTTCACCGCGCTCAATAGAAAACGACAATGATTTCACCGCAGCATGCACCCCATGGCGGGATGGATATTCTATCCGAAGGTTTTTTACTTCTAATAAAGCCATGACCGACCTCAATTGCTTGGCAGATCCTGCCAATATAAAAACTTGAATCCTTTCCACACCAGAACATTCATCTATGGCATGTCGGCCTATCAATCTGTCAAATATTTTACACAAAAGCAACATTTCAAAGCAAAAAACTATAATAAATGTGAATTATCGAATAATTATTCACTTTTACTTATCGGCAAAACTATATCCACCTAAATATATTTTCAATGCAAAACACCCACAAAAACAGCGATATCATGCAAAATCATCAAAATAATCACTATTTCCTAAAAAAACAAAAGACAAGTTATGAATAATTTATCACTAACAACAACTACCACGATTTACATAATCACAACATCAACTGCTTTCATAAAAATACACAACAGTAACAACCAAAAATTTTAATTTACTAGATATATAAGTGGATAATTACAAATTTATTAAAATCTATCACCACATAAAATCAGATTGGCGACGAAGAAAACCTACGATTACGATACAGCTCCTTCATTAGGAACGATAAAAAGCGAAGCTCTAACATCAGGGAATCCTCCACCTCTCTGGCCCCAATCAACAACACTGAGCGACTTTTACTTTTCTATAGGCGAAAAAAAACCGCATCTTTCGATACGGTTTTCTTAATAGTGGTCGGTGAAGAGGGATTCGAACCCCCGACCCTCTGGTCCCAAACCAGATGCGCTACCAAACTGCGCTATTCACCGACAATGTTTTAGGCTTTTAATGCCAAGGCTTCTTAATAAGATAACCTAAATAATGGGGTGGCTAACGAGACTTGAACTCGCGACAACCGGAATCACAATCCGGGACTCTACCAACTGAGCTATAGCCACCATTATAAGTGGTCGGTGAAGAGGGATTCGAACCCCCGACCCTCTGGTCCCAAACCAGATGCGCTACCAAACTGCGCTATTCACCGACTTAATTCTGTGTGCTTGAATAAACAAGCGGGCTTTAAAAAAGCCAGAAAGCTGACGTATCAACTCTCTATAATATGGGGTGGCTAACGAGGCTTGAACTCGCGACAACCGGAATCACAATCCGGGACTCTACCAACTGAGCTATAGCCACCAATGTATTACCTTCCGCCAATACGACCATTTAAATGGTGCGCCCGAAAGGATTCGAACCTTCGGCCTTTGGCTCCGGAGGCCAACGCTCTATCCAGCTGAGCTACGGGCGCCTTGCCCTATCGACGGGGGTGAATATTACGGATCAGAACGCCTCTCGGCAAGTGTTTTTTTTTATTTTTCTTTCGCTCGCTGATTTTATGCTCAAATAACTATTGATTCGTATCATACAAATACAGCGCACAAGTTTGATCCTACAGCACAACCCGATATACTAACAAATATGCAACAATATAATCATTTAAAAACATTAACCGTTCAATTTCAACATTAGCTGCGCATAAAGATAACAACAACTAAAAATACAATTGGGAAGTATAAGGTGAACGCCATGGATTTTTCTTTTCGACAATTTTTATTCGCTGCTGTAGTCGCATTCACCATTGCAGCTCCCACAGTTGCTGACGACATGACAGATGAAGCTATTGCTGAACGCATTAAACCTGTAGGTTCATTACATCTTGAAGGTGAAGCCCCTATTGTAGAAGTCACAGTAGCTCCACGTAATGGTGATGCCGTTTATAATACTTTTTGTGCTTCTTGTCATACTTCTGGTGTCATGGGGGCGCCAAAGAAAGACGATGCGGGTGATTGGTCTGCTCGTATTGCCCAAGGTAAAGATGTGTTAGCCGATCATGCTATTAATGGCTTTAAGGCTATGCCTGCAAAAGGGGCCTGTATGGATTGTAGTGATGAAGAAATTGTTGCCGCAATTAATTATATGATTGCTGGCTTATAATTTTTCTCAACCATAAATTTCTCAATCATAAATAAAGAGGGTGAGCATTATTAATGCTCACCCTCTTTTTATATGGCCGCTATTTTGTAGGGTTACTTTTTAAACATCGCGCGAATATTAGCAATATGCGCTTGCCCTTTGTTCATCCGCTCTTCAGCAGAAACAGGTTTGCGCTCACTTTCCCACTCCAAATCATCTTGTGGTAATTCGTACAAGAATCGACTTGGCTCAGGTTTGATTAGCTCGCCATACTGACGACGCTCTTTACATAAAGTAAAGGTTAGTTCGCGCTGTGCTCGCGTGATCCCAACATATGCAAGGCGACGTTCTTCATCAACGTTTTCTTCATCAATGCTGGTTTGGTGCGGCAAGATCCCCTCTTCTGTCCCCACTAAGAACACATAAGGAAACTCCAGCCCTTTAGAGGCGTGCAACGTCATAAGTTGTACTTGATCAGCATCGTCATCATCATCCCCTCGTTCCATCATGTCGCGTAGGGTTAAACGTTGCACCACTTCTTTTAAGGTTTTCTCTTCATTATCATAGTTATCACCTTCTAAATCAGCGGTGATCCAACTATATAAATCAGAGACGTTTTTCATTCGCATCTCAGCAGCTTTTGGGCTTGGTGAGGTTTCGTATAGCCAATCTTCGTAATGAATATCACGCACTAATTGACGCACAGCCGCCACCGTATCACCGCGTTCAGCATTATCTGCTAATTGATTAACCCAATGGGTAAAGCGTTGCAGTGATTCTAAACCTCGACCTGATAGGTGTTGCTCTAACCCCATCTCAAAACTCGCGGCAAACAAGCTTTTGCCACGCATGTTAGCGTATGTCCCAAGCTTCTCGAGTGTCACTGGGCCGATTTCTCGACGTGGTGTATTGACGATACGTAAAAATGCGTTGTCATCATCGAGGTTAGTCAGTAGGCGTAAGTACGCCATGATGTCTTTGATTTCAGAACGTGAGAAAAATGATGTGCCACCTGAAATTTTATAAGGAATACGGTTTTGCATCAGCGACTTTTCAAACAAGCGTGACTGATGGTTACCTCGATACAAGATCGCATAATCTTTATAAGCGGTGTTATTCATAAAGCGATGAGCAATGAGTTCACCAATCACTTTTTCTGCTTCATGCTCTTCATTTTTCGCTGTGATCACTTTAAGCATCGCGCCATCAGGGATCTCAGAGAAAAGGGCTTTTTCAAATAAGTGGGGGTTATTAGCGATCAAAATATTCGCTGTTCGCAAAATACGGCTGGTCGAACGGTAATTTTGCTCGAGTTTGATCACTTTTAAACTAGGGAAATCTTTATTCAGCAAGCCTAGATTTTCTGGCTGCGCTCCACGCCATGAGTAAATAGACTGATCGTCATCACCAACCACAGTAAAGCGCGCACGCTCACCTACCAATAGTTTTACAAATAAGTATTGGCTAGTATTAGTATCTTGATACTCATCCACCAGCAAGTAACGAATACGGTTCTGCCAATGTTTACGCACTTCGGCGTTATCTCGCAGCAACAAAACAGGCAGTAAAATCAAATCATCAAAATCTAATGCGTTATAGGCTTTCATTTGACGCTGGTACATTTCATAGCAATGTGCAAACAATTGATCGCGCTCACTACGGGCGTGTGCTGCCGCATCAGCTGGCGATAACATGTCATTTTTCCAATTAGAAATAGAGGACATTAATTGCTTTAATAAATCTTTATCGCCTTCAAGCTCATCTTCGGTGAGCTCTTTGAGAAGCGCCATTTGGTCTTGATCATCAAACAGTGAAAAACTGGCTTTTAAACCTAAATGCTTATATTCACGACGAATGATATTCAAACCTAAAGTATGAAAGGTAGAAACCATCAACCCTTTCGATTCTTGACGTCCCAATGTTTGCCCTACACGCTCTTTCATTTCACGTGCCGCTTTATTAGTAAAAGTCAACGCGGCAATATTGCGTGCTTTGTAATCACACTGCTGTACTAAATAAGCAATTTTATTAGTGATCACACGGGTTTTACCAGAGCCTGCACCAGCAAGTACTAAGCATGGCCCAGAAACGTATTTTACTGCTTCTGTTTGCCTTGGGTTCAGTTTCATTCGTTATCCTGACGCTCGTTTAAAAAGGTGCATATACATTCACTTTAAACTTGAGTTTTATTCATATAGCAAATACTAAAACTCAGACCAATCACAAAAAATCATACGTAATGATTAACAATCCCCTAAAGGTATAAATAGTAATTTCTACGTGACTCCATGGTAGAAACTCTATTTTATGCCAAAAATAACCGTTCTGTGTTTAAACGGTTATCATAGGTTACAAAATGGTAAATAGTGGTTACTCTATTGTAAATCCATATATTTGGATATTTACGCTCGGTTATATTGCTTAAAATTAGGAGATTTCATGCGGAAAATCGCAAAAATGGCCATGGTTGTCAGTATGGCACTATGGGTAACAGCTTGTGATCAGAATGCGGCAGAAAATACTGCGCAACAAGCAGCAAAAAGTATCCCCGTCGGTACTATTGCCATTACATCTCACCCACAAGAAATCCGCGTGGAATTACCCGGTCGAAGCAAAGCTTATTTAGAAGCAGAAGTTCGTCCTCAAGTTTCTGGCATTATCACAAACCGTGGTTTTACCGAAGGTAGTGATGTAAAGAAAGGCCAATCACTCTATAACATTGACTCTGCAACTTATAATGCCGCTTACTTAAGTGCTAAAGCAGAACTTGCCAAGGCACAAGCAACGTTAGAATCAGCAAAAGCATTAGCTATTCGTAGTAAAAAGCTAGTAGAACGCGGTGCTTTCAGCAAACAAACTAACGATGATAACCAAGCTGCCTATAAAGTTGCTATCGCAGGACTTGAAGTAGCAAAAGCAAACGTCAATACAGCCAAAATCAATTTAGATTATACCAAAGTTAAAGCCCCAATTTCAGGTCGTATTGGTCAATCTTCTGTAACTCCTGGCGCATTAGTTAATGCAGGGCAAGCTCAAGTACTTGCAACTATTCAGCAGTTAGATCCCATTAATGTCGATATTGCTCAATCTAGTGCGCAATTACTCCGTTTAAAAGCGGCATTAAAGCAAGGTGAACTCCAAGCTAGCCAGAATGCTGATGTTGAACTTATCCTAGAAGATGGTTCGGTTTATCCTCATCACGGCGTATTACAGTTTTCTGAAGTCAACGTTGATCCTAATACAGGCTCTGTCACATTACGCGCTGAATTCCCAAATCCAGACGGTATCTTACTTCCGGGTATGTATGTTCGCGCAGTGCTAAACACAGGTACCGATCCTAAAGCTATCATGGTTCCACAAAAAGCCGTTACCCGTAATAGTAAAGGCGAAGCAACGGTCATGGTTGTTAATGCCGAAAACAAAGTGGAATCTCGCCTTGTAACTACAGCACAAGTGATTGATAACCAATGGCGTATCACCAAAGGCTTAAAAGATGGTGACCAAGTCATTGTTGATGGCTTACAAAAAGTTCGCCCAGGTGCTTTGGTTCAACCGACCATAGCCGATAACACACAACCACAAAAGTAGAGATAAGATATGGCTCGTTTCTTTATCGATCGCCCTATTTTTGCTTGGGTGATCGCAATTATCGTGATGCTTGCGGGGGTACTGTCAATTCTCAAATTGCCAGTGTCGCAGTATCCGAGTATTGCACCACCTACGGTGGTGATCAGCGCTAGCTACCCTGGCGCAAACGCAAAAACCATGGAAGATACCGTTACTCAGGTTATCGAACAACGTATGACAGGTATCGATAACCTGCGCTATTTATCCTCCACCAGTGATAGCTTTGGTAATACTCAAATTACCCTCACCTTTAATGCTGAAGCGGATCCTGATATCGCTCAGGTACAGGTGCAGAACAAACTGCAATCAGCCCTTCCTCTGTTACCAATGGAAGTGCAACAACAAGGTGTGAAGGTAAACAAAGCAAGCTCATCATTCTTGATGGTTGTTGGTTTCTATTCTGAAGATGGCTCAATGGATAAAAACGATATTTCGGACTATATCAGTTCGAATGTTGCCGATCCTATGAGTCGTGTTCCGGGTGTGGGTGAAATCACCACTTTCGGTGCACAATATGCGATGCGTATCTGGCTAGATCCTTTAAAACTGACCAAATATAACCTTACCAGTATTGATGTTATTTCGGCAATTAAAGAGCAGAATGCACAGATCTCGGCAGGTCAACTTGGTGCATCTCCTTCTCTGCCAGGCCAAGAGCTTAACGCGACAGTTTCCGCACAAAGCCGCTTACAAACACCAGAAGAATTTAAAAACATTATTGTTAAATCTGACTCTTCTGGCGCAACAGTCCACCTTAGTGATGTTGCACGAGTTGAATTAGGGGCTGAAAGTTATTCAGTTCAAGTACTTTACAACGGAAAACCTGCTAGTGGTTTAGGTATAAAACTCGCTACAGGGGCTAATGCACTTGCGACAGCAGAAGCGGTAAAAGCGAAAGTTGAAGAGCTAAAACCTTTCTTTCCTGAAGGTTTAACCGCGGTTTACCCGTACGATACTACGCCATTCGTTGAAAAATCGATTGAAGGGGTTGTTCATACACTGTTTGAGGCGGTGGCACTGGTGTTTATCATCATGTACCTGTTCTTACAGAACTTCCGTGCAACCTTGATCCCAACTATTGCGGTTCCCGTTGTACTATTAGGTACCTTTGCGGTGCTGTCTCTGGCGGGATACTCCATCAATACTTTAACCATGTTCGCGATGGTGCTTGCCATCGGCTTGCTGGTTGATGATGCTATCGTGGTGGTAGAAAACGTTGAACGTGTGATGCATGAAGAAGGCTTAAATGCCGTTGAAGCAACACGTAAGTCGATGGATCAGATCACGGGCGCACTGGTCGGTATTGCCTTAACCCTCTCTGCTGTATTTGTTCCTATGGCATTTATGTCAGGCTCAACAGGGGTTATTTACCGTCAGTTCTCAATAACCATTGTTACCGCCATGGCACTCTCAGTCTTGGTGGCCGTGATTTTGACCCCTGCCTTGTGTGCAACCATGCTAAAACCGGTAGAGCACGGAGAGAAGAAAGGCTTCTTTGGTTGGTTTAACCGCACCTTTGATAACTTAACCAAGCGCTATGAATCAAGTGTTGCGGCGATGATCAAGCGCTCTATTCGCGTGATGTTTATCTTCCTTGGCCTAACCGTTGCTGTCGGTTGGATCTTCATGCGTATGCCAACCTCGTTCTTACCTGATGAAGATCAGGGTATCTTGTTTAGTCAGGCTATTTTGCCAGTTAACTCGACCCAAGAACAAACCCAAGAGGTGATGGATAAAGTCTCTGATTACTACCTAACTCAAGAAAAAGATAGCGTCGCTAGTGTGTTTAGTGTGTCAGGCTTTAGTTTTGCCGGTAGTGGTCAAAACATGGGTATGGCCTTTGTTGGATTAAAAGATTGGTCAGATCGTCAGTTACCAGGAATGGATGTAAAATCTATCGTTAATCGTTCAATGGCTTACTTCCATCAAATCAAAAATGCATTGGTATTTTCATTTGCACCACCAGCGGTGATTGAATTGGGTACTGCCAGTGGTTTTGACTTCTATCTCCAAGATAGAAGCGGCCAAGGACACGATAAACTGATCGCGGCGCGTAACCAGCTATTAGCTCTAGCGGCACAAAATCCAAACCTTATTGGGGTTCGTCCTAACGGACAAGAAGATGCACCGATGTACCAAATCAATATTGATCAAGCCAAAATTCGTGCTCTCGGCATTGATATTCAATCGGTGAATCAAGTATTGGGTACCGCTTGGGGTAGTTCGTATGTGAATGACTTCATCGACCGCGGACGTGTGAAAAAAGTGTTCGTACAAGGTGATGCACAATATCGTATGAAACCAACGGATTTAGATACCTGGTATGTCCGTAACAACAAAGGTGAAATGGTGCCATTCTCCGCATTTGCGACGGGTGAATGGAAATACGCATCACCTCGACTTGAGCGTTTCAATGCGACACCTGCGGTCAACATTCAGGGCAGCGTGGTTGCAGGTTACAGTACAGGTCAGGCAATGCTTGATATTGAAGAGATGGTGAAACAATTACCACCAGGCTTCGGTGTTGAGTGGAATGGCTTATCCTATGAAGAGCGTCTATCAGGTAACCAAGCACCTATGCTGTATGCGTTATCTATCTTAGTTGTATTCTTAGTACTTGCAGCCTTGTATGAAAGCTGGTCTGTTCCTTTTGCCGTGGTATTAGTCGTGCCACTTGGGATCATCGGTGCACTACTGGCCATGAACGCTCGTGGTATGCCAAATGACGTGTTCTTCCAAGTAGGTCTATTAACCACAGTTGGCTTGGCAACTAAGAACGCCATCTTGATTGTCGAATTTGCTAAGGAGTACTACGAAAAAGGCGCTGGACTGGTTGAAGCAACACTCCACGCTGTTCGTGTGCGTCTGCGGCCGATTATCATGACATCACTGGCATTTGGTCTCGGTGTTGTGCCATTGGCAATCAGTACTGGTGTAGGCTCTGGCGGTAAGAATGCGATTGGTACTGCAGTACTTGGCGGTATGTTAAGTTCGACATTCCTTGGGATTTTCTTTATTCCAATATTCTTTGTGGTGGTTGAGCGTATTTTCAGCCGCGGCAAAAAGAAAAATACCGACAATAAAGAGCAAGTAGCCGAGTAATACTTCCTCCGAAAAATAAATTAGCGCATGCCTTTGGGTGTGCGTTTTTTTATCTCTAACTTCCTCTAAAAGCAACACCTATAACATCTAACAAATAAGTTCAAAGCCACCATTCGCCTAGCATATAACTTAAACTGAATAATCAATGAATATTGTGCAAAAGCCATATTAAAAACTTGCGTATCAAGGGTGACTATCTACAATAATGAACGAGCGTTCATTCATTGCACCCCCAAATATGATTACCACTATGAATGAGAAAAAAGTACGTATATTGGCAGCGACAGAAAAGCTACTTGCTGAATTTGGTTTTCACGGCCTTTCAATGCAAATGGTGGCTAAAGAAGCCAATGTTGCAGCAGGAACTATTTATCGTTACTTCAACGATAAAGACGACTTACTCAACCAATTACATGATCATATTTTAAGTTATATCGCCGCTCAAATTAGTAACAATGTTGTCGATACCATGCCAATTAAGCAGCGTTATCGCACCATGTGGCTTAATTTATGGCATATGACACTAAATGGTGATGCCCCATTGATCATTCGGGGTCAGTTCCAAAATCTGCCTTGTCGCAGTAGACAAGAGCAGAAGCACTTAAGCCAAAAATTATTTTCTTCCGTAGCAACTATGTTTAATGAAGGAAAAACCTGCGGCTTATTTAAAAATATTGATAACGAGGTTCTGAGTGTTTTGAGCCTTGAGACGAGTTGTAACCTAGCTCGACGTCAAATCAATGGTGGTTTACAGATCAACGATGACGAACTTGAAGCAGTAATCAATGCTTCGTGGGACGCCATCATTCTGCATTAATAGCGTAAAACCGGAGCAAACTTTACAATGAAAAAATGGATAGTCGTGTTACTTCTTGTCCTCCTGTTATTCGGGAGCGTCATTGGTTTCAACTTGTTCAAACAGAAAAAAATCGCGGAGTACATGGCAAATATGCCAGAGCCCAATTATCCAGTTACGGCGATGACAACAAAAGGAGAGAACTGGTATCCAGCCATTCAAGCGATTGGTTTTATTGAACCAGTACAAGGTGTAACATTAACTTCTGAAGCCTCAGGTGTGATCAGCAAAATTGCATTTGAATCAGGTCAGCATGTTAAAGCCGGTCAAGAGTTAGTATCAATTAACTCTAATGTAGAAGTCTCTAGCCTAGAAAGTACTAAAGCGAAATTACCGGCAGTAGAGGCTACCTACAAGCGCTACCAAGATCTATATCGTAAAGGCTCGGTATCTAAATCAAACCTTGATGAAGCAAAAGCTAATTACCTTGCACTTGTCTCACAGATCAAATCGTTAGAAGAATCAATCCAACGCCGTGATATCGTGGCACCCTTTACTGGTGAAGTTGGCTTACGTAATGTTTACTTAGGTCAGTACATTCAACCGGGTACGCAAATTGTTCGCCTTGAAGATACCCGTACCATGCGTTTTCGCTTTACGGTTCCTCAAACAGATATTTCTAAGATCAAAATTGGTCAAGAAGTAGATATCAATGTCGATGCTTACCAAGATATTAACTTCAAGGGTCAAATCACAGCGATTGAGCCGGCAGTAAATGCCCAGACAGGTCTAATCCAAGTTCAAGCAGATATTCCAAACAGTGGCGGCAAATTACGTAGCGGTATGTTTGCTCGTGCACGCGTGATCTTACCAACCATTCCCGATCAAATTATCGTCCCACAAACTGCGATTACTTACACCTTATACGGTGACACGGTATACGTATTAAAAGAACAAGACGGTAAATTACGTGCAATTCAAACAGTGATAACCACAGGTCAAAATCATGGTAATCAAGTGCGAATCCTTTCTGGTATTAAAGCTGGCGAGCAAATTGTTACTACAGGTCAAATCCGTTTAAGTAATAAGACGCTAGTACATATAGTTGAAAATGATGCACTTAAAGCTCCAGCCGTAACCCCACTGTTGTAATTGGAGAACACTCAGTATGCGCTTTACTGATATATTTATCAGACGCCCAGTCCTCGCAATTTCGATCAGTTTAATGATCGCATTGCTCGGATTTCAGGCGATTTTCAAAATGCAGGTTCGACAGTATCCAGAAATGACCAACACCGTAGTAACCGTAAGCACAGCTTACTACGGTGCAAGTGCCGATCTGATGCAGGGCTTTATTACTCAGCCCTTAGAACAAGCCATTGCCCAAGCCGATAATATTGACTACATCACCGCCCAAAGTACCTTGGGGATGTCGACAATTACGGTACAAATGAAACTGAATACCAACCCCAATGCAGCCTTGGCTGACATTTTGGCGAAGGTAAACTCAGTACGTTCACAACTACCTACAGAAACCCAAGATCCAACGATCACCTTATCAACAGGTGGTGATACCGGTGTGCTTTACTTAGGTTTCACCAGTAAGAGCTTAAACTCGAGTCAAATCACTGACTACATTGAGCGAGTGGTTAAACCACAGTTATTTACCGTTAACGGTGTGTCTAAAGTCGATATGTACGGTGGTGTTCCTTACGCCTTACGTGTTTGGTTAGATCCACAAAAGATGGCGGCATTTAACCTATCAGCTGCCGATGTTATTCAAGTACTCAAAGCCAATAACTACCAATCTGCTGTTGGTCAGGTTAATAACGACTTTGTACTTTATAACGGCAGCGCTAACACGCAATCAAATAGTCCTGAAACACTAGAAAAGTTAGTTGTTACTAGTAAAGATGGTCAAGTCACTCGCTTAGGTGACATTGCTAAAGTAACGTTATCAAGAAGCAGTGACAGCTACCGTGCGACAGCAAATGGTCAAGAAGCCGTAGTCGCCGCTATCCAAGCAGCGCCGAGTGCAAACCCAATTGATATTGCATCCGATGTGCTAAAACTACTGCCAACCATTGAACGTAATATGCCAAGCACCATCAAAATGACGGTGATGTACGATTCAACGATTGCGATTAACGACTCGATTCATGAGGTGATTAAAACCATCCTTGAAGCAGCCGTGATTGTATTAGTGGTGATAGCCCTATTTATCGGTTCACTACGCTCGGTACTGATCCCAATCATCACGATCCCGCTATCACTTGTTGGTGTCGCCCTCGTGATGCAAATGTTTGGTTTTTCTTGGAACCTCATGACACTACTGGCCATGGTACTCGCCATCGGACTGGTGGTGGATGACGCCATCGTTGTTCTTGAAAACGTTGAGCGCCACATGAAAATGGGACAAAGCCCTTTCCGTGCTGCCATTATTGGTACCCGTGAAATTGCCGTTCCGGTTATTTCGATGACTATCGCCCTAGGCGCGGTATACGCACCTATCGCATTAATGGGTGGCTTAACAGGCTCGCTGTTTAAAGAGTTTGCATTAACACTCGCGGGCGCCGTATTTATTTCAGGGATCATCGCACTAACATTATCGCCGGTAATGTGTGCCCACTTCCTGAAAGAAAACGCAGCGCCAAATAAATTTGAACAAACAGTGCATCGCTTCCTTGATCGCCTCACCCTACGCTATGAAAAAATGCTAGGTGGCATCATGAAGATGCGTTCAGTCGTGATTGTATTTGCAATTTGTGCATTTGCGAGCTTACCGTTCTTATTCAAGTTCATTCCAAGTGAACTGGCACCAGCTGAAGATAATGGTGTGGTGGTATTCCAAGGTAATGCGCCATCAAACGCAAACTTGGATTACATTGAAGACACCATGAACCAAGTTAACAAGGTGCTAACCGATCAAAAGAGCGTAGAGTATGCACAGGTATTCTCCGGTATCCCTGCATCTAACCAAGCCTTTGGTCTAGCGACCTTGAAACCTTGGAGTGAGCGCGACCAAAGCCAAGCCGAAGTGGCAAATGAGGTTGCTAAGAAAATCAAAGACATTCCTCAAATGTCAGTGGCTGCGTTCCAAATGCCAAGCTTGCCTGGTGCTGGCGGTGGTTTCCCTGTGCAGTTCGTGATCACCACGCCGAATAACTTTAAAAGTTTGTTCCAAGTGGCATCTGATATGCTGACTAAGGTGAAAGACAACCCGATGTTCGTCTACTCAGATCTTAACTTGAAGTACGACTCGGCAGATATGAAAATCAATATCAACAAAGACAAAGCAGGTGCTTATGGTGTGACGATGCAATCAATCGGTAACACATTAAGTACCATGTTAGCCGGCGGTGATATTAACCGTGTTGATATCTTAGGTCGTTCATACAAGGTGATCCCACAGGTTGAGCGTAAGAATCGTTTCAATCCAAATGATTTAAACAACTATTATGTGAAAACCAATACTGGTGATCTGATCCCACTAGGTAGCTTAGTAACCATCACGGTGAAATCAACCCCACCAACGTTACCAAGCTTTAACCAGCAAAACGCAGCAACCATCAGTGGCGTATTAGCCCCTGGCACATCCATTGGTGAAGCGGTAAGTTGGTTAAATACAGAAGCAGCGAAAGTTCTCCCTAAAGGTTATAGCTACAACTACCTTGGTGAGAGCCGTCAGTACGTAACAGAAGGTAATGCACTATACGCAACCTTCGGTTTAGCATTGGCTGTTATCTTCCTAGTACTTGCGATTCAATTTGAATCACTTCGCGATCCGCTGGTTATTCTTGTGTCAGTTCCACTTGCTATTTGTGGTGCGTTAATCGCACTGGCATGGGGAGCGACGACCTTGAATATCTACTCACAAATCGGTTTGATAACCTTGATAGGTTTGATAACCAAACACGGCATCTTGATCTGTGAAGTAGCAAAAGAAGAACAGTTATACCATGGTAAGAATCGCTTAGAAGCGGTCATGGAAGCCGCGAAGATACGTCTTCGTCCAATCCTAATGACCACATGTGCGATGATTGCAGGCTTGGTTCCACTACTTTACGCATCAGGCGCAGGTGCAGCCTCTCGCTTTAGTATTGGTATCGTTATCGTGGCAGGTCTTTCTATCGGTACATTGTTTACCTTGTTTGTTCTGCCAGTTATCTATACATTCCTCGCAAGCGAACACAAACCGCTACCTGTATTCGTTGAAGATGACGATGCAACAGATAGCCATTTCTAAGTAATAAATAAATGAAAAAGGGCGCTGGAACTTCCGCGCCCTTTTATTTTAGCTAGTACGACGATTACAATAGAAGAATAACGATTCTCGCAACGGAGTAAGCGAATCATGTTTGATCCAAAGAAGCTTGAGCAAGTAGCTAAGCAAATTCAAGACGCAATGCCACAGCCAGTAAAAGAGCTCGGCAATGACGTTGAGCAAAAAGTACGACAAGTGATCCAAGCGCAATTGGGTAAATTAGATGTCGTGAACCGTGAAGAATTTGATGTGCAAACTCAGGTTCTCCTTCGTACTCGACAGAAGCTTAATGAACTTGAGCAAAAAATGGCAGAGCTTGAAGCAAAACTTGATGCTGAAGCGAAAAGCGATAACGCTTAATTTGAAAATTCCGACATTAAAAAGCCCGGTATAAACCGGGCTTTTTTCTATTTAATCAACGCTAAAATTAACCGCCAACAGCAATTTGCTTCATGTCTTTCATGTAACCACGTAGCTCTTTACCAATCACTTCTACTGGGTGATTACGCAGCGCTTCATTCACTTCAATTAACTTCTGGTTATCAGCAAAGTTAGATGTCTCACCTAGTCCTTTACCAATCACATCCGTCGCTACTTTTGGCATGAACTGCTCACGAAGTAGAGGTGTTGCCACATTTGCAAATAGGTAGTTACCGTATTCTGCGGTATCAGAGATCACTACGTTCATTTCATATAAACGCTTACGTGCAATAGTATTTGCGATAAGTGGTAGTTCGTGTAGCGACTCGTAGTATGCTGACTCATCAATAATGCCTGATGCCGTCATTGCTTCAAATGCCAGCTCAACACCTGCACGTACCATAGCAACCATCAAGATGCCGTTATCAAAGTACTCTTGCTCACTGATTTGAATATCAGAAGATGGGTAGTTTTCGAATTGTGTTTCAGCGGTCTCACCACGCCAGCCAAGAAGATCAGCATCATCGTTCGCCCAGTCAGCCATCATAGTGCTAGAGAAGTGACCAGAGATAATGTCATCCATGTGCTTGTTGTAAAGTGGACGCATCAGATCTTTTAGCTCTTCCGATAGGTCAAACGCTTTTACTTTAGCTGGGTTTGATAGACGATCCATCATATGAGATACACCACCAAACTTCAGTGCTTCAGTGATTGTTTCCCAACCGTACTGCAGAAGTTTACCTGCGTATTCTGGTGCGATGCCATCAGCAATCATCTTCTCGTAACAAACAATAGAGCCTGCTTGTAGCATGCCACACAGGATCGTCTGCTCACCCATTAGATCAGACTTTACTTCAGCGACAAATGATGACTCAAGTACGCCCGCACGGTGACCACCTGTTGCTGCCGCCCATGCTTTAGCAATCTCAAGACCATCACCTTGTGGGTCATTTTCTGGGTGAACGGCAATCAGTGTTGGCACACCGAAACCACGCTTATATTCTTCACGAACTTCTGTACCTGGACACTTAGGTGCAACCATAACAACGGTTAAGTCTTTACGAATTTGCATGCCCTCTTCAACGATGTTGAAACCGTGTGAGTAACCAAGAGATGCACCTTGCTTCATTAATGGCATAACCGTTTCAACCACATTCGTGTGCTGCTTATCAGGTGTTAGGTTTACCACTAAATCAGCTTGTGGGATCAGTTGCTCGTAGCTACCTACTTCAAACCCATTTTCTTTTGCATTCTTAAATGATTGACGTTGCTCATCAATCGCCGCTTGGCGTAGCGCATAAGAGACATCTAGACCTGAGTCTCGCATGTTTAGGCCTTGGTTTAGACCTTGCGCACCACAACCAACAATCACCACTTTCTTACCTTTAAGGTAATCAGCTTCTGTTGCGAATTCCGCACGATCCATAAAACGACAACGACCTAGTTGATCTAACTGCTGACGTAGGTTCAGGGTATTAAAATAATTAGCCATAACAACAAACTCCGTGAAAAAATAAATCCTTTAGTCGACATATTATTGTCGAATAACCTGATAGTAGATCAGGTAATTTGTTGCGCAAAGTGCTATATTCACAACAACTAATTGCAAATTGTGCAACATGGATGATGAATATTAAAAATCTGCAACTATTTATTCACCTTTGTGAGTCCCATAACTTTAGCCAAACAGCACAAGCCATGCATATCAGCCCTTCGGCATTAAGTCGCGTTATTCAGCGTCTCGAAGAGGAGTTAAGCCAAACCTTATTTATGCGTGATAATCGCAGTGTTGAATTAACGCTAGCTGGAAAGAAATTGCTTCCCGTCGCATCTTTAATTGTGAGTAATTGGTTCGAATTAAAAAGTGAATTACAGGAAGATCATTCTCAGCTACAAGGGAAATTAACCCTCTTCTGTTCGGTGACGGCAAGCTATAGCCACCTTCCTAATATCTTAAATAAGTTTCGCGTCATTTATCCCCATATCGAAATTCAACTTCAAACAGGGGATCCTGCCCTCGCAATAGAGAAAGTCCTATCCGGTGATGTCGACATCGCTATTGCTGCTAAACCAGACACCCTACCGTCTAAATTAACTTACATCGAAGTTGATCAAATCCAGATGTCGTTGATTGGGCCATTAATCTCATCACCCACATTACAAAAAAGCTTAACTTATGATCCAGATTGGAAATCTTTATCTTTTATACTGCCAGAATCTGGACCTGCGCGAACCCGTGCTGATAAATGGTTCAAGAAAAAGAAAATAACACCCTCTATTTATGCCCAAATATCAGGCCATGAAGCCATTGTTAGTATGGTTGCGCTTGGCTGTGGTGTAGGCATAGCGCCCGATGTTGTTATTAACAACAGTCCTGTTAGTGATAAAGTACAACGGTTTAACACAGAATCAATAGAGCCGATGAGTTTAGGTTTATGTTGTAAACAGTCCCGTGAGCAAGAGCCTCTATTGCATGCTTTACTACAGCTTTTTAATGATAGCTATGTAGATAACTTACTTTAGCTCGTTTTATTAGTGCATTTTTCAAGGAACAACAGTAGTGCCTAGTCCAATATTAACGCATTCATATTGTGCTGATTTTTATGCTGATCATGGTTATCAATTTCTAAAAAAACTCTCACAAGAATATGTTCTCCCTAATAATCTTGTGATTTTTTCTGTCATGCATTGCTATGAAGGCTCTTTACCCTATATTAACGTTCTTGCCGAGCTCGCAGACAAACTTATATTCATTCCCAAAGATGCCACTGTAGGCGCAAACCCAGAACTTCTCGCAACGATAAAGAAAATCCCACGTTGTCATGTTGTTTCGACTCACAATAATAAAGCTCATTTAAAAAATATTGAGTATTGTGAGATGTTTATCCGCCAACATATTACTCCTGACACTCCTTTCCTTATTCTTGATCACGGTGGATATTTCTCGTCCTCTATTACACATATTTGCGACACCTTCAAAGAACAATGCATTGGTATTACTGAGTTAACCGCGAATGGCTTACAAAAATATCTTAATAAATCAATTTCAAAGCCTCTTGTTACGGTTTCCCATCTGAGTATCAAAGCGCCAGCAGATTTTGAAGCTTCTGAATGTATTGTTCACTATTCCGATCAAATATTACGAGAAGAATTTGGCCTTAAAATTAATAATTCAGGCTTTCTAAAAACTGGCGTAATCGGAGCGGGAAACCTTGGCCGCGGTGTGATAAAACATCTCAGATCAAAAGGTATTACCAATATTCATGTTACTGATATCGACCCAAGAAGATTAACTCAGTTTCCTCGTGACGGCATTCAAGCTTGCTCAATCAAATATTTAGTCGAACATTGTAATATGTTGTTTTGTTGCACAGGCAATCAATCAATTACACCTGAGATGATTGATGCACTTTCACAACCAATGTTTATCAGCACAGTTACCTCTGCTGATGATGAACTTCATTTGCCTGATTTATTACAACAAGGTGTACTCACCGAAGTGAAAACCAATAATTTAACCAAAGAATATAAAACACGTCATGGGTACAGCGTGTATCTCTTTGCGGGGGGGGAATCAGCAAATACGCCTTTTAAAACAGGGATGGGCGATCCAACTCTGTATTTATTTGAAGCGGCTCATATGCTTGCAGGATTAAAGCTCATTAAAGATGCCACGCAATTTAAACCAGGTATTCAATCATTATGTGAAGATGACGAAATAATGATAGCTGAACGTTGGCTACGTCACTTTTATCACTATCAATGATCATCATATTAAGCCTCACTTTATCGTGGGGCTTTCTTTATGTGGGAATTTACAATCATACAGACGTAAAAAAGCCTCGTCATTTCTGACGAGGCTTTCTTGAAGATGGCAGGGGTGGAGAGATTCGAACTCCCAACACGCGGATTTGGAATCCGCTGCTCTGCCAATTGGAGCTACACCCCTGTAGTTATTTTAAAGACTTAA
>NZ_PYNX01000026.1:0-39715 GCF_003026755.1 Photobacterium sp. GB-50
TCCAAACAGTCGCAATTATAGAAAACAAAACGCCCACAATCCCTACATGTCCGATGTTGAAATCAAATTGACTCAAGCCGAAAACAACAATCAACAACCCAATAACTTCAAATCCAATAGCATGACGAATACGATCTGATGTCGTTCTCATTAGTTTGTCATCCATATTTATAAAAAAACAAAGTATAACTAAGAAAACAAAAGATAATAATTAGAACCTATCCGAAAAACAGATAGTATTCTCTATTTAGTATCAATAAAACTCGTTATCCAGTTCATTCCAAACACCTTAAATGATAGGTGTTAGCCTTGATGAGCGATCTTTCCGTGTATTCACAAGTAACACACTAAAACTACCCCTCTTTTACCACCCTCGCTATTGTCGCCCTGCTACACCCTAACTTCTGCTGTATTTCTGAATAACTACGTCCTAGTTTTAACTGATCTTGTATGTCTTGATGCAGTGCCTCATTCACACGGCGGCCGCGATACTTACCTTCCGCTTTTGCTTTCGCAATACCTTGCGCTTGGCGCTTATGGCGAGTTTCATAATCATCACGAGCCATGGCTGCCCCTAAATCCAACATGAACTCGGTTAAGGCCAAAGTAATGCTGTTTTGCTCACCCGCGCTGAACACTGCATGCGTCATAGGCTGATCTACCACCACAATCACCAACCCTTTTTCCATAATGCGGGCTTTTAAGGTTTTCCATTCAAGCCAAGGTAAACGAGTAAGGCGATCCATCTTTTCAATTAGCAACACATCACCGGCTTCGCTATCGTCTATTAGCTTGTTGAGTTCTGGCCGTTCTAACTTGGTGCCAGATTGGTTTTCGATGTAGTAGCCAGCAATACGACTATTAAATTTGGCGCCAAAGGCTTTGAGTTCCTCTTTTGACCGTTGGGCATCTTGCTCGGTGGTTGACGCGCGAAGGTAAGCACGGATCAGCATGGTTTTCCCTAAACTGGTTTCGTTAGGGTGCACAAAAAATAGACTCTTAAAAAGGTATACAAAGAATCATGCTCTTATATGATAAAGATTACATGAACATCAAAGCAAAGCTCTACGAATGATAAAAATTATTCAATGTTTGAGTTAAAGGGGATCAGTAAGGAAAGAGCTATTGCTTATAATTAATGGTACGGATCATTTACGAGGTTGAATACTTCGATAAGCAACATCGGTTAAATAGTCATTAAGGCGATGAGACGCGATCACAGCTTCTTCTTCATTTGCATTGTACACCGCGCGTAATACAGCAGCATGCAATGACGACGCTTGAACAAAATCTTGTCCTTCATCTTTATACGTAAACCAAAAACGGCGCGACAAGCCCTGTAGCGGTGCCATCGCCAATTCTAAATACTCATTATCTGCTGCTTTTACCAATAATATATGTATCTCTTTTAATAACTCAGCATATATAAAGTCATCTCTTTTTTGAGCGCAGGTTTCTAGCTCACTAGCAAGCTGCAGCATTTTCAACCTCACTTCAAGGGTTGCTCGTGATGCCGCATAACGTACACACAGTGCTTCTATATCACGTCGAACTTCCAATATTTTAAGCTGGCTTTCCACTGTTATCGGTGGGATTTGTATCCCTCTTCTCGGGTGAATTTCAGTCATCCGCTCATAAGACAAACGTTGTAACGCTTCACGTACAGGTGTTCTACCTAGACCTAAGCTTTCAGCTAGTTGCTTCTCGCTCACCATGCTTCCCGGCTCTAGTTCGCGGAAGATAATCATTTTCTCTAGCTGATTATACGCAACTTCATTCTTATTTAGGGGGTTAATTTTCATACCCTTTTGTTCCTTTGTTAAATTCTCAGTGAGCAACCTCACAATAAGACCAGAATTAATTTTACCACAAAAAATACAGGTATATATTCAACGCACACACCTGATATATCACATGTATACCAGTAATCTATTAGTGAGGCAACAATGAAGTCTTGGAGTATTATCCGTCGTTATGAATCTCTACCAGAACTGCCAATTCTGGCAGAAGCTGAGGTATTGGTTATTGGTGGTGGTCCCGCAGGCGTAGCGGCGGCGGAGACCGCTGGTCGTATGGGTAAGGATACATGGCTGATTGAGAAGTATGGATTTTGCGGTGGTGCAGCAGTCGCAGGCCTATCCGGCACCATTTGTGGTATGTACATGGCAACAGAAGACGAAAATGCCCAACCCGAGCAAGTTGTCTTCGGTTTTACTGAACGTTTTCGTCAAGAATTGGAAAAACGTGGTGGCGTGACACCTCCACAAATTTACGGCAAAACCTTCACAGTGACGCACGATCCGTTGGTATGGCGCGAAGTCGCCGATGACCTTCTTGAGCAGGCTGGCGTAAACACGCTATTCCATACAGCGGTTACTGGCGTGATCATGGATGGCGATGCGTTTAAAGGTGTGGTCATTGAGTCAAACGCAGGTCAAAGCATCATTCTCAGCAAAAAAATCATCGATGCCTCTGGCGATGCGGCGGTGGTAGCGCGCGCGGGTATGGATTACTACTTCGGTGACAACGGTCGTATTCAAAACCCAACCATGTTCTTCCGCTATGCGGGGGTAGATATGGATAAGTACCTTGCGTACTACGGTGAAGATACCATCTGTCCACCAAAAGTAACCGAGAACATTCTCGCGGCGAATGCATCGGGTGACTACAATCTTCCACGCCATAAGATTTGGATCTTCCCGACCACTCGCCCTAGTGAACTGATGGTCAACGCGACTCGCTTAGCTGGACAAGATGGCCGCACATTAAACGTTATCGATCCGAAAGATTTCACTGAAGCAGAGATTTTTGGCCGCCGCCAAGTTCGTGACTACGCACGCTTCCTCAATAAATACGTGCCGGGTTGTGAAAATGCTTACGTGGTGGATACCGGTGTTGAAGTGGGTATTCGTCAAACTCGTTCAATTGTGGGTGTTGAAACGCTAACTAACGAAGACGTGGTTAACTGCCGCAAACGTGAAGACGGCATCTGTCGAACTCCGTGGCCAATCGAATTACACTCTGGCGATAAGCCAAAACTACACTGGCTACTGAACGATTACTACGATATCCCATTCCACACACTAGTCCCTGTTATTGGTGAAAATATTATCGTCGCAGGCCGCTGCCTAAGTGCAGAACATGAAGCTCTCGCTTCAGCACGCGTAACCGCGCAGTGCTTTGAACTCGGCCACGCAGCCGGCGTTGCCGCGGTACAAGCAATAAATACAAATTCAGCGATTCGTGACCTAAATGTTGCGGATATTCGCGCCATCATGATTGAAAACGGCAGCAATTTATAATTAGCAAGGAATTGCAATGAAATTCAATAATCTAGACCACAAACTATTCTGGCCTGCCATAAGCTTTACGTTCTTGGCACTCGGGCTCGCTGTATTCTTCCCTGAGCAATCAGGCGCGGCTGCAAATGCTGGCATGAAATGGGTAACCAACGATATCGGTTGGTTTATCCAGCTTGCTGGTTTTTCATCTTTGATGTTCCTCCTTTACCTTGCATTCAGCCGTTTCGGTAACATCAAACTAGGAACTGATTCAGACACTCCTGAATTTAGCTATTCAAGCTATGCGTTCATGATTTTCTCTGCTGGCGTAGGCGCTGCATTGATTTTCTGGGCCGTTGGCGAACCGATGTACTACATGCAAAGTCCACCAATGTTTGCAGAGCAAGGTTCTCCTGAGGCAGCACAATGGCTTATCACCTACACGTTATTCCATTGGGGACCAACCGGTTGGGCTATTTTCTGTTTACCTGCAGTTCCATTTGCCTACTACTTGCACAAGATGAAACGCCGTAATCTTCGTCTTAGCCAACTACTTGTTGATATTATTGGTGAAAAACACGCTAAAGGCATCGTTGGTTACATCATCGATATCGTTGCTATTTTCGGTACACTCGGTGCGTTTTCTACCTCGATGGGACTTGCTGTAGACCTTATCGGTGCAGGTATTGAAAACCTAACTGGCATTAAAAATGGCATCGAAGTGCAAGTGAGCATCATTATTCTTTTTATCGCATTCTATGCACTCGTGATGTTTGCTGGTATGAAGAAAGGCGTGTCGAAACTTGCTAATGCATGTGTGTACGCTGCATTTGCGCTAGGTTTGATCATTCTAATATCTGGTCCAACAGCTTTTATTTTCTCTTACTTCTTCGATAGCTTAGGTGTGATGTTTAACAACTACATCCGAATGAGCTTCTGGACTGATCCAGTGCAGAAATCTGGCTTCCCACAAGCTTGGACTATGTATTACTGGGCTTGGTACTTCGCTTACTTGGTGATGATGGGTGTTTTTCTTGCTCGTATCTCTAAAGGACGTACGATCAAGCAGTTAGTCCTAACAACCATTACTTTTGGTTCTGCTGGCTGTTCATTCTTTATTGCTATTTTTGGTAGCTACTCTGTATTTAACGAAATCACCGGCGCATTACCTATTTTACAATGGATGACGGAATCCGGCGTATCAAGTGCAATTATTCAAACCATTAAGTCTTTGCCATTTGGCGGTATCATTCTGGTGACGTTCTTGGTCGTTGAGTTCTTCCTTATGTCGACGACAATGACATCAGCAGCAATGGCAGTATCAATGATGACGACTAAAGAACTTGACCATGACGCAGATCCTGATGTTTCAGTACGTATGATTTGGGCAATTGGTATTGGTGCGGTATCGATGGCTGCATTCTTCATGGGCGGAAGCATAGATACCATTAAATCTATGTGTGTGGTTGTTGGCCTACCAATGATTGTTCTTTATTTCATGCTAGTGGTTTGTTTGATGAAATGGATTCGTCGTGACCATCCTGAACTCTTTAACCAAACAGTTGCTGCACCAGCACAAGTAAGCGATAACGCTGTTGAACTAAATAAAGTTGAGGCATAACAATGTCTATTGCAAAAATCACCTCTGTTGAATTTATTCCAGTCAATGTTGAAGCGACAAACTGGAGTGAAAATACCGTTATTGTTAAAGTGACTGATGAGAACGGTATGTACGGTATTGGCGAAGCCGATGGTTCCCCTGAAGTCATCAAAGCCTTTGCCGAATTAGAAACCGAACATAAATGGCTTAAAAATATTAAAGAAGCGGTGATTGGCCGTGAACCAATGGCATTCCGCTCTATTTGGGAAAATATGTACGACACCACTCGATGGGTTGGCATGCGTGGCCTAGGAATGTTTGTTATTTCGGGTATCGACATGGCACTGTACGATCTTGCAGGCAAACAGCTTGGCGTACCTGCATACCAACTAATGGGGGGTAAGAATCGCGACAAGATTACCCCTTATTTCACTCTATACCCGAGTGTATCGTCAGATGCTTCTCTGCAAGAAATCATCGATGCATATGCTGTACTATTCGATAAAGCGAAAGCGGTAGGTGCTAAAGCCGTTAAGGTTTGTATCATGCCTAGCTGCCCTGCGACAGATAAAGAGATTGTTTGGTATCTTCGCGAACTGCGTAATCTACTTGGCTATGATATTGATATGATGGTGGATTGTTTATACCGTTGGCATGATTGGCAGGCTGCACGTTGGACATTCAATCAACTTAAAGATATCGATCTCTATTTTGTCGAAGCAGCACTTCAACATGACGATTTAATTGGTCACAAGAAGCTCGCTGCGTGTTTATCGACACGTTTATGTGGCGCTGAAATGTCTACTACTCGCTTTGAAGCACAAGAATGGTTAAACACGACGGGTATTTCAGTGGTTCAATCCGATTACAATCGCTGCGGTGGTCTAACGGAACTGTTGCGTATTGAAGAGTTATGTGAATATCACAATGCGATCCTAATGCCACACAACTGGAAAACCGGTATTACTTCTGCGGCAGCCCGTCACTTTGGTGCTGCGATGAAAACTGATCACTACATTGAATATCTGCATCAAGAATTCTGGCAAGGTGAACTCACTCAAAATCTAACCCTAGATGAGCCGCCAATCATCGATGGTATGATTGCAGTAAGTGACGCTCCGGGTTTAGGTATTAAACTCAATATGGAGTACTTAAATAAAGTCAGCCAATAATTTCAAACTCATTTGGAAACAGTAAATAAGTCAAAGGCATCTACGGGTGCCTTTTAAATTACTGTTAATTCAATAGATTGCCAATTGTTAGGATTCAGATATACATGATAATAGGAAAAAGCACATATTATTATAATGTTGTAACGAATAAGGATTACTTATTCACAACCAACTCCCACCCATGCCACATAATATCTGTTATATCTACCGCAACAGAAAGCGATTATTTTCTAAATCGTAGTAAAGAAGAGCGATTAAACACAAAGCGTTATATCGTCTAGTTAATGGCACTTTCCAGCCTAACCATTTATAACGAAAAATCACTTTTCCCTACTTTTCAACTTCCTGTTTAGCGATACAATTCCTTGGTCCGACGTACAAAAACATAGAAGAACTAAAATAATGAACACCCCTAACGCATTTCACTTTTTGCTAAAGCAAGTCCGTGAAGAGCATGGCATGACGCAAGTCGATGCCGCTAAACACTTAAAAATAGCAAGGCAAACATACTTAGATTTAGAGTACGGAAAAACACTACCACGATTAGATACACTCATTGCAATATCGGCACTGTTTAATAAAAGTGTCGCGTATTTTACTGGCGAACGTCCCTCGTTAGACAGTTTTGATACCATGGAGTTATTTGAAGAACTCCAACAACGGTATGTGAAAAAAGCCCCAAACATTGCTGACGCGATGCCTCATTAAAAACGATAAAAGCCTGCGCCAACAGGCTTTTTTATTGCTTTTGATCTTGCTTTACCGCAACGACCAGCCCACGTAGGCCGCTATAGAAATACAGAAAATAAAGCCTATAACCAAATACGGATAGGCCAAAGGATAGACACCATTTTTTAGCACCAAGCGGGCTACACTAGGTAGGCAGAGGATCTCGTTAAACAAGCCCGAATCTCACGCACTTACAATAGTGCCACCCGTTATTTATGAAGTCATAAATACAGGGTTATATTTAAGTAATAATTTGAAGTCATCAATATAACAATTAACGAAATATCATAAAATCAGGATTATGACTTAGAGAATATCACTCTTGGATCATTCTTCGCTGCGTTTTTGAGTTATCTCTTTACCAAATAGCAAAAGGGCGTTGAAGTTACCTTCAACGCCCTTTTTTAAATTCTTTAAACACTTATTTGATTTGCGCTTTGTACATAGAAGCGAAAACTGGAGTGTATAAGCCAACAATTTTGTTAATGATACGTGACATTGTGAATTCCTTAATAAAGCAAGTTTTATATAATGTACAACCTTGCCTAAACACACTATTTATAAGGCATTGGTCGCGTTTCGATGGGGGGCATTATAGGAGTTTAATCGGCTTTTAAAAGTGAGAAATAATGCTTCTTTGCATTAGTTTTACTAATGCAAATATTACATATCAACCTCACCAATAACCATTCATTAAATTCGAATAAATCCTCATTAATTGTTCTTTTTGTGGAAGGTGAGTGTTACCAGCACCAAATTTTTATAGTGATTATTAGTGTTAATGCTAACAACATCTCACTTACCGGAAATAAACAATAAAATGAAAAGTTAACCACTATTACGTAAACGTAATAATTAAAATGAGGTATCGCTTGCCGATATCTGCGGCTTATTTATCAGCTGCAGACAGTAACTTTCCAGTAAATGTGAGTTGTGATGCTGATTGTGTAAATACCACACCTGAGTGTGAACGCTCTGCGGTACCTTGTTTTTGGTAATGTGCGACATTTATGTTGCTAACGGCTGCTTTTTGAAATTGAACATTACCTGTAAACGCACCATCTTTAGCTGAAGCGTTATAAGACATAGCGATGATAGCGGCTGCGATAGTTGCTTTAATAACTGTTTTCATGAGTAATAAAACCTTGTGTCTTTATGTTTATAAACGCCTGTGCGTTTCGATGGGTGTATTATCAATAGTTACACCAAAAACAACAATACAATAAAATAACAAAAGATTATTACCAACAAGTAACTATAGAAGAGGAAATCTAATCAGCCCTCCACCTTATGGCTTAACCCCACTATTCCTTGAAGCGTATAAACGATGATTAACACCTAAAAGGAATATTTCGAGTCACCGCAAGCATCAATGAAAAAATCAGTGCTCACTTATTCTTATTTTTCTTATTACGTGATCCTCTACACGAAACACTACAGCTTATTGCAGCTTAATTGCTAAGTTACGATATGTTTCAAATAGGCTGTGATAAAATAAAACGGTTATTGTAGTTTTTTGAGGTTTTATGGCGGATCAAGCCCAATTATTAACAAAGGCGCAGCGACTCTGTGAAGAGCGAGGCGTTCGACTTACGCCACAGCGCTTAAAAGTGTTGGCGTTGATTATTGAGCACCATAGCTCAATCAGCGCTTATGAGTTATTAGATCAACTCAAAATTTCAGAACCGCAAGCAAAGCCGCCAACGATTTACCGAGCTTTAGATTTTCTCTTAGCACAAGGTTTTGTTCACAAAGTGGAGTCCACAAATAGCTATATTGCTTGCTGTGTACTAGGACATGCCGATCACTGTTCGCAGTTATTGATTTGTGATGAATGTGGCAGTGTTGAAGAGTGCCATGATGATGAGTTAGCCAAACTGCTTCGTCAAAAATCAGAAAAACTTGGTTTTAAGATTAATCATCATGTTGTTGAAAGCCATGGTATTTGTGAAAAATGCCAAGGCAATAAACCTATTATTTAACCTACAACGAAAAGTCTTACAATTATGCGCGCAGAATTTATAAACCCTTTTCTTGCATCTCTGATTAATGTGCTTAACACCATGGCATCTATGCCAATGACACCACAAAAGCCAAGACTAAAGAAAGATGAAATTGCGCGTGGTGATGTATCTGGCTTAATCGGTATGATTGGCCCAAAAACCAAAGGGTCGATGTCAATCACGTTTGAGCAAGATCTGGCGCTTGAAATCATGCAACGCATGCTCGGTGAACGTCCAGCAGGCATTAATGAAGATGTTACTGATATGGTTGGTGAAATTACTAATATGGTAACAGGTGGTGCAAAACGTGCACTGGCTGAAAATGGCTATGATTTTGATATGGCAACACCTGCGGTTGTTTCTGGTAAAGGCCATACCATTACCCATAAATGTGATAATGCGATCATCTTAATGCCATTTGATTCTGACTATGGCAAAGCCTATATCGAAATTTGTTTCGATTGATATCGTCTTTTTTAATGAAAATATAGCGTCAATTACACGATAAATTCTTTACTTTACTTAACGCTATCTAATTCTTTATTAAGTCTTTTATTAATAAAACCATTCTTAAATAAAAGACTACTCTCCGCTCTTTTTTCGATCTAGACTAGTTTGTGTCATACGCATCATGTTACTTATAACTGCGAGATGACTGTATATTATTTGTCTAAAAGGGAAAGACGTACATGAGTAAACTGACTGGAACCGTAAAATGGTTCAACGATGACAAAGGCTTTGGTTTCATTTCTGGAACGGATGGCAAAGATGTGTTTGTACACTTCAGTGCTATTCAAGCTCAAGGGCGCCGCACCTTACGTGAAGGCCAAAGTGTTGAGTTTATCGTTACGGATGGTCAGAAAGGCCCACAAGCCAGCGAAGTTATTGCACTGTAATAACTATCACTGAAAAGATAAAAAAACGCCGCTATTTAGCGGCGTTTTTATTATACAAGCATATGCCTTAGTACATTAGCCTAAGATTATGCTCGCCATTGTTTAAATGCATTGATCAAACCATTAGTCGAACTATCGTGGCTCGATACTTGTTCTTTATTATTTAGTTCTGGCAGAATTTGGTTAGCCAGTTGCTTACCAAGCTCTACGCCCCACTGATCAAAGCTAAAGATATTCCAAATAACACCTTGAGTGAAAATCTTGTGCTCATAAAGCGCAATCAATGCACCAAGTGTATAAGGCGTAATTTCTTTCACTAAGATTGAGTTCGTTGGGCGGTTGCCTTCGAATACTTTAAATTCTGCTAGTTCATTCACTTCTTCTTGTGATTTACCCGCAGCAAAGAATTCTGCTTCAACTTTCTCACGGCTCTTACCAAATGCTAGTGCTTCAGTTTGCGCGAAGAAGTTCGCCATTAATTTTGGATGGTGATCGCCTAATGGGTTATGGCTAATCGCAGGAGCAATGAAATCACATGGGATCAATTTCGTGCCTTGGTGGATCAACTGGTAGAAAGCATGTTGACCATTGGTGCCAGGTTCACCCCAAATAATTGGACCTGTTTGGTAATCCACTGGGTTACCGCCACGATCAACGTACTTACCATTTGATTCCATGTTACCTTGCTGGAAGTACGCTGCAAAACGGTGCATGTACTGATCATAAGGAAGAATCGCTTCTGTTTCTGCACCGTGGAAGTTGTTGTACCAGATACCGATAAGCGCAAGGATAACCGGTAGCTTTTGCTCTAATGGTGCTTCTGCAAAGTGTTTGTCCATTGCATGGCCGCCATCAAGTAGCGCAACAAAGTTATCAAAACCGACTGATAAGCAGATTGATAGACCGATTGCAGACCATAGTGAATAACGACCGCCAACCCAATCCCAGAACTCGAACATGTTGTCCGTATCAATACCAAACTCAGCAACCGCTTCACCGTTTGTTGAAAGCGCAGCAAAGTGTTTCGCTACATGTGCTTTATCTTCTGCTTTTGCTAAGAACCAGTCACGTGCAGATAGCGCGTTAGTCATGGTTTCTTGAGTCGTGAAGGTTTTTGATGCGATCAAGAACAATGTTGTTTCTGGGTTAAGATCTTTTAGCGTTTCAGCAATGTGCGTGCCATCAACGTTAGAAACAAAGTGCATGTTTAGGCGTGTTTTATAAGCACCTAGCGCTTCAGATACCATGTAAGGGCCAAGATCTGAGCCACCGATACCGATGTTCACGATATCGGTAATTTCTTTACCTGTGTAACCTTTCCATTCACCGCTGATGATGCGATCAGAGAAAGACTTCATCTTCTCAAGTACCGCATTCACAGCAGGCATCACATCTTCGCCATCAACCATAATTGGTGTGTTGCTACGGTTACGTAGTGCTACGTGAAGGACTGCGCGATCTTCTGTACGGTTAATTTTCTCGCCACTGAACATATCTGCAATAGCAGCATCTAGCTCTGTCTCTTTTGCAAGAGCAAACAGCTTAGTTAGCGTTTCTTCAGTGATAAGGTTTTTAGAGTAATCAAGTAGGATATCTGAGCCAAATTGCGCAGAAAACTTAGAAAAGCGAGCGCTATCATTAGCAAATAAGTCGCTTAATTGGAAATCTTGAGCTTGTTCAAAGTGTGCGGTTAGATCTTGCCACGCTTGAGTTTGCGTTGGGTTGATGTTCTTCAACATAAAAATATCCTAATTTTGTTATGTTTACCTTTCGCGCCCATACACTGTTTGCGAAAGATCCCCGATTTTGCTCATTAGCCTATGATGGCAGGCTTATTTATAATTTTGATCACTTGTGATGATGCCGCGAAAAGAAAAAGGTCGTAATTGCGGTAAATCACGAAAACTTGGAATGCATCATACCTGTATTTCGCATCAATGTAATAATGCGAATAACTAATCAAACTAAAAGGTTAAACCTATAGGTAAATAGCCATGTGGTATCAAAAAACAATTAATCTTACTCCTCAAAAGCGCGGTTTTCACCTTATCACTGAGGAAATAGCGCAACATTTACATGAGATCCGACCTTTAAGCGTTGGATTAGTCCATTGTTTTCTTCAACACACCTCGGCAAGCTTAACCATTAATGAAAATGCCGATCCTACGGTACGTCATGATATGGAGAAACACTTTAATCATTTTGTACCAGAACGCGCGCCTTATTATCGACATACCTATGAAGGAGATGATGATATGCCGGCACATATTAAAAGTTCATTGTTAGGTAATAGTATCTCGATCCCTATTTCACAAGGACGTTTAGCATTAGGTATATGGCAAGGCATTTATTTAGGTGAGCACCGTGATCATGGCGGCTCTCGCCAAGTCGTGCTCACTATTCAAGGCGAATAGTATATTGAAGAGACAAAAAGCACTTATCCCTAACAATGATGGTTAAGTGCTTTATATTGAAGACTAGAACGGCTGGTTAACCATCACTCTAAAGGTGCTTTCTTCACTGCCCCACGCCATTTCGGTTCGGACAACAACACCTTCGACTTGAAAACGTACCGCGCCACCGGTGCTCCATTTCATGTCTGAATGCAACTCAGAAAGATTGTAACTATCCGCAACACGACCAACATCAGCAAATGCGACCCACTGCCACCAAGGCACGCTGTACCAATTAAAGACAGGCCACTCACTCAGAGGTTGCCATTCTGGCATCACGCGATATTCTGCGCTGTAGCTGATTGCAGATCGCCCAACATATCGCCCCGTTTGAAAACTCCGCAAGCGATATAAGCCCCCCAGTTTGACTCCTGCATACTCAGGTGGACGATGATAACCATGCTTTGAATCCGTTGTATTCCAACTTGGGGTATCGGCGGTATACACATTAAACGCCAAGACTTGCTGATCAAATAAGTTATCCAGCTTGCCTAAATTCAAATACCAACTTTGGTTGATTTCCCATTTCCACCAGCTTGTTTGATCTGAAGTATCAGGCGCATATGTCAGCTTAAATTGACTTTTACTGCCTTGAGTTGGATTCGCAGTATTGTTTTGGTTGTTCCATTCAAACCGCGTTTCTAGCCCCCACACACTGTCATTATGTGAAAAATCAGAAGGTGGGTTCGGTGTGTTTTTAGCAAACTGACGAGATTGATAGAACGGGCGAAAATCTATTGACGATACGCCACTTTCCCATGGCGTATGACCCGTTAATTGACGGTTAGGATAAAGCGCAGATTGAATAGGATCATGCTTACCTTGGCCAATAGGCAAAATATAACGCGCACTCAGTTGATACAGTGACTCTTGCGCATCGGCAATGATCCTATCATCGAGGTGGGAATCATTTTGGGTCGCTTTTCCTACATAGTAATTAAAATCTTTATAATCACCACTGTAAAGCTCTGCTCCAAATAGCCAGCGGCTGTCGGCGGATAACGCGTAATTGTAAGCCCCCAGATACGTCATCCATGTACCTTTATCTGTCACCAATCCAGCCACTAATAGTGAAGCTTGTGGTTGCCCTGCTTTTTTGGCCACACCTGCGGCACCAATAGACAATCCCATGCTATCGGTAGAAAACATAAAGGGTACTGCGGCAATATCTGAATCCGTCTTTTCTACCGTTTCAGAACCCTCAATATCAAGCAATTCATTTTCAGCATAAATATCTACTGAAACCAACAAAGCCGCAGCATACGCCACGGCTTTTAATTTTATATCTTCCATTAAAGCTTTTCGTCCAATATTTAAATCATCACGTATATGCCATCGCAACCCGTGGTGTTAATTTAGTAACCAATTCATACGCAATCGTGCCAATGTGCTCTGCTACAATTTCAGCAGGTAATCCTTCGCCCCATAATGTGGCAGTATCGCCAACTTTATCTTGAGCATCGGGCCCTAAATCCACCGTTAGCATGTCCATTGATACACGCCCAGCCATCGGCACAATACGACCATTAACAAGCACTGGCGTGCCGTTAGGTGCGGTACGTGGATAACCATCACCATAACCAATCGCAATCACACCAACTTTGGTATCTCGTTCACTTGTCCAAATACCGCCATAACCGACTTGTTCACCTTTTTTAACATCACGTACAGCAATCAGGCTAGAGGTTAATGTCATCACTGGCTTTAAGTCATAAGCCGAAGCAAAACGTTCAGACTCATTAAATGGTGAAACACCATACATAATGATCCCAGGGCGAATCCATTCTAGCTGGCTATCAGGCCACGCTAAAATACCCGCAGAGGCGGCTAATGAACGTTCACCTTGATAATCTTGAGTCAAATCCAAAAAGGTATCTAACTGCTTTAATGTAATATCAGAGCTTAAATCATCTGCATTACCAAAGTGGCTAATAAAACGTAGTGGCTTTGCGACATTTTCACAGGCATGTAAACGCGCCATAAAATCCGTCAGATCTTCTGGACGTACCCCTAAGCGGTGCATACCGGTATCAATTTTGACCCAGACTCGCACTGGGTTATCAAGCTCTGTTTGCTCTAATGCTTCCAATTGCTCAATCGAGTGAACCACAGTATGAATATTATTGGTCACTAATACTGGAAGATCGCTCGGTGCATAAAACCCTTCTAATAATAAAATAGGTTTCACGATCCCACCTGCACGTAAAATTAATGCTTCTTCAATACGAGCAACACCATACGCGTCAACATTTGTAAGTGTTTGAGCAACTCGAAGTAAGCCATGCCCATAAGCGTTGGCTTTTACGACCGCCAAAACTTTACTATTTGGTGCATGATGACGGATTAACCCCAAATTGTAGGCTAATGCTTCAGTATCTATATGTGCGGTTGCAGCTTTCATCCAAAATCCTAAATAATATTCTTACGCTTACTCTTCATCGTAGGCGGGGCCTGCATAATTATCAAAGCGAGAGAACTGGCCTTGGAAGGTTAAACGGACGGTACCGATAGGACCATTACGTTGCTTACCTAAGATGATTTCAGCGATCCCTTTCAGGGCACTATCTTCGTGATAAACCTCATCACGATAAATAAACATAATTAAATCGGCATCCTGCTCGATCGCACCGGATTCACGCAAATCTGAGTTAACAGGGCGTTTATCGGCACGTTGCTCCAACGATCGGTTAAGCTGCGACAAGGCAACAACCGGTACGTTTAATTCTTTTGCCAGCGCTTTTAACGAGCGGGAAATTTCAGCGATCTCTAATGTACGGTTATCTTGCAAACCAGGTACACGCATTAACTGAAGGTAGTCAATCATTATAAGGCTTAAACCGCCGTTATCGCGGGCAATACGACGGGCACGTGAGCGGACTTCCGTTGGTGTTAAACCCGAACTATCATCAATGAACATATTCTTCTTTTCCATCAGAATACCCATTGTTGATGATATACGTGCCCAGTCTTCATCATCGAGTTGACCTGTACGTATTTTAGTTTGGTCAACTCGCGAAAGTGACGCCAACATACGCATCATGATCTGTTCAGCTGGCATCTCTAACGAGAAAATAAGTACAGGTTTTTCCTGCTCCATTGCGGCGTTTTCACATAAGTTCATCGCAAAGGTAGTTTTACCCATCGATGGACGTGCCGCAACAATGATTAAATCTGAACCTTGAAGGCCAGCGGTTTTTTTATTGAGATCGGTAAAACCTGTCGATACACCTGTCACGCCATCTTGCGGCGATTGGTATAGAATCTCGATACGTTCTAAGGTCTTTTCTAAAATCGTATCAACGCTTTGTGGACCTTCTTTATCGTTGGTACGTTGCTCTGCAATCGCAAAGACTTTACTTTCAGCCATATCCAGTAAGTCTTCACTGGTGCGGCCCTGTGGATCATAACCGGCATCGGCAATTTCATTTGCCACACCAATCATGTCACGAATAAGTGCACGCTCACGGACAATATCAGCGTACGCTAAAATATTTGCCGCAGATGGTGTATTTTTTGCCAGTTCAGCTAAGTAAGCAAAACCGCCGACATCATCAAGTGTGCTTGATTGCTCAAGGTTTTCAGACAGGGTGATCAAATCTAGCGGCTGACCCGCTTCTAATAGTGCCGCTGTCGCCTGAAAAATAATCCGGTGTGGACGACTGTAGAAATCATTGGCAACGACTTTTTCAGCCACCATGTCCCACTTTTCGTTATCCAGCATCAAACCACCAAGAACAGATTGCTCAGCCTCTAAAGAGTGAGGCGGCATCTTAATGGCGTCCATTTGATTATCTTTTGGTTTTTTCGGTTTACTATTATCTGCCATAGAAATTGCGTATTAGCCAAGAACAAGAATGAAGCATAGTAGTATACCCCATACATTCGATTCTGAGCAGTCATAAACTTACGACTCGCCTCAAACCTGATGGTTATTTAATTATGCGCCTTTTTAAATTAACTAACAGTCAAGCGTAACGATTCCTAACCAAAAGCTGACAAATTTGGGTTAGAATGCGAGCGCATAATACTTATCATCAATAACACTCAATTTACAACACCTGCCGTGGGAGGACCTTTGGCAAGATACCTACTGACATTATTGCTGCTTGCCAATACTGCAGCCTATGCTGCTGACGATCAAGATATCGAAGAAGATGTCTCGCCTTCTCACTTTACCAGTGAGGTGGGGCTTGGGTTTACAGCACTTGCTGGTAATTCAGATTCACAGACGCTAAACGCTAATTATGATCTGCAATATATCAAAGGTCGTTATAAAACTAACGCAGATACTAGCCTACTAATGGCGAAGAAAAATGGCGAAGAAGATAAACGTAAGATTTCAGCCAATTTGAAATCACAAATGCTGATCCGTGACGGCTATTACTTATATGGTAGCGGCAGCTATATTGATGATCGCTATGGTCCATATTATGTTGATTCACTCGCTTCTGCTGGTATCGGTTATCGTCTCTTTAGCTATGAAACGTTTCAAACCTTGGTCGATATCGGTCCTGGTTTTCGCCACCAAGATCCTAACCTAGATGAAATTGATGGTGATATAGTCAAACCAGAAGTAGTGAATGAAGCTGTTTTACAAAGCTCATTAACCATGACATGGAAACCGCTTAAAACACTTTCCTTGGAAAATAAAACCAATATTGTGGCTGGTAAAAGTAATACTACGATCCAAAATGATTTATCACTGACCAACTCCATCACCGATAACATCGCATTGAGTATTGGCTTTAACTATACCTATTACACCTGGGTACCTAACAATATGAAAAACTTCGATTCTAGTACGATTGTTAGCCTGATTTACAGTATGAAGTAAAGCTAAGGATTGACGCTAACGTTGTTTTTTCTCATATTTCAGACATAAAAAAACCAGCCCGAAGGCTGGTTTTTTTCTATTAAAGCTAAAAGCGATTACTCTGCAGCAACAACGTTTAGTTTAACAGTTGCGAATACATCTGAATTTAGCTGAACGCTAACTTCGAATTCGCCAGTAGTACGTAGTGCACCTTCAGGTAGACGTACTTCGCTCTTAACAAGTGCAACGCCAGCAGCAGTAACTGCATCAGCGATGTCACGAGTACCGATAGAACCGAATAGTTTACCTTCGTCACCAGCTTTAGAAGCAATTACTACTGCTTCTAGTGCGTTTAGTGCTTCAGCACGAGCTTGAGCAGCAGCTTGTTGCTCAGCAACTTTAGCTTCTAGCTCTGCACGACGTGCTTCGAACATTTCAACGTTAGCTTTAGTTGCCATTACTGCCTTAGCTTGTGGGATAAGGAAGTTACGAGCGTAGCCAGCTTTAACGTTAACTTGGTCGCCAAGGCTACCTAGGTTAGCGATTTTATCAAGTAGAATAACTTGCATTATCTTGTCCTCTATAAAAGTCTAAAAACTACTACCGATTACTGATGCTTGTCAGTGTACGGTAGAAGTGCTAGGTAACGAGAACGCTTGATAGCGCGAGCTAGCTGACGCTGGTATTTAGCGCGAGTACCAGTGATACGGCTAGGTACGATTTTACCAGCTTCAGTGATGTAGTTTTTTAGAGTTGCTACGTCTTTGTAGTCAATCTCTTGTACGCCTTCTGCAGTGAAACGGCAGAATTTACGACGACGGAAGAAACGAGCCATGGGCTATCTCCTGATCTAAATTATGTCAATGTGATCGGCGTGCAATACTAATTTACCAATGCCGTTACGGCCGGTTTGATAAGAGATAAACCCTCCTACCTTAACATTGCTTCCGATAACTAAATCTTGAGTGAGTACTTGTTGACCTTTGCCACTGACTACCACGTTAATATAACAATATACTTGGCGTGGTAGGCCTGCTTCCTGTTGAATCGAACGATGCTCAAGCACAAAGTGACAATGAGGTATGCCCGCAGGAGACTGGCTTCGTTTGGGTTGTTTAGCAATAGTGCCAACTAACTCCAGACGATTGGTCATTTATACAAATTACTCAGCAGCTGCTTCGCCTTCAGATT
The DNA here is from genome assembly GCF_003026755.1 of Photobacterium sp. GB-50. Lineage (NCBI taxonomy): Bacteria > Pseudomonadati > Pseudomonadota > Gammaproteobacteria > Vibrionales > Vibrionaceae > Photobacterium > Photobacterium sp. GB-50. Next base: position 18,139 of record NZ_PYNX01000026.1, read on the forward strand.
GTGCATTTTCTGCACGATCTTCACGCTTAGTGAAACGCTCTTCTTTAGCCTTCATCATTGGAGATGGCTCAGTAACAGCGTTCTTAGTACGCATGATCATGTTACGGATCACTGCGTCGTTGAAGCGGAAGTTTGACTCAAGCTCGTCAACTACAGACTGCTCAGCTTCAACGTTCATTAGAACGTAGTGTGCTTTGTGCAGTTTGTTGATTGGGTAAGCCATTTGACGACGACCCCAATCTTCTAGACGGTGAATCTGACCACCAGAATCTTTGATAGCAGCAGTGTAACGCTCGATCATGCCAGCAACTTGCTCGCTTTGATCAGGGTGCACCATGAATACGATTTCGTAATGACGCATAGGTTGCTCCTTACGGATTATTCAGCTTCCCTTGTCGGCTCGGTTATCCTGGGGAAGCAAGGAACTAAAAAAAGAACCGAGAATTTGGACGATGGATAGTACAGAGAATGATCAATTGAAGCAAGAAAATTCTGTGCTCTACGCCAAGGTTTTTCCTGCCCACTGGCAAGTTATCTTGACTGTTTGTCTATCCCAATAAAAACACCCTTATCCAGTTAAACCGAATAAGGGTGTGGGATTACTGACACCAGGTTAAATGTGCAACTTTCTTTACTGTTGTCAGTAACATATTAGCTACGTTGACGTACCGCTTCAAACAAACAGATACCTGTTGCTACTGATACGTTTAAGCTTGATACCGAACCTGCCATTGGAATTTTGATCAAATCATCACAGGTTTCACGGGTTAAACGACGCATACCTTCGCCTTCTGCACCCATCACAATCGCTAATGGGCCAGTCAGCTTACTTTGGTAAATATCATGCGTTGCTTCACCCGCCGTTCCGACAATCCATACACCTTTATCTTGCAGTGCACGCATGGTACGCGCCAAGTTAGTCACACGTACTAATGGCATGATTTCAGCCGCGCCACAAGCAACTTTACTTGCCGTTGCGTTGAGCTGTGCCGAGCGATCTTTCGGGACGATAACAGCAACCGCACCCGCAGCATCCGCATTACGTAGACATGCGCCTAAGTTATGCGGATCGGTCACACCATCTAAAATCAATAATAATGGATTTTCTTTACCCACCAATAAATCATCAAGATCGTTCTCGTTGTATTGCTTACCTGGACGCACGCGAGCAACGATACCTTGGTGAGAAGCACCTTTAACTTTGTCATCAAGTGCTTTACGCCCTGCTTCTTGGATCGTAATGCCCAGTGATTGCAGCTCAGTGACTAACGGCAGTAAACGATCATCTTCTCGTCCTTTCAGTACAAAGACTTCAATAAAACGAACTGGATCAGATGCCAGCACGGCTTTCACGGCATGGATGCCAAAAATCATATCATTACTCATGGTTTAACTCTTCTTTGCTGCGCGTTCGGCTTTTCCCGCACGTTGCTTTTTCTTTTTACGAGATTTCGGTTTCTTTTTTGTCTCAGCTTTCGGTTTTTCATCCGTTGGCTTACGGCGTTTCTTTGGCTTCGGTTTGTTCTTCTCGTCCGCCAGTGGAATTGCGCCTTCTTTTAGCTTTTTACGTACCGAAGAACGTTCGCGTTTTGATTCACTGCGCTCTTCTTGTTTTGCCACGCCATCTTCTGATTTGTACACTTTCAGGCTTTGACGACGTAGACCATCGGCTTTACGTAAACGCTGTTTTTTCTCATGACTCTTAGCCGTTTTACCTGCGCCACGTTGCTTGCGCTCAGCGCCAACAATATCAAAGTCAATCTGACGATCGTTTAAGTTAATCGATGCCACTTTCACTTTCACGGTATCGCCTAAACGGTATACCACACCTGAGCTATCACCTACCAAGCGTTGACCGACTGGATCAAACTGGTAGTAGTCATTCGCTAGGTTTGAAATATGAACTAGGCCATCAATGTTCAATTCGTTTAAGCGAACAAAGAAGCCAAACCCTGTCACATTGGCAATCACACCGTCGAACTCATCGCCTAAGTGATCTTGCATGTATTCACATTTAAGCCAATCAGAGACATCACGCGTTGCGTCATCAGCACGGCGTTCAGTCATTGAACATTGCTCACCTAATGCATCAATTTCATCAAATGAGTAATGGAAACCACCCGTTGGTGTGGTATTGCCACTGTTACCCGCTTGTTTCGCAACTAAATATTTAATCGCGCGGTGCAGCGTTAAATCAGGGTAGCGACGAATTGGCGAGGTAAAGTGCGCATATTCAGTTAATGCCAAGCCAAAGTGGCCAATATTGTCACCTTGGTATACCGCCTGCTTCATTGAGCGTAGCAGCATAGTTTGGATTAACTCGCGATCTTTTCGAGTTTGAATCGTATTGGCCAGCTCTGCATAATCTTTTGGGGTTGGCTCTAACCCACCACCAAGATGTAAGCTTAGCTCACCTAAGAAATCACGAAAGCCCTGCAGGCGCTCTTCACCTGGGGTATCGTGAACTCGGTATAGTGCTGGCTCTTTGGCACTTTCAACAAAACGTGCAGAGGCAATGTTAGCTAAAATCATACATTCTTCGATGATCTTATGCGCTTCATTACGGACAGCCGGCACAATACGGTCAATCTTACGATCTGCATTGAAAATGAACTGGGTTTCAACCGTTTCAAATTCAATCGCACCACGCTCTTCACGTGCCGCTTTCAGCACTTTGAACATGCTGTACAGCTCTTCTAAATGCGGAACAAGTGGTTCATAACGCTGACGAAGTTCTTCATCGCCTTCAAGCATTTTACTGACTTTGGTGTAAGTCAAACGAGCGTGAGAATTCATGACCGCTTCGTAGTGCTTGTAACCTGTTAATTCACCGGTGTCAGAAATGGTCATTTCACACACCATACACAAGCGATCAACTTGCGGGTTCAGTGAACATAATCCATTAGAAAGCACTTCCGGTAACATTGGGATCACTTGTGCAGGGAAGTAAACCGAGTTACCACGCTTAACGGCTTCGTTATCAAGTGCTGATTTATGACGGACGTAATAACTCACATCGGCAATCGCAACCCATAAACGCCAGCCACCTGATGTAGTTCGCTCACAGTGAACCGCATCATCAAAGTCACGCGCATCTTCGCCATCAATGGTGACCAGTGGTAATTGACGTAAATCTACACGGCCTTTTTTCGCCTCTTCTGGCACTTCTTCTGTCAAATGTTGAATTTCTTTATCAACTTCTGATGGCCATACGTGCGGAATATCATGGGTGCGTAACGCAATATCAATTTCCATACCCGGCGCCATATTTTCGCCCAGTACTTCGACAATACGGCCAACAGCATTGTGCTGACGTGTTGCACGTTGATTGATTTCGACAACCACAACATTACCCATGCGTGCACCTTGGCGAACGTCTTGTGGGATAATGATATCTTGGGCAATACGCGAATCGTCTGGTACCACATAGCCCATGCCATCTTCAAGGAAGAAGCGACCAACAATCTGGGCTGTGGTTTCTTTTAATACGCGTACCACACGCGCTTCTTTACGGCCGCGTTTATCTTCACCCGCCGCTTGCGCCAAAATGTAATCACCGTGGATCACACCACGCATTTGGTGATGAGGTAATAACAAATCATTGTCTTTACCTAGCGAGCCCTCTGGACGTAAAAAACCAAAGCCGTCACGGTGACCCATAACGTAACCTTTGATCAAATCTAAACGTTCAGGCAACGCATAACATTGACGACGAGTGAAAATTAACTGGCCATCACGCTCCATCGCACGTAAACGACGGCGTAAGCCTTCATAGTGATCATCACCTTCTAGCTTTAGCTCAGCAAATAACTGGTCACGACTCACCGGTGTACTAAAACCACGAATCACTTCAAGTAAGTGTTCACGGCTTGGGATCGGGTTTTCATAATTAGATGCTTCGCGATCGCGAAAAGGGTCGACCGGTAAATCGGTAGTACCTTTAGACATTATATTTTTCCTGTAGGCCAACCTATACCTAAGGTATATCTGGCTTTTAGGTGATCAGACGGGAGCAGCGCTATAAAGGCTGCTGCTCCACTAAATTTTGGGAGGAATATGCTAATTAAACGTATAACCAAATGATGTTTTATAACTTGTTAGGGTTGCTTAATAAATTCAGCAACGGCGCATTATCTTCAACTAAGGTTAACAAGGTATATTTATCTAGCTCAGCCAAAAATGCTTCTCTTGCATCAGCAAGCACACCTTTTAATCGACAAGCTGGCGTTATATGGCAAAAATCAGGGCTACAATTAACAATCTGTAACGGTTCTATTGCGCGTACGACATCGCCAACAATAATAGATTCAGCTGACTTACCTAAACGAATGCCACCATTTTTTCCACGCACCGTTTCGATATAGCCTAATTGACCTAATTTATTGATTATTTTAACCATATGGTTACGTGACACATTATATATTTCTGTCACTTTCGTAATACTTGTTAGCTCACCTTCTGGTAGCGACGCAAGATATATCAAAGCTCGTAAGCCGTAATCGGTAAAACTAGTTAACTGCACAATGGCTCCTCCTGTTGTTATTTTAATCTTCTTATTGACTAAAAGATACAGATCAGATACAACTTATAACATACATTATAAATACATGTTTATAGGAAGTGCTCATGCTTAGTCAAAAAACGATCGATATTGTTAAAACAACAGCTCCTGTCATTGCAGAAGCAGGCCCTATGGTTACCCAACATTTCTATCAGCGTATGTTTAGCCACAACCCTGAGTTAAAAGATGTTTTTAACATGAGCCACCAAAAAAATGGGGCAAATAATGAACCTTCTAGCCAACAAGAAGCGTTATTTAATGCCATTTGTGCTTATGCCAATAATATCGAAAATCTTGCTGTGCTTTTACCTGCAGTAGAAAAAATTGCTCACAAACATACCAGTTTTATGATCACCGCAGAGCAATATAATATTGTTGGCTCTCACCTTATCGCCACCATTGATGAATTATTAGCGCCAGGACAAGAGGTATTAGATGCTTGGGCTGAAGCTTATGGTTTACTGGCTAATATTTTCATCAATCGTGAAGAAGAAATCTATCAAGAAAATGCGAATAAAGTTGGTGGGTGGCGTGGCACTCGTGAGTTCGTAGTCACTAACAAGCAACAAGACAGCGAATTTATCACGAGCTTTACCTTTAAACCTACAGATGGCGGTAAGGTCGCAAGCTATAAACCTGGGCAGTATCTGGGGATCTACCTTAATGCTGACGAATTAGAGAACCAAGAAATTCGTCAATATAGCTTATCTTCGGCACCACAAGATGATCAGTACCGTATTTCAGTAAAACGTGAATCTCACGGTAAAGTTTCAAACTACTTACATAACAATATCAATATTGGCGATAAAGTAATGCTTGCCGCCCCTGCTGGTGACTTCTTCTTAGATGTTGAAGCAAACACACCTGTCACATTACTTTCCGCAGGTGTGGGTTTAACGCCAACGCTTTCAATGCTTGAATCACTAACAGATCACCAAGCACCAGTTAACTGGCTACATGCCACAGAAAATGGCGCACATCATGCCTACAAAAAACAGGTAAAAGCACTCGCGCAGCAGCACAATCACATTCAAGATATCACTTGGTATAACGCACCACTTGATAGCGATCTTCCTGCCGAAGATTATGACTACCAAGGTTTGATGGATCTCAGCACGATAGCACCACAGCTAACAGATGAAAACATGCACTTTTACTTCTGTGGTCCTGTTGCCTTCATGCAATATATCGCTAAACAGCTATTAGCATTAGGTGTATCTGAAGATCGTATTCACTACGAATGTTTCGGCCCACACAAAGTCCTATAACTTAACGCAGCTAATACAACAAAGCACAGCGAAATGCTGTGCTTTTTTTAATCTGTTTACAGGGTTATTTGGGAAAAGTTACCATAAACTTGAACGTTGTTTTGCCCGAGCAATAATATTTTCAGGCATACGTAATTCTAATTTTCGACGTAACGTATTCAGTTGGTTATATAACGATTTATTCGCCGTCGTGGTTTGATACAGCCAGCGATAAGCATCTTCGTAATCAAGTGGGCTGCCATGATCTGACACTAATAGTTCAGCTAACTGAAGACGCGCTTTAATATTTCCTAGCGCCGCAGCTTCTCGTAAATACGGGATCGCACGCTCTTTATCTTGTTGCAATAACACTCCGTTCGCATAATAACGCCCTAATTGTTCAAGTGCTACCGGTGAGCCTTGCTGCGCAGCCGCTCGCATATAATACAAACCTTGCTCGACATCTTTGTCTACACACACGCCCCAAGCCAACATATCACCATATAAAAACTGATAAGAAGGTGACTCTACTCGCTCAGCGCGCGCTTTAATATCTTGTACAAGCTGGCAATCATCAGCTTTTATTTTTTTTAAATGCTGGTTCGTTTCAAAAAGCTGTATCAGTTCATCATCGCTATAAATGGGAACAGCATCTCCCACATTATCCAATGCGTAAGCGGCAGATATAAATAACTGGCTAGTCAATAATAAGATCGGAAGCTTTTTCATCATTAGATCTCAGGCTAGGGATAACTTTTTATCGACATCTAGCCTAAAGACTTTAGCTAACATTCTATCGTTAATTAATGATATCACTTCCAAAATATACGAATAAGGCAGTATTCATTTTAATTAGATATAAAAAAACCAGCCCGAAAGCTGGTTTTTAAATCAATTCGCATCAGCGATAATTATTCACCGTATGGGTGAACTTTGATAATTGTCTCGTTACGGTCAGGACCTGTAGAGATAATATCAATTGGAACGCCTGTTAGCTCTTCGATACGTGCAATGTAATCTAATGCTGCTTGTGGAAGCACGTCTAATGACTTAGCACCAAATGTAGTTTCACTCCAACCCGGCATTGTTTCATAAACAAGCTCTAGATCTTCGTACTCGTCAGCAGCCATTGGTGAAACTTCTAAGATTTCGCCCGTCTTCGTTTTGTATGCAGTACAGATTTTTAGCTCTTCTAAGCCATCTAGTACGTCTAATTTAGTTAGACAGAAGCCAGAGATAGAGTTAATTTGTACCGCACGACGCATAGCAACGGCATCGAACCAACCGGTACGACGTAGACGACCTGTTGTTGCACCAAACTCGTGGCCAACAGTACCTAAGTGCTTACCTACTGGATCTTGCTTGTCTAGACCATCATATAGCTCTGTAGGGAAAGGACCAGCACCAACACGTGTACAGTAAGCTTTCGCAATACCAAGAATGTAACCTAGGTGACGAGGACCAAAGCCAGAACCTGCAGCAACACCACCAGCAGTTGTGTTAGAAGAGGTTACATACGGATAAGTACCGTGATCGATATCAAGTAGCGTACCTTGCGCGCCTTCGAACATGATCTTGTCGCCACGTAGACGAGCATCATCAAGCTCTTTAGTGACGTCGATAACCATAGACGTTAGGATATCAGCTTGAGAAAGTACTTTTTCTAGCACTTCTTCGTAGTTTACAGGCTCAGCATTGTAGTAATGCTCAAGCTGGAAGTTATGGTAAGCCATCACTTCTTTAAGCTTTTCTGCAAATGCTTCTTTATTGAAAAGATCGCCAACGCGTAGACCGCGACGTGCAACTTTATCTTCGTAAGCAGGACCGATACCACGACCAGTCGTACCAATTGCTTTTTTACCACGAGCAGCTTCACGCGCTTGGTCAAGAGCAATGTGGTAAGGAAGAATTAACGGACAAGCTTCTGACAGGAATAAACGCTCACGAACAGGAATACCACGTGCTTCTAGTGGGCCCATTTCATTCATTAACGCATCAGGAGAAAGCACCACACCGTTACCGATGATGCATTTAACATTGTCACGTAGGATACCTGATGGGATCAGGTGAAGAACTGTTTTCTCACCGTCAATAACTAGGGTGTGACCTGCATTGTGACCGCCTTGGTAGCGAACCACATATTTTGCATCTTCGGTCAGTAGGTCAACGATTTTACCTTTACCTTCGTCACCCCATTGGGTGCCAAGAACGACTACATTATTTGCCATCTTTCTTCATCTATCAGTAGTTAAAAAGGGATTCTAGCACCTTAACATTCAGCTTGCAGTCATTTTTTAGCCGTGTAGACCGTTTCTGCAAGCTAATTGTCACCATTGTGTGCTATGTATTTTACATCTGCCTATACATCATATACGCAATAACCGCACCGGCAACAACCAGACAGCCGCCAATACGACGCAAATTATTATCATTTTGTTGGCTTAACTGGTTAACCATCTCTCGCCACCCGCGAGGCGCAAGTAATGGCCCTAAGCCTTCAACCACTAATACTAAGCCTAGTGCCATCCAAATTGAATGTGACATTTTTCTTTTCCCCATAAAAAAAGACAAGGCCGAGGCCTTGTCTTTACAATAACAGATGTCTGTTGTGATTGGTTTAGTTTGCTTTAAGTTCTGAATGATTCATGTACTTAAAGAATTCATTGTTAGGATCAACAACCAATACATCATTTTTAGAGTTGAAGCTCTTCTCGTAAGCTTTAAGCGAACGCCAGAAGCTGTAGAACTCTGGGTTTTGGCTATAAGCTTTTGAGTAAATCTCTGCCGCTTTTGCATCCGCGTCACCACGAATAACCTGTGCTTTACGTTTTGCTTCAGAAAGAACAGTCGCTACTTCAAGCTCAGAACGTGCACGTAACTCTTCAGCACGTTGACGACCTTGCGAACGGTAACTACGCGCTACTGATTCTCGCTCGGCACGCATACGACGGTAGATAGACTCACTGATTTCATCTGGTAGGTTAATTTTCTTAATTCGGAAATCAACCACTTCAATACCCAAATCTTTCGCACTTTCACGCGTTTCTTCAAGTACATCTGCCATGATTTTATCACGCTGGCCTTCAACTTCCTTCACCGGTACTACACCTTCAATTACCGCTAGAGCAGCTTTAGCCGCTTTAGTTTGTGCAATATCAGACGCTGTAGTTGGTGTTGAAATGCTGTCTTCTCCAGACACGATCTGCTTAATTTCTTTCGAACCGATTTCAGCACGTAGGCTATCGACTACTTTACGCTTTAATAGCGCTTCTGCAGTTGATGTATTACCACCACCTGTTGCTAAGTAGTACTTACCAAAATCTTTGATACGCCATTTCACATAGGTATCAATGATCACGTCTTTCTTCTCAGCTGTTAAGAAACGATCAGCCTGATCATCCATAGTTTGAATACGCGCATCTAAATCATGAACACGGTCAAACACTGGTACTTTAAAATGTAGGCCGGGCTGATAAATACGGGCAATTTCAGTATTGTTATCTTTTAAGATACGACCGAAACGCACCACGATACCACGCTCACCTTCTTTAACGACAAACACTGACATCAATAATAGAGCAATAAAAATCACTACTACTGGGATCATTAACTTACGCATAATTAATATCTCCCTTGACGGCCAGTATCAGCACGAGAAGCAGGTGCAACTGGAGTTGGAGTTTCTACTTTTTCTAATTCAATACCGCTTAAACGATCTGAATTATCGGTTTTCTTATCAGCTTGATTTGACTGAGACATCAGCTTATCAAGTGGTAAGTACATCATATTATTACTGCCACCTGATTTCGTATCAATTAACACTTTGCTGGTGTTACTGTACACCTTCTCCATGGTATCTAGATACAAACGCTCACGTGTCACTTCTTTCGCTGCTAGGTATTGTGGCAACAATTTATCAAACTGTGCTACATCACCCAATGCGCCATTAACAACACGCTCAGAGTAACCTTCAGCTTCGTTCTTCAGACGCTCAGCACGACCCGTTGCTTTAGGCAAAATATCATTACTGTAAGCTTCTGCTTCACGAACGTAACGCTCTTCATCTTCTCGCGCTGCGATAGCATCATCAAATGCATCTTTCACCGCTTCAGGTGGACGAGCTGATTGGAAGTTCACATCAACAACACGGATACCCATGTCGTATTTTGCAATAATTTTATCAATTGCTGCTTGAGTATTCGCACGAATAGTCTGACGACCTGTCGTCAATGCCTGATCCATCGTTGAATCACCAATCACGGCACGAAGTGCAGAATCGGTTGCCTGACGCAAACTGTCATCAGCATTCGTTACGCTAAATAGGTACTTCTCAGCGTTATCAACACGGTACTGAACATCCATTTCAACTTTCAGAACGTTTTCATCTTTCGTTAACATCAAGCCAGATGCACGAAGAGAACGAATTGCTTGAATGTTGACTGGGATAACTTCATCAATAAACGTTGGTTTCCAGTTCAGACCGGGTTTTACAACTTGATCAAACTTACCAAAACGTAGCACAACACCTTGCTCTGCTTCGCCAATGGTGTAAAAACCAGAAAAACCCCAAACCGCCGCAGCTAATACGGCAACAGCCCCCAAGCCAACAGCGCTCCCGCTGCCACTCGGCCCTTTTTTATTTCCAAACACACCGCCAACTTTACGACTTAGTTTTGAAAAAACCTCATCGAGATCTGGTGGTCCTTGTTCACGTCCACCGCGATTATTATTACCCCAAGGGTCTTTATCATCACGGCCGCCGTTGTTTCCAGGCTCATTCCACGCCATTATAGAACTCCATCAATATGATATGACGACAGTTTTTATCACTCTAGTAATCCATTAAGCAACGATAAAGTCATCTAACGAAGTACTTTCTCTTTTTTGTAATCGAGACCATTCCGCCAAAGGCAAACGAATATCAATCATCAAATAACCGTCTGATTCGTATTCTTCTTGTAAAATACATCCCAGCTGATAAAACTTGCTACGGATACGCCCAATCATTTCAGGGGGTACACGTAAGGTATGCGCTACCATCGTACCGGAGAGGCGTTCAGTTAGTGCTTGGAATAACAAGTCAATGCCTTGCCCTTCCATCGCTGAAACCCAAACGCGACGAGGAACTCCCTCTTCATCTCGTTCAATACGAGGTTCTGCATGCTCTAAATTATCAATTTTATTCATGATAATTAAAGTAGGCACCTCACCCGCATCAATTTCTTCTAGTACTGTTTCAACAGCTTCAATGTTTTCACGGAAGCGATCATCACTTGCATCAACCACATGAAGTAAAAGATCAGCCTCTTGTGTTTCTTTAAGGGTAGCTTTAAATGCTGCCACTAGATCGTGGGGAAGATGTCGAATAAATCCAACGGTATCAGCTAAAATCGCTGTACCTACATCAGCCACTGCTATTTTACGTAGTGTAGGATCTAGAGTTGCAAACAGTTGATCGGCGGCGTAAACCCCCGCATCGGTGATCCGATTAAAGAGTGTGGATTTACCAGCATTGGTATATCCCACTAATGAGATCGTTGGAATTTCTGCACGATTACGCGCACGTCTTCCTTGATCACGCTGTTTAGCCACTTTATCTAAACGACGTAGAATTGTTTTAATTCGATCGCGCAATAAACGTCTATCTGTTTCAAGCTGCGTTTCACCAGGTCCACGCAGACCTATCCCCCCTTTCTGTCGCTCAAGGTGAGTCCAACCACGAATCAATCGGGTTGATATATGACGTAACTGTGCAAGCTCGACTTGCAACTTACCTTCATGGGTACGTGCGCGTTGAGCAAATATATCTAAGATCAAACCTGTTCTGTCGAGTACACGACACTGACAAATTTGCTCCAAGTTACGCTCTTGAGCGGGAGACAAGGAGTGGTTAAAGATAACGATATCAGCTTCCGCTGTTCTTACCGCGTCGGCAATTTCTTGTGCCTTACCTTCTCCAACGTAATATTTAGGGTGCGGAGTCTTACGGCTGCCAGTGACAACATGCAGTGTATTGACGCCCGCTGAGGAGACCAGCATTTCAAATTCGCTAAGATCTTCCCATTCCCCATCTTGCGTGAAGTTAATATGAACAAGAATCGCCTGTTCACCGGCTTCATAACGGTCAAACAAGCCATTAACTCCTTAATGGAAGAATAAATTATTCTTCAGTTTTTTCTGGACGTTCAGTACCTGCTGGACGATCACCTGCATGGTGATGGTTCACTGGACGAGCAGGAACTACCGTTGAAATAGCATGCTTATATACCATTTGGTTTACAGTGTTTTTTAATAGGATCACAAATTGGTCAAAAGACTCAATTTGTCCCTGTAGTTTGATACCGTTTACCAAGTAAATTGAGACCGGAATTCGTTCACGACGCAGCGCATTTAAAAACGGGTCTTGCAGAGATTGCCCCTTAGCCATTATTTCTTTTCCTTATTTGTTTGTAGTTGTATTAGCAACGAACAAAAACTAAAAATACGCAAAGCAGTTCAGAGTATACACGTTAATCAAACATCACATCTAACTGAGTTTGTGACTGTTTGTAACGCGGAATCCACATCACTACTATCCAACCAGGTCAAATCTTTCCAACCGCGAAGCCAGGTAATTTGACGCTTTGCTAATTGACGGGTAGCACAGATACCACGGAAAACCGCTTCATCTAAGTCATAATTCCCGTCCAAATATTCCCACATCTGACGATAACCAACGCAACGAATAGAAGGAAGCTCAAGGTGAAGATCACCACGCTCGTGCAACGCACGTACTTCCTGCTCAAAACCTGCCTCGATCATTTTATTGAACCTAAGCTCAATTCGCTGATGCAGTACAGCCCTATCCATGGGAGTGATTGCAAATTGATGAACCTTGTAAGGTAAAGATTCACCTTGAGTTTTTGTTAACTCAGTTAAAGTTTTACCCGAAATTCGGAAAACTTCCAATGCACGAGATAATCGCTGTGGATCATTGGGATGAATTCTTGCTCCGGCAACGGGATCAATCCTTACTAATTCATCATGCAATGCTTGCCATCCATGCTCAGCAGCATCTCGTTCAATCCCTGCGCGAACCTCAAGATCTGCAGCAGGTAAAGGCGATAAACCTTCCAATAAAGCCTTGTAGTACAACATAGTACCACCAACTAATAAAGGAATTCGCCCTGCTGCAACTATATCAGCCATTTCTTTCAGTGCATCAGCACGAAAGTCTGCAGCCGAATAACTTTGCGCTGGATCACGAATATCGATCAAACGATGCGGTGCTAATGCAAGTTCATGCGCATCTGGCTTTGCTGTACCGATATCCATTCCCTTATAAATAAGGGCAGAATCAACACTAATCAACTCAACAGGCAGTTGCTCTCGTAATCGAATGGCAAGATCGGTTTTACCCGAAGCTGTTGGTCCCATTAAAAAAATGGCTTGAGGTTGTGGCTTAGTTATCATTATTTAAAGGCTTCTATTGCTGCTTGCATATCTACCGGTCGAAGTAATTGGCTTTCATGACCTGCCAAATTCTCTCCCCATAGCTGCTCTAATTCAGAGACTAGCTGAATGGCTTGCGACAAACTATAACTTGCCACTGTACCAACACATTGTTCAGCTAACCAATATAATAATTTATCCCACCCTTGTGCTTCTGGATCATCACAAGCTGTAAGTAGGTAGGTTAACAAATTCGGGAGCAACTGTTGTAAGTTTTGTTGTCTTAATGGCATACATACTGACATGATTATTATGCCATTTCTCCCTTTCGCTTTCAGTTGAATCCCTAATTGTTTAAGTAGCATCGCATGTTGTTCAGCACAGGCAATTAAATCGCTCTCTACAGGTACCGATAGTGGGATCAAAAGCGGTTGAGGTTTTAATCCTTCCGTTTGCGCTAAACGCAATTGTCCAACATAGCGTAGTAACTCTGCATGATCTAAATTCAGTAAGGCAATATTGGTCTCTTGCTGCATTAGTAAGTAACGCTCAGCCACCAAACATAATGCTTTACCAAGCCCCATAGCTTTACCCGCTATCGCATGTTGTTTAACAACTGCTGTTGAAGGCATTTCTTGCCACTCTCTACGCGGCTCGGCAACACGCTCTATGGGGTGTTCTGCTAAAACATGTTCTGTCGGCGATTCCGTTTGTAACAGCTTTTGGTATGCCTTGATCTCAGCCGCCGTCGGCCCTTCCGGTTTAGGAGAACGTGAGGCGCCAAATGAAGCATCAGAAGTTCTCGTGGTATTTATTGTTTGCTCACTGCCTTGTCGCTCACGAGGACTACGATCATAATGCTGCTGATCTCTATTATTAGTGCTTGGTGAAGCAGAATAAGAAGATGGTTTACTATGCTCAGACGCTTCACTTACCGCATATTCAGCTGATACTGCTAAGCCACGCATATCACTATCAATGGGTGCTCTTGCTGAATGTGACGGTGTCGATGCAGACTTATTCCATTCCGATGACGGTGATTTATGAGGATACTCTGGCGTCGCATCTATCGCTTGAGCGACCCTCTGCGTCACAGAGTTTGTTGGTTCAATCACGACACCATCTTCATCGACTTCGATACGGTGAGCACTCGATCGTATCGGTGATTGATACTGATGCTGCTCTTCTTCTAATGCCCCTTGCTGCAATGCACTTTGTAAGGCTTGGTAGATAAAATCATGTACCAACCGTGCTTGGTGAAAACGCACTTCATGTTTTGCTGGGTGAACATTCACATCAACTTGGTGAGGATCAACATCAATATACAGTACGTAAACTGCATACTGATCGGATCGTAAACTCGACTCATAAGCTTGACGGATCGCATGATTGATCAGCTTATCTTTCATCATCCGTCCATTAACATAACAATACTGAATATCATTTTGTGCACGAGCGCCTTGAGAGCTACATACCCAACCGGATAATTTCAAGTCCCCGTGCGCTAATTCAACCACCAATGCATGTTGCAAAAAGCCTGAACCACATGCCGTTGCTAATCGACGCTCTTTTTGAATCGGCGTTTGTGCCGCTCGGTATTGTCGAATGATCTTACCGTTATGACGCAAAGTAATAGCAACATCGAAGCGGCTTAACGCAATACGTTTGATCAACTCATCAATATGATTAAATTCTGTTTTTTCTGTCCGTAAGAACTTACGACGCGCAGGTGTATTAAAGAAAAGATCAAGCACTTCTAGCGTTGTACCTACCGGATGGGCTGCAGGTTTTAACTGGACGTCCATATCTCGCCCTTCAGCATACGCTGACCACGCTTCTTCTTGCGCTTGGGTGCGGGAGGTTAACGTTAAACGAGAGACGGAACTGATACTGGCAAGCGCTTCACCACGAAAGCCAAGACTGACTATCGCTTCAAGATCATCCAGAGTAGTAATTTTAGAAGTCGCATGACGGCTAAGGGCGAGCGCAAGCTCATCTTTAGGGATCCCTTTTCCATTATCACGAATACGAATGAGCCGGCTGCCACCTTTTTCGATATCAATATCGATTCGAGTAGCACCGGCATCAAGACTATTTTCAACAAGCTCTTTGACTACAGAAGCTGGGCGTTCAACAACTTCACCCGCTGCAATCTGGTTAGCCAGCCGAGCGGGTAAAATCTGAATCGGCATAATTAACTTCTTGGTATGATTAGCGTCTGTCCTACAGCTAGTTTATCAGAACGTAGCTTATTCGTAGCACGAATACTTGCAACTGACACACCATATTTATCAGCAATCTTACTCAAAAACTCGCCACGCTTTACTTTATGTTGAACATATTTCGGCGCAGGAACGGCAATTTTTAATTTTTGCCCAAGCATCACATTGTCTGATTTTAGGTGATTAAGTTGACGGATGCTGCTCATGGTAACACCATATTTTGCTGCAATCTTACCTAAATATTCACCACGAACGACTTTATGCACAATCACCTTGGTTGAGGCAACAGGTTTCACTGTAGCACTGCTCGATGTCGTACTCACCGTTTTCGTTGGCGTCGAAACCGACGCTGTCTTAATGTTGCCAGGAATAATCAACACTTGACCGATGTTCACTGAGGTTGATTTCAGATTATTCGAAGCTTTGATTGATGCCATCGACACGCCATACTTCTGGGCAATACCGCTTAATGACTGACCCGATGTCACTTTATGCTTACTTCCACGTCCTTTCAAACGAGAAGCAAATAAAGTACCTTCAGGTGGATTTGCTTCAAAATACTCCAACACCCCTTTATAAACCGCATTCGCTAATTGGTTTTGGTGTGATGTCGTATTAAGTAATTTCTCTTCTGTCGGATTGGTAATAAAACCCGTTTCAACCAATAGCGATGGAATATCAGGTGATTTCAATACCGCTAAACTTGCGTATTGCGGAACCGTTTTATGCAAACGTGCCACTTTACGTAACTCATGTAATACACGAGTAGCAACATCGTAGCCTTCTTTTTGCGAGTAACTAAATTGAAGGTCTAATACCGCTCGGCCAAGATATTTATCATTGGTATTACTTGATAAAACATCGCCACCACCTAATAACTCAGATTGCTTCTCACTTTGCTCCAACCAACGACCTATTTCAGTATTCGCACGGCGTGTGTTTAGCACCCATACAGAAGCACCACGAGGTTGCGGTTTTGTAAAGCCATCAGCATGGATAGAAACTAAAAGAAGGGCTTTATTCTTACGTGCAATTTCTGAACGCTTACCCAATGGAACAAAGTAGTCACCACGGCGAGTTAGTACTGCACGCATACCCGTTGTTGCATTGATCTTAGCTGCCAGTTTTTTCGCAACCGCTAGTGTGACATTTTTTTCATATTTACGCGTTGGACCAATAGAGCCAGGATCATCACCACCGTGACCTGCATCCACCGCTACCACGATATCAGCGGTACCAGATGGCATTTTCGCTAAGTTATTTGCCGTCGCTTTTTCTTCTGCTTGCTCTTCTTTAGCACCAACAGTTTTAGACGTTCCATTCGGCAAGTCTAAAACTAAACGGTAACCATAACTGCCCGTTGGTGATAAAGAGAATATTGTTGGCGTTACACCACGCTTAACTTCAAACACCAGTCGCGTTGTACCTTTTGCAGGCGCTGTACTGGTGCGAACTTTGGTTAAAATATCACTTTTCTGAACCGCAATAGGAAGTTTAGTTTTGATCTTAGTATCTTTAAGATCAACCACTAAACGAGAAGGTCCTGCTAATGAAAAGTGAGAATAGTCTGCTTTACTTTGCAGATCTAATACTACGCGAGTTTCATCTGGCGCAGGCCAAATTCTCACCCCTTTGAGTTCATTTGCCCAAGAGGCAGCAGAACTCACTAATCCTGCTCCTACTATCAGGAACTTTAAATACGTCCGTAACGCCATCCTAATTAACTCAACTCCAAATGATTGATCAATGCTGCACCATATTCCGTATTGGCGCGGATCAATACTTTTCTCTGCTCACCGTGATAACACATTTCTAATTCAAGATCGGGTTGAGGTAATAACCCATCACCTTTCTCTGGCCATTCCACTAAGCAAATAGCATCCTGGGTGAAATAATCACGAATTCCCATAAATTCTAATTCTTCAGGATCTGCAAGGCGATAGAGATCAAAATGATACACTTGCCAAGGAGCAAGATCATAAGGTTCAACTAGGGTATATGTCGGACTCTTAACATTCCCTTGATGGCCTAGCGCACGAATAAAACCACGACCAAACGTTGTTTTTCCGGCTCCCAAATCGCCGTGAAGATAAATCGTTGTTTGTTGCGTACAGGCTTTAGCTAATTTAAGGCCTAAATCTACTGTTGCCTGCTCATCAGCAAGAAAGGTTTCAAATGTTTGCATGTTTTTATCTTGGATTGACTAATTGACGAATAAACGGAAAGAGATCTGATGCCAGCATACCACGCTCTCCGCTTTGCGCACACAAATCTGCGGCTCGGCTATGGATCCAGACTCCCGCATAGGCCGCTTCGACTAACGCTAAACCTTGGCCGAGTAAAGCACCAATGATACCTGATAATACGTCCCCCATCCCTCCCGTTGCCATTCCAGGATTGCCGCAAGTACAAATCCATAATGTCTTACCATCATAAATTAAACTGCCAGCCCCTTTTAAAACAACAACACCGCCATAATTTTGCTGTAAGCGCTGAATCGCGACAAACCGATCGGCTTCAATCTCATTAATAGAGACATCCAATAATCGCGCCGCTTCGCCGGGATGTGGTGTAATGATTCGATTATCTCGGTAGTCAGGGGCTTTTGCCAGTAAATTAAGGCCATCAGCATCAACGACACAAGGTTTATCAATATGATGACACTGCGCAAAGAGAGATTGTCCCCAATCACTGGTTCCAAGCCCAGGCCCTAATACAACCACATCTGACCAAGCAAGCTTATCAACAAGTATGTTTGAAGACTCTTGCCAACCAATGGCCATTATCTCAGGTCTCATCATCACAATTGACAGTGCATTGTCAGGTCGTGTTATCACCGACGTTAAGCCAGCACCTGCACGGCTACAAGCTTCTGACGATAATCGAATAGCTCCCGCCATTCCAAGATCACCACCAATACAAAGCACGCGTCCAAAACACCCTTTATGAGCAACACGTGAGCGCGGAAAAAGTAATGACTGTACCTGCGATTCTGTAATGTGTAATGCTGATGGTTTCATGACTTGCGAGAATTGCAGATCAAATCCTAAGTCTGAAAAGTAACGTTCCCCACAATATTGTGCTGCTTGCCCTGTTGTCAGCCCTTGTTTAAAACCAATAAAAGAGAGCGTTTGTGAGGCCTTAATAACAGCACCAAAAGTTGCACCAGTATTTGCACATAATCCTGAAGGCACATCCACTGCAATCACAGGCGTCTTTTGATCATTGATCCAACGAATGCGTTCAGCGATTTCTGAGCGAACTTCACCTTTAACCCCAACCCCTAATAACGCATCGATAATTAACTCATAACTTGTGGTTGGCGTATCAGTGATCGTTTTACCATTACATTGCAACCAGTGAGAACGAGCACATCGAGCGTCAGCAGGTAAATGTTCAACATTGGGTGATTCCCACACAGTAACATCAATACCCTGATCATGTGCTAAACGAGCCACTACATAGCCATCACCACCATTATTACCTTTACCGCAGCACACTAATAATTTATTACATTGAGGATACCGCTGCCTCATAAGATCAAACGTTGCCTCTCCAGCACGTTCCATTAAGTGATAAAGCGTGACACTATTTTGTTGCTCTGTGAGTAATTGCTCACCTTGCCTGATTTACTCTGAGGTATAGAGAAATAAGGGGATGTCATGAGTGATCATAGGTAAAGTGCCCTCAATAAACGTGTAACAACTATAACTAATCAAAATGCACAGTGTTAATTTTATACATCTATAATCGCAACGTCAGAGGTCATTATCGCAGTCTATTCTTAGCAATCCACATTCTCACCGCTATGATCAAAACAAGAATATGCTAGAATGCGCCCCCTTTCATTTAGCGCAATATAAAAGAGTTCGGTTATGACTATCGATTACCATCAACTTGCTGAGCAGATCAAAACTTGGGGACAAGAACTGGGCTTTCAACAAGTGGGTATCACTGATATTGATTTGTCACAACACGAAGCTGAATTGCAACGCTGGCTTGATGCTGGCTATCACGGTGATATGGACTGGATGGCACGTCATGGCATGATGCGTGCGCGCCCTGCTGAACTACTACCCGGCACTATCCGTGTGATCAGCGTAAGAATGAATTACCTTCCGCCTCACGCCGAGTTTGCCCAAACACTTAAGCAACCTCAAAAAGCGTTTATTAGTCGCTATTCACTCGGTCGTGATTACCACAAGCTGATCCGTAATCGACTGAAACAATTAGGGCAACGTATTGAGCAAGCCGTCGGGCAGTTTGGCTGCCGACCTTTTGTTGACTCAGCGCCTATTCTAGAACGCCCTTTGGCACAAAAAGCAGGGCTTGGTTGGACAGGCAAACATTCACTTATCTTAAATGAGCAAGCAGGCTCTTGGTTCTTTTTAGGTGAGCTATTAGTTGATATTCCACTGCCAATTGATAAACCAAGCAGTGAGCAATGTGGGAAATGTGTCGCTTGTATAACGAGCTGTCCAACAGGTGCTATTGTTGAAGAAGGAATCGTAGATGCGCGTCGTTGTATCTCATACTTAACGATTGAATTTGATGGTGTGATCCCAGAGCAATACCGCAGTGCTATCGGTAACCGTATCTATGGTTGCGATGACTGCCAATTAGTCTGCCCCATAAACAGACATGGACAATTAACAGAAGAGCACGATTACCACTGTCGTGACAGCTTATACCAACAAGACTTGCTAACTCTTTATGCTTGGGATGAAACGACATTCTTAAAAAATACCGAAGGCTCAGCTATTCGCCGGATAGGCCATATTCAATGGCTCAGAAATATCACAATTGCTCTGGGTAATGCTTCTTATCAAATAGAAATTGTTGAAGCACTTCAGCAGCGTCAAGGGATCTCTGAATTACTTGATACACATATCGATTGGGCGCTATCGCAACAACAACAAAGAAAAGATCAACTCGCTCTCGAAATTTTACCTACTAAAACAAAACGTTTAGTACGGATTATTGAGAAAGGCTTACCTCGAGATGCATAAGTCACTCGGGGGATATGTGGAAAACTTTTTAAAGTTAGGTTTTTTCTTGGGGATAGGTAAAGATTAAACACAGGAGGTGGATAACATAATCAAGATAGTTATCCCGAGGAGGAACATGACATAAAATCTGTTGAAAAGCAGGTATAACAATCAATATTTACATTATAAAACATAAAGTTAAATGAAATAAAAACACCTGTGGATAACGGTAATTAAACACTATTCAAATTAAAATTCAAAGTTACTCACATAGCATCAGCACATCTAATCAACCAACTTACCCACAGTACATGTAGTGTGGATAACTCTGTTAATTTCATTGTGATCTAACGGTGAAATACTATTATAAAAATAATGTGTTAGCACTATCTGCAATGTTATTCGCTCAGATGGCACAGCTTTATGCACTACTGTTGCAATAGATAAACATTACTAAGAAAAGAGCGTACGCGTTAGTTATATCGCGCCAATACAGCAGTATTGATGTTACAACATGAATACCCTGTATTGCTGAGACAGCAAAAACAACCCTTAAAGGTTGCTTTATACAAAGTGAGTTCTGTTGTCGAAGCCGATCGCTTCTAAGTGGGCTTCGTAGCTAAGCTAGAAACACTTGAAGCAGTACACTGATGATATCGGTAATCGAATACCTCAGGAATACTACATTAGGACTATTACTTCACAGCAATAGTTCATCGATAAGTTCGATGATAACTCTGTTTATCTACAATGAAATAAACAATCAAATTGGAGCGACACACGAGGTTCGAACTCGTGACCTCAACCTTGGCAAGGTTGCGCTCTACCAGCTGAGCTAGTGTCGCATAGCTAGGTCTTTCACCTAACGTTCATCGCTTTCGCCATGAACTATCAAATTGGAGCGACACACGAGGTTCGAACTCGTGACCTCAACCTTGGCAAGGTTGCGCTCTACCAGCTGAGCTAGTGTCGCATAGCTAGGTCTTTCACCTAACGTTCACCGCTTTCGCCATGAACTATCAAATTGGAGCGACACACGAGGTTCGAACTCGTGACCTCAACCTTGGCAAGGTTGCGCTCTACCAGCTGAGCTAGTGTCGCATAGCTAGGTCTTTCACCTAACGTTCA
>NZ_PYNX01000027.1:0-34992 GCF_003026755.1 Photobacterium sp. GB-50
CTCTATTTTTTTCACCAGATAGCCGCTATTGTAATATGTATTTTAAAAAACAATGCAGTGAGAAGTGGGTAGAAAAAGCACAAAAACTGTTTGCAGAACAAGCAAAAACAGGTGACGTTCGTGCCGTTTATTACAGTACGATATTAAAACCAGATTTAACCCACGAGCAATATATTAACGCCATTATCAATGCAGCAGACAATCACTATTATTACCCGCTTGTCGAATATTCGAATCTAATTATCAATGAGAAAAACCCTGACAAGGATATGGAAAATATTGCAGTAAAACTTCTTAATTATGCGCAATTTAATAACTTTATACCGGCTATTGACGCTTTGATGGGGTATGAGGGTGAAAAAAAACGTACTCAAGGTGAACGGTACAAAAACCTGACAGAGCAAGGAATTAAAATTGGCTCTAACCATGCATGGCGAGTTTATCTATTAAATAGCATTAATGATAAATCCTTATCAAGCCAGCAAAAATACTTCATAGCCAAAGCAAGTGAGTTATTTAATGGTTACGATTACGGCATCAGTTTTACTCAACCACCTAAAGAAAAAGAAGCTTTAATTGCTGCGAATAAAAAAGCTCAAGAAAAGGTAGATTCTGTAAAACAAGTGATTTACATTGATGGCGCTCACCCGCGAGTATTTTATTAATTATCTACCCAGTAATTAATATTATTTTTAAAGCACTTCCTAATTACTCAAGAAGTGCTTTTTATTCAATTACAACGAGTCAGAAGAAATATTTGTTAGTTCCTGCTGTTGTACTTAAATGAGAACCAAAGGTTACATCACTACCAATATTGACATTACTACCATTAATTAATATTGACGCCATTACCAAAGTTAACACCACTTCCCATATTTAAGTTGGTGGCGGTTGATGTGCTTAAACTTACCTGATGAGAACTTGCTTCAAGAAAACAGTTACCACACCCAGTATCAACAAAATCACCTACTCGTGCTAGATTTGTACCTAACACATTTGCAGCTCTTGGTGACTGAGCAATAATAGGCCCTTGACCACTACAACTTTTGCTTCCACATGGGCAAGTTGCTATATCACCAACAAGGGCAACCTTTTGTCCATTTATAATTACACCGCCGTGACCTGATATAACAGAGCCGCCAGTTGTGGTTTTACTGCCAACCGTTATTACGTCATTACTCATCAGATAGCCCTTTAAATTTACTGAACGTAATAATACTAAATAATGTACGTAGGCAATAATTTGCCCGAATTTCTGAAATATTTATAGCAACCAATTTACTCTTAAAAACCTAGTCATATCTATTTCCGCCATAATTTTCTGTTTTCCCTAACCTTTCAGCTCATACCGGATAATAGAACGATAAAAGGAGTAATGTAACAATGCACATTAATCCCCAATTTTATCTACATCATCGAAAGACAAAAAATTAGAAAGTTAACTTAGATCAAATCATGGTAAGAAGCGAAATGACTCGCCTCCTACCATTTTCTAATTGATTAATACAACGTCTTACTTAATTTAAAATTCTTAAACAAAGACGTAGTAAAAGGATTGGCATCCGCTTCCGAATTTAAACGATAAACGACATTCCCACTATCAAGCGCAAATTTATAATCCACACTAGTAGAACTTGCGCTTACAACTTCTCCTTTTTCTAATAATCGGAAGAATGCCCAAGGCCCTTGAACAGTAACAGCTCTTGGTGACAAGTTTGCTGCCGAAGGCACTAAAGAAAGCTTGGAAATTGCCGTTTCTCGGAGAGTATTTGGCCATATAACCTCTGTAGGATGACGCGGGCCATGACTAAACTCGATATATTGACCATCAACATTAATAACACTACGAAGTTGATTTGCACTCAAACTAACAGGCTCAATTGTAAACTCGACATCCAACAGTCCTTTACGGTTAAAAAATGCATGTTGAATTTTCTTAGCGCTCTCAAATTGCTTTAGCACATCACCACGTAATATTGAGTTTTCACCATTATTTCCTAAAGAAATATTGTCATCAATAAATAGCTTCAGATCATTTTTATAGAAATTATCCAATGTTCCATTAGGCGCAAAAAATGACTCAAAGTCTTTTAATGATACATCTTTCGACGCATTATGATTAAATGGATAGCGTGTTATCAGCTTCTCTTGATATTCTTTATAAACATCATTTTGCCAACGAACTTCTACATACTTAATTGCTTCTTGTTTTAGTACATACCAACTCTCATCAGCAATACCTTTTACTATGGTATCAAGCGGTGCTGGCAAATTTGTCGCCATTTGGTTTAATGCGAAAATTGGATCGTTATTTTTTAATGCTAATCTTTCCTTCGTTGCTTCTAGTGCAGCTTTTCCTTTATCAGGAGCATCTTGAATTGCTTTCATGTAATGATAAAGTTTTTGTACCGAAGACATGACTTCTTGTAAGTATGCAGGTTGATTACCATTTTTTTCTAACATTGAATCTATATCAGCAAACGGCAATGCAATCGAAGAAGCAACACGGTATTGAGGAGATTTCATCATTGCTAAACGCGCATCATCATTTTCAGATAACTTAGGAAATAGCCTTGTGTTAACGTCAACAGTTTTAACAAAACGTTCTATTGGCTGATTATGACCAACCAGGTTCCCTAAAATACTTACCGCTTCATCAATATCTGAGAAATATTTTATATCTAAGTTATTAAGAGCAAGCTGCCAAGTATTTATGTAATCTTCTACATATAGATCACGAATTTTATTACGTAAAACCTGCTTATCTTCTTCACTAAATTTCGCAACTGTTGATTCGCCAAGAACCCAACTGTCAGCCAACGCGATATCAGATAAAGATTCAACCTTAGGTAAAAAGTAGCTATTAAAACCTTTGCGGGTTAACAATTGTGAAATAACAAGCGCATTATCTTGAATACGCTCTTCGAAAACAGATTCAAACATTGGTCCAACAGACTTCTTCAAATTTAGCGGTGCACCTAAAGTTTCAGCAGCTGAACGTTTTAAACTGTCATAAACACGATCCGCCAGAGCAACAGAGCTAAGAGCGCTTTGTGTATTGCCAATTAAGTTATCATAAGGTTTTAATACTGCGGCCGCACTCTTATTTCTTTGATTTCGCAGTCCCTGTAAATCAGTGTGCAACAAAGCATAATTTAAGTGTTCTAATAGCTGATCTTGAGTTTTTGCATCATTAGGAAATGCGTGTTGCCATAAGCTCGAAAAGTAACCTAATACAACATTATTTTGGCGACCACTGAGATCTGTTAGCATTCTAAAAGTACGTAATGCAGCCAGCTCTTGTTGCTCTGAATCAGCATTTTTCATATCCAAAGCAAGTTGCTTCATTAATGCAGGTAAAAAACGAAACTGTAAAAGACCTAAATACGTTTCTTCTACCTTAGGTCCAATAGCGTGCCCCTGATATAACCCCATATCAGATAAATATTTTGACTTATCTTGAAACACTCCAAATTCTAAGGTGGCATTGCGAATTGAATTTAATGGCTCTAATAGCTCCTGCTCCGTTCGCATCAATTTCACATCAGAATATTCATTCTTAAATTCACTAACTTGCTCAAGAACAGCGTTTTGATGTGAGATATTCTGCTGATAATAACGTTGCCAGCTACCAATTAAGAGAACAGAAGCAATTGAACAAGCGAGAACAGATACAGCCATCACCTTTCGTTTGTGCTTTATCACACGCAAACTATCTGACGCTATACCCGCCTCAGGATATATAACTTCACTAAAAAGTTTCTTAATAAAGTAAGTCGTTGAGTTTTTCGAGTGCTGCGCACTGTTAATGCTATTCGACAGCCCATATCGTCGGGAAGAAGCATCAACAAATACATCTGTTGGTACGCCCTGTTGATAAACAGACAGAAAGTACATACCACGAATAAGGGCCGGTGTTGAAAATTGGTCACTAACAAAAGCATCATTTAATAGCTGCTTTAGTATGTGATGTAAGCCTGCTATCTGGCGAGAGAAGCTATAAATGGCAGCCCTATCATCACTATCCGTTGCGTGACGCAATGCCGCAGGCAAAGAGTCATTAATTCGATTGATAAACTCTTCATAATCATTATCGAATTCAGTCAGCCATTTATCAAAGTCTTCAACAGTATCAAGCGAGAATGTAAACCCCATGACTTCTTCACGTTGGCTTTGAGTATAGCTTCGGAAATAGGGTTCAAAACCATGCAAAAGGTCAAACTTTGTCAACGTTATATATACAGGCATACGGGTAGAGAGAATTTCCATTAATTCCCTCAAACGTGCACGCAAAAGGTTCGCGTACGCACGACGTTCCGATACCGTAGAGCTCGCTAAGTGCTCAATATCTAGAGCAATAACAACACCGTTTAATGGACGCTGAGATCGTGTTTTTTCAAGCCAGTTAACAAAGTTTAACCAAAGACGACGCTCCATCTCGCCATCATTATCTTTCTCATTTTGGCGCTGCGTTAACAACTCCCCATCAGGATCAATTAATACTGCATCATCGCCAATCCACCAGTCAAAAGAATAAGGGTTTTCACTTTTCTTACCCGAGGCTCTCATTACATTTGAAAATACAAAATCTTGGCTTGAACGGTTAATTAAGCTTGTTTTGCCTGCATTCTCTAGACCTAGCACCAGATACCAAGGTAAGGAATAAAGGTAGTTACGCTTATTTAAACTGTGTTTCAACTCCCCCATCACTTGGTTTAATTCTGTTTCTTGACGCTCTTCTAAACGCTTTATCGGATCGTCAAGTAACCTTTCTTCACGATCTTTATCTTTGTGAATACGTTTCAAACTGCGCCATTGCATAAATCCCCATACTGCAAAACAGCATAAGGAAAAAATAACACTCATAACGATACGAGAAGCCACAGAGGTGAATGGTTGTTGGTCACCAATTTTTAACCATGGGCCTGCCCACCAAATGGCAACATTAATCAGAATAAAGATTGTAAACATAAGCATAGGCATTGATGATTTAACACCTGAAAGAAGCCTATTTATGAGCGGTCTTATTAAATTCAACATATGATATTTCCCGGTGTTATTGTTCGGCAATATTATTTTTAAGTTGGGCGAGTAATGATGGTTCCCATTCAGTCACCGACATTTCATTAACTTGCCGATATAACGTCTGGTATTGCACCGTTGCCATAGAAGAGAGTGAATGAGCTTCCATGACATCTGCAGATAGTAATCGCCAATAGAAAGCATCTCTGGGTTCTGTCGCTTGTGATAATCCTTCATCAAGCATGCTTAAGGCTGGTGCTATTCCTTCATCATCAGCTAACTGTAATGCCTCTGTACGCTTTTCATTCCAGCTACCTTGTTGAGTAATTTGAGCAACTTTAACGCTTTTATCTTGGTTAAGAAGCCAAGCGATTGTAGCTTCACTTGCAAAAGGAACTTGTCCTTTGAATGAATAAGTCAGTAGTGCTGGTAAGCGATCAACAAATGACTGAAGTTCATCTTTAATAATTGAAGCCCAATCATCCAACCCTAACGCCTTGGCAATACGAAAACTAAGAAAGTGTCCATCTAACCAATAAGGTGACTTAGTTAAACTTTCTTCAACGCGACTCCACAATTCAATATCCGCACCACGCTGTAAAGACTCTTCATAATCACTTATACGATCTGATGAAACGGGCATTAGTTGCGTTTCTTTTTGAGCATTTGCATCTGGTAAGGTATTGATTGAAAACCACATAGCAAAACGACGCACACGAATACTCAGCTTTATTGCATCACTACCAAGTTCATTTAGCGAATCTACCGCTTTCAATAACGAATTTTTAAAAGCACGCTCACTGCTGTTATCTATATCTAAATTAGGAATAGAAACCGGGGTTCCAGTCGACGTCTGACTCGTAATGACTGAAGATGACGAAACAGCAACATCTTGTGATGGTTGTGGAGCTTTAATTTTATTCTCATGATTATCACGACCAGCCTGTCCCAAGTTAACGCGAACACGCGCAGAAATATCGTTAATAATATCCACAGGCAGTGATAGCGAAGATGCTTGATTATCGAGCTCTTCAAGTAATGCCTCTAACACTTGTTTTAAATCACTGTTGAATAGGCTCCAATCTAACTTGTCTGCGGCAACATACGTTCTCTGACAAATTTGATTAAAGAATTTTTTGCGGTGTATTTCACCACGCGCCCCTGGAAATGGTTGGCATTCAAGCCAAAAATTAGAGAGAAAATCAACCAATACACCTATCGACAATGAAAAACGCTCTGGTGTTGCCTGATGCTGTAAACATTGCATCAATACGGTCAGTAATTTCAGATCCTTGGTGTGCTCTGAAAGTAAGCTTACGGCACAACTTTCCACTTCATGCCATTGCACTTCTCCATGAGAAAGAGTACCGACCTTCATCATCTGATCATCGATAAAATTTAATTGAGGATGATCTCTTAAACGCTCTCCTACTGGGTTATCCGGTGATATCGGAGCGAGAAGTTGCTCCCTTAAAGTTCCCTTCAACATGATTCACTCCTACCAGCGACAATTTTCACGCATCGGCTCTAAGGCCTCTGCTAGATTGGAGTTATCAAATTCCAGATGATCAATATCAGCCACATTTGAACGTAAAATTAATTGCGGTGAAGAAATCATCGCTTTTATTGCTCTAATAGCAGGTAAACCTCGTCCAGAACGTAATACATACCCTGTTTCATCACTCATCCACTCTTGTGTAATAACAGGAGAACCCGGTATTGATAGTTCAACTTTTCCTGCTTTAACCGGAGTCGGTAAGATCAATTCGGCACGGGTGATTTTTTCATAACACTCCAACATCAAAATTGGGGCTTTCTGATCTTTTAGCTGCTCTGATGAACGAACAGCAGCAGACGTTAACCACATTCGAGAAGCCTGATTACTGCTATCTAACTGATGAAAAATAAACCCTGATCTTTTATCCCGTTTTTTCTCACTATCAACGGCACGAAGCCATGACGATGGATATTTCACATCTGCTTGACTGATCGACACTTGCTCTACAGGTGTATCAAAAATAGCGTCAAAGCACTGTAACCGCTCAAGTTTAGAAGGGATATCACGACAAGCTTCAGCGCGACTCAACTTGGTTTGCGTACTCGGTTGAGAAAAAACAGTCATAGAAAAGGTGTTCAACCCGATCAGTAACGTATATATCATCCACGACTTTTTCATTTAAACTGGATCTCCAACTTTTGACACTTATGTGCAAGTGTTCGTTTAGGTAAACCCAGGCTTTCAGCTGCTTTTGCACGATTACCGTTATATTGCTTTAATCGCTCGTTAATAATTGCTTTCTCATACAATTCCACTGCAATGCGTAAATCATCTATGCTTGAAAAATCGTCTTTTGGCGCAACCGTGTCTTTTATAGGAAGACTAATATCTAATGGTAATTTTGCTACAAACACCTTTTTTTGAATAAGATCATCACATTCAGTTTGTACACACGCCACTTCTATTAACGAACGTAATTCACGGACATTACCGGGAAAACTCATTTCTTTAAGGTGATCTAACGCCTTGGGAGATAAACCCAAAATATTTCGTTGTTCACGATTGTTATATTGCTGAATAAAGTAAGAAGCTAACTCTTCAATATCCCCCTTTCGATCATTAAGACTTGAGAGCAATAATGGGTATTGATAAATGCGATAATAAAGATCTTGTCTAAAGCCACCATCATTTACACTTTGACGTAAATTTACATGCGTTGCAGCGATCAAACGAAAATTAGAAGATTGCTCTTTATTAGAGCCAACCGGACGATATTGGCATGTCTCGAGCACACGTAATAGCTTCGCTTGAAGACCTAAAGATAACTCTCCTATTTCATCTAAAAATAATGACCCGCCGTTAGCTTGAGCTATCAGTCCCTTACGGTTAGCTACCGCGCCTGTGAATGCCCCTTTTTCATAACCGAACAGTTCACTTTCTAACAAGCTTTCAGGTATTGCCGCACAGTTAATCGCGACAAAAGGCTCTTTGCATCGTTCTGATAAGCTATGTAGTGCTTTTGCGACTAACTCTTTACCCGTTCCGGTTTCACCTTGAATAAGTACACTAAGGTTTGAGCCAGCAGCCACTGTTATTTGTTCTCGTAACTGTTTCATTACAGAGCTGCTTCCAATGAGCTTGCATGCCATATCTGACCATGCGCTCTTTTTCTGATGCTCTGCTTTTAGTCGTGTAATCGAGTCACTAAGTTGCTTTTTATGAGAAGACTGCGCATCCATATCTCTAATGAGTAACCACTGAGAAATAAAGGCACAGCTAAACTCGCGCCAGTTTTCATCAGATAATAAATTGTTAATCTGCTTTTGTTCACCGATGAATACTTGTATAGCCGTCACATGGTTTTGACTATTCATTAAAGGAACAATAAGCAAACTACTTGATGCATCTACTTGCGAAGATAACTGCTTAAACGAATCATTTTGTTGCCAATAAACCAATTGTTGGCGATCAAGTAAAACAACTGACGCTTGCTGAAGTACGTGTGAAAAGGGATGATCAAAATCATTTACATCCCATACCCACGATTGATTTTCTGTTGCAAATAAAGTGCGACCGTCATCCGTCGGATAAATGATATAACTGGCCGTTAATGCAAGCTCTTCTTTTAACGCACTCATATAGAAATCAGTGAGTTTGGCTCGGTCACGATAACCTATTAATGCTGAGGTATAATGAAACCACTGTTGCATAACAATTACTCCACCTCACTGCAGAACTCGCCATTTTCTACCGTTAAGCAAATACGTGTAATCGCTTCACGATGAGCAAGTTTATTTAACAAAGCTAAAGAAACTGGCGGCAACATCTGCCCTTCAATGATCGCTTCTAGCATACGCGCACCGTTTTCAGAGCGCGTTGCACGTACAAGTATTTCTTCAACAAGGCATGGTTCAATAACAACTTCCGCCTTATAACGAGAAGTTAATAACTTCTCTAATCGTGAGAGTTTTCCTCGAACAATTTGTGCTAAAACGTCCTTATTCAGAGGTAAATAAGGCACTACCTCCATACGCGCTAACAATGCGGGTTTAAAGAAATTCGCCAACTCTGGATACATCTTTTCTTCGATCAGTTCTGGCTGCTCTGCATAATCAACAATGGTCTGATAACCAAGGTTTGACGTTAGGAAGAACAAGATATTTTGACAATCGATTAAACGCCCTTCGCCATCAGCAAGTTCGCCTTTATCGAAAGCTTGATAGAACAGATTCAAGACTTCAGGGTGTGCTTTTTCTACCTCATCAAGTAAAACAATTGAATAAGGCATCTTTCTAATAGATTCAGTTAATACGCCACCCTCACCAAAACCAACGTAGCCCGGGGGTGAACCAATAAGACGAGAAACTGTGTGCTTTTCCTGATATTCAGACATATTTATGGTGGTTAAGAATTGCTGCCCACCATATAACTGCTCGGCTAGTTGAACCACTGTCTCTGTTTTACCCACACCACTTGGACCAACTAATAAAAATGCACCTTGAGGTCGGCCTGGACGACGAAGATCAGCACGCGCAGTCAATAAATGGCGATGAATACTCGCCAATGCGATATCCTGACCTTTAATCATTGAATTTAATACAGAGGGCAACTCAGTAATTTTAGCTAACTCATCAGTATTCATCTGATCGACAGGCACTCCCGTCCAGTCAGCAATGACTTGTGCAACCTGCGCCGCATCAACCTCAGGATAAATGAGCAACTCGTCATGAGGAATGAGTGCTAGTTGAGAATAAAGATCGACCAATCGATTCTGTAATTCATCAACCGACAAGCAAGATTCATCATCATCGTTCTGCTCTGGCAATAGCTCAGTCATCGGCGATAAGAGCTGTTGGCGTGTATCGATAATCTCAGTAACAAGTTCTTTTTGTTGCTGCCAATCTTTGTAGAGAGATTCACACTCAACTTGTTCTTCTAAATCTTTTTCTACTAATGCCGATAGTCGTTCTTCATCAACGGCTTTGCCTAATAATTGCTGACGATTGATCATTTGAATTTCAAGCTGACGTTGATAACTACCACTTTCAATCTCAGAAATTCTGCGAGGAGGTGCTGTAAGATTAATAGCAATACGTGCACAAGCCGTATCTAAGACATCAATAGCCTTATCGGGAAGTTGACGACCAGATACATAACGAGCAGACAATTCTGCTGCCGCACGTAGCGCATCATCACTGATCAATACATTATGCGCATTTTCATACACGCTGTGCAGACCACGCATAATATCAACAGCTTGCTCGGTTGTTGGCTCATCCAATTTAACTAACTGGAAGCGTCGAGTAAGGGCGGGATCTTTCTCAAAGTACTTTTTGTACTCTTTCCACGTTGTTGCCGCAATTGTACATAATTCACCACGAGCTAAAGCAGGTTTAAGTAAGTTCGCAGCATCACCCTCTTGATTACCAGCACCAATCAAAGTGTGAGCTTCGTCGATGAAAAGAATGATCTTCACTGGTGAATTTTTTACTTCATCAATCACTGACTTCAAGCGTTTTTCAAATTCACCTTTTACTGATGCACCTGCTTGCATAAGCCCTAGATCAAGCAACCATAGCTCAACACGCTGAAGCTGCTCAGGCACTTTGCCCGATTCAATGCGTGAAGCGAGACCTTCAATAACGGCACTCTTTCCAACCCCTGCATCACCGACAACGATGGGATTGTTTTTGCGTCGACGACATAAAATATCAATCATTAGATTAATTTCATTATCGCGGCATAAGACAGGATCTAACTTACCTTGGCGAGCTTGCTCTGTAACATTTGAACAAAAACGATTAAGCGCACTATCACCAGAGTTTACATTTAGTGGCGCTTTTGTTTCGCCAGAATTTACAACAGGTGTTTCAGCAGAATCCGCTACAAGTGATGTGAACTCTTTACGTAAAGCCTCTCGATTAATATTTTCAAAGGCTTTTACTAGACTAAAACTTAAATAACGATCGGGGCGAATAAGTGCTGCCAAGAAAATAAGACCCGATCTTAACTCTGCTTCATTCATTTCTGTTGAAGCTAATAACCATGCATCTTGAAGTAGTTCAACCAGTAAAGGTGAAAAGCTCGGATATGTATCATTCCCTTTATCATGCGGCATTGCATCACCACACAACTGCTTAACAACATCCGTTTTTAAATTAACTTGTTCAAGTAAAACCCTAATATCTGATAAAGGATTTTCTAGAATAGAAAATAAAAGGTGCTCAATAGTAACTTCATTATTTTCACGGCTCATACATAACGATGAAGCCTGTTCTAATGCAATTTTTGTTTGTGCATTTAATTTATTGATGAGTACAGGGAGTTCTATTCTGATCACAATGAAGTCCTATTGAAGAATGTGATTAAGCTGTGTTAAAACATCTAAAGATTTATTATTAAGTAAGATTGAATACGCGATATAAATAGCAACCCAAGATAGACCAAAACCTATAAATACAGCCCAAAGAGGAATCTGTCTCGTTAACTTATATTTTTTTTGTGCAACATGTTTTGTTGCGGTAGTTAACGGTTTCGGTTCTTTATCTATTCTTCTTAACGTTTCATAAAGATTTGAAACGACTTTATCAAACGCTTCTTGACCATTATTCATCACCTTATATCGACCTTTAAATCCTTGCATCAAACAAAGATAAATAAACATCAATAAATCATGATAACGTTCTGGCTCAGTTATTAATCGAGATAAGATCGAGAAAACTTTTTCTCCACCCCATGTTTCATTGTGAAAACGCGTCAGCAATGAATGTTCAGCCCATATGCTATCCGCTCCCCAAGAAGTACTCATTACCGCTTCATCGATAAAGGAGCAGAGAACATAGCGATAAGCTAGGATCACAGCATGATCATAACTTGCTTCGGTGAGCTCTACCTCTATCGCTTTAATTTCTTCAACAACTTGATGATAAATTTCTTCAATATTATCGCAGCTACTTAAACTACGAATACGTGACGTCATGCCCATTAACGGCGTTGCAGCATCAATCAATAAATTAATATTGCTACCGCGTAATTGGAACCAAAAGTCCTGATCAAGATTTGTATTTTCTACATTGTCATACAGTAAATCATCATAGTGCGTGTCGCGTATACGGCCTTTCTTTTGAATAGTATGATCCATCATCATTAGCTCCTGATTGCCCAAAATTGAAGATCAAGTTCAGGGAAATCACCTGCAACATGGAATGCAAAACCACTTGAATTATTAAGCATCAGCCAAGCTTGGCTCGTCTTGTCCAATTTAAAGTACGTGTATCCAGCATGGTAAGGTAATTGACGTGGAGCCACAGGCAATGGCGACAATGGAATACCAGGTAACTGCAATGAAATAAGTTCACGAATCTTTTCAACAGACGCAATTTTTGTTTGATGCATAAATAGCTTACGCAACTCTTCCTGCGGAATACGAGCACGTACAGCCAAGATAAACTCAGCATCAGTAACCAAGTTAGTGTCCTGAATTGAGGCCACCATGAGACCGTATTTTCTTTTATGCAATTGAATAGATACGGCACGCGGCTCAAGAACAATACTCAATGCCTGTCGTAACATAGACATCACAGGCATAAATGCCTGCTCAGGCATGTCATGGTTATAACTTGCAAACTCTGGCGTCATACGACTTTCATCTGTAAAAGTGGCTAGTTCACCACAAAATGAAGTGAGTTCCTGATATAACTCTTCAGGATGAATACTACGTAAATGCGCGATATGCTGAAGTCTTGGCTCCATGCGATTAAGCATCTGAAGTAACATGAAATCTGCCACATCGGCTACGCCACCTTGATTAGGAGAACCTAAACGTAATGCAATATTTTTTGCTCGCTCTCTCATTAAGCCAGCCATTTCACCGACAAAGCGCTGTAATCGTGGTACTGCTTTCACATTTAAATGGCAAGGAATAAAGTTGTCATCCAACATCACACTGCCATCAGGACGTTTTTCTAAAATTCGTGCAATAGCAATAGACGCGTATGCACTTCGGTCATCCTTACCAAGCAAAAGGCGAACACTTGTTGAGCCAACGTCCATTAAGCAGCTGTCACCTTGAATGGATTGGATATCTCTGACTTCTTCACGTTTACATTTATAACGTGTCATACCACCCGCAGTTTCATTCCAACTAACTTCCGCGAGTGAGTCACTACGTAAAGGGATCGCTAAATAAATAATTTGATTGGCTAATGAACTATCAGTCACTTCCAACGCATCAGGCAACATGTCTTGCTGAGGAATATTAAAAGGTGTGCCGTCAGGCATAATACCAGCCGCACGTTCAATTGCGATGCGACCAAAACTTAGGTATTCCAAATTTAAGCTTAATTCTGTTATTCCATATAAATAGAGACTGACAGAATTAAGTCTTTCATCAATGATGCTTTCAAAATAGCGCTGCTGTTGTTGGAAGTGTTGAGGTTTAATAAATAAACCTTCATTCCATATTACTCGGTTTTTTGATGACATCTACTCAACCCTATCTAGCACAACTTGATTATCTTTTAAATAAATAAGCAAGTGATAATCACGACCTAACGTTTTTACTTTTACAGACTTTTTCCAATCACTATTATCGCTATCAGAAAATAAAGCCATCACACCGATATAACGCGTGTCTTCATCTAATTTAATTTCTTCGACAAACTTAAATTTATTCGGCAGCATGACATAATCATAAACATCAACATAGTTACTCTTTAGTGCTTTTTTATATTCAAAAGCTAGCTGATCATAAGATGCTGAATTAAACATAGAGTCATCTTCAAGTTCGAAAACTTTTAATTCAACTGGTGAGGCTTCATTATTCCCATTCGTATTTATTGAATCGGTACTCACCATGCTGATTGTTATCGTACTTGGCTCTGATGCCGGATCATATTTAGAGCTACAACCCATCAACGTTAAGGCAAAAATAAAAACCATGTGGAACAAAGACGACGATTTCATCCAGCTACACCTCTTGTTGTTTATCACGCAGGTTTTTATCGTAAGATTGATCAAAAATCTCCCAGAATAGCTTTTCAAATCCATGCTGACGATTTGAAGTCAACTCTTTATGATAACTTTGATACATTTCCCAAGCCCATGCTTCTGGTGATTCACCAACCGATTGGCCAGGACGACGATAACGTAAAAACCTTCGCATCAACACTTCAGGTGAAAAGGCTTGAATAATTTGATTCAGTGCCTCGCTAATTGCAGTATGTACAGCATCATTATGATCTTTAACTGTGCGAAGACTTTCTTCGATGGCTGCTGGTGCAGATAAGTGAACAAGACTACGTTGGCTATCAAACATAACCTGTACTGTTTCGTCATAACTTAAACCAAGTCGTAACGGGTTATCTTCAATGGGTTGCAAGTTCTTATTCATCACACCATATCGACTGGTATTAACTTGTTGATGAAGTTCTATTAACCCTTTTACTGCAGCTTGTAATGATGCTCCCATCTCTTCAGATAGCATTTGCATTTCAGCTAAATCATCACTGTTATTCGTTCTAACGCCTAAACCACGAAATAGCGGACCCGTTAATAAATGGTTTTCATCTGTTGCTACCATCGAATGATTATTCGAACCAGAAAAA
This sequence comes from Photobacterium sp. GB-50, assembly GCF_003026755.1. NCBI lineage: Bacteria > Pseudomonadati > Pseudomonadota > Gammaproteobacteria > Vibrionales > Vibrionaceae > Photobacterium > Photobacterium sp. GB-50. The sequence goes on from NZ_PYNX01000027.1 coordinate 14,626, forward strand.
CCTCGTCCCATTTCTTCTTCAAGCAGATCCAGCGTGTTATCGTCCATTCTTAGTTCCTTGCTATTTAAAGTAGTCGCTATGTATCCCGATGATTTTTCATCAGCATTCAACGTAGATTTAAAACCGCTTAATGTAATAGCTGACGTTGTGTCATTTTCAGTATCGGCTTGTATTGTCTGGGCATCACCAATCCACGAATCACATTCAGAAATTAATGACTGTGCATTATTAAAAGATACTGCTGGCTTATTTCGTGTAATTAACGATTCAACTTCTGTTTTATGTTTGAGTTGATCGAGTGCTAATAATGGATCATCCACATTCGCTTTTTGATCCTTAGTTGTGACATCTAGCTCATCACCAAATAAATCAATATCAGTTGATTTAGATAGCATCTCTTCAATGTCTTTATCATTTTCAGTGCATGCTTCACCGATAGAAACACGAATGAAATAAGGACCAATTGAAATAACATCATTTTCATTTAAACGCGCATGCTTGTGCCAACCAATCGGCATTGAAGCACCATTGATATAGGTTTGATTCGAAATATCAGTGATACAAAAACAGCCATCAATCATTGTGATCTGACAGTGAACCGGTTCCAAAACTCCGTCTCTATCAGCTAGGTGCCAAAAACTCGATGAACTAGAACCAATCGCGCCACCAGCAGATGAAAATTCTTTCGTTGCCGACAAACCCGGTTCTAAGAACCGAGTATTAGTAACTTTTAACTTTAGTCGTTGTTGTTCCGCCATTTTTAGCCCCTTTACTGACGAACTTGTATACAAACTTTACGGTTATTATTCGTCTCACCTAAGAAAGAAGACCAACCTAACGACAGCGTTGAGCCTTGTATCAATTGCAATGAAGGTACTTCGTCTTCTTTAAGCTCTAACTCCAGATCAAATGCCATTTGCTCACGAAGAATAAATTCAACCAGCTTACAAAATGGCAAATACTCTTTGCCTGACGGTAAAAAATCATTGAATCGTGATTGGGTAAGATCTTTAATCTCAATAACAAATTTTCCCGTGCAATCACGAACCGTCGAGCCAATAATCGTACTTTCACCTAACTCACAGTTTGCATTTCCAAGACACATTCGTTGATGATTGGGTATGTCTACTTTCCGCTCTACCCACTGACGAATAAAAACGTTATCCAAATCAAAGCAATGAGAAATGATACCTGCAACAATTTGTGGGGAACGGCTTCTACCAGCTAATGTACCGGCGTATGAAAGCATTTTCCCCCAGTTAATTGCGGTTTCACCACGAAGGTTTTCATCAGCCAAGCCGACTAAGGCAAATAACTGAGAAGAGAAGGCATCGCTGGCATTTTCTTTAAACCGAATGTAATAACGGTATTTACGCCAAATTCGATATACCAACGCCAATAGTCGGTTATTAAAGAAATCGAGAAAATGCCGTCTTAACCCCGTTTCACTCTCAGATGCTATTTCTTCTAATAAAAAACCCGGTAATGGTGATTGAGCACCATTTAATCCAAAGAACGTCGTTTCTAAACAGAAACCACCTTGCTCCAACATCTCTAATTTTGAAATATCACTCGCAGCAAACCCTAAACTCGGATTGGCTTTAAACAGTAAACGACAATGTGTTTCCCACCCTTCGGTCTCAGGATCTTCATCAGCCAAGCGCTGTAAAAGTTCGACTAATTGATAAAAGTCGTAAGACCGAACTTGTTGCTCTACTATTGCTAATTGATCGGATGCAAGATGGTCACAATCAAGATCTATATCAAAGGCTGTAGACCCGTCTGCGTTCCCCATGAATATCGTTCCTGATTGACACTGTTAATTACAATAAGCTCATGAAATGAATTGATACTTGCATACAAAGAAAAGAAGCGACTTAACACACTCCCAAACAAATACAAATCCCCTTCAGAGCTGAACGCTTCTTCGTTAAGCACTAACTCAGACTGTAAACCTCGAACAGGTAATCCTTTGATGATCCGTTCAATTGGCTTAGATGTAATTTTTACGATCCCATCAAGTCTGTGTTTAGCAACACGTTCAGCTTGTCTATCGACAAGTGCTCTAAAGTCATAAGCTCGAAGTACAGAACACAGTGCATCTTTCGAAAGCAATGAAAGATAGTTAAGCGATAAATTTGAAATCAATGTCCACAACAAGCTGCCATCTAACGTCGGCCTTAACGGCTGTGTTGGTTCTGTGATGTTAGAAAAAGTTACAAAAGACGGTGAACTATTTGTTTGCACACAAATATCACCAATCCCTAACTCCAATGGCAATTGTCGATTCGTACACGTTAACTGCAATGAAATCGCTTCACTGGTTCCGACATTTAGCGTTTCATCCCCACGAACAAATGAAATGTAATGATCAAAACCATCATTTCTTACACTCTCTCTCACCCTTGCGCGGTAATAGAGCGCTAATCGGTGGCGAGAACGTTCGATTTCATGTTGAAAACTTTCAAAAGAGGTATAAACACGCTTTTGCCCCTTTGAACGTAACTTGTGATCCTCTTGTCGCCCTTCTACATGATCAATACTGAAAATTTCATAATGAGCAGGAAGACGACTTGAAGGTGCAATGCGATATTCCGCCCGCTTTCCCGTTAAATCGATAGGATCAGAATCATGAGTAAATAGATTGATAATCGGTGTACAAAATAATTTAAAGCTATCTTTACGTACGCGAACATCGGCAGGTAGCGTTCTTGAAAAAACAAATTTCAATTGAAACTTTCTACCCATATCCGGCGTGATATAACGATCAAGATTAACCAAATCACCAAATAAAAATGCATCTGGAAACGTTAAGTATTCTTGTAAAATACGATAACCTTCATAAACATTTTTTGGATATGGCATCACCGCATCAGCGGAATCAAAGCCACAGCTTTTAAATTGTGATGCAGGAATCGCTATCGTTTTATCACTACACACTAATTCAATATGTGATAAATAATGGTTTAGCCATAAATACAGCATCTGCGCGCTGTACTGATGTCCACCCAAGAACAATGACAGCGCTTTTAGATCTATATCGGGTAAACTTTGTTCGCCTAATACATCGAAATTCAAATCAATGATTGACGACTCCCGGCTATGGGTAATCGCAACATCAACCAACTCCAAAGGATAAATATCTAGGTTTCGGCAAGTTCTAAACCGGCACACAGTATCGAACACCTCTTCACTATCAACATCTGTATTTGCTGGTATTGTTTGACGAACACTTATTGCTTTTTCAATCGGTGTAAATTGAACAATACTCAAGCTTGGTACAGGCCTTAAATAATTAGGCCAAAGCATGTTGATTATAGAATGTGTGAGCTCAGGAAATTCATCTTCAACTTTTTCACGTAAACGAGCCGTTAAAAAAGCAAAGCCCTCTAATAATCGTTCAACATCAGGATCTGTATTTTTCCCTTGTAAAAAACGAGATAATTGAGGATGTACTTCGGCAAAAGCAACGCCTTGCTCTTTTAAAAAAGCAAGCTCATCCCTAAAATATTTTTCTTGTGACAAAGTTAAATTACTCTGTATTTACGACTATTATCCAACATCAAATCAATACGCACCGAATCATGCAGTGCTCTTGAATTAATACATGCTGTAATATGAAAGAAAATATTTAATGGACTTTCATCATTTGGCACATATTGAATATCAATCTTGTCTAAACGTGGCTCGTAGCGCTCAAGACAATGACGAATTGCCAGCTTAATTTGTAATGCCAGATCATGCGTACCTAAAGTTGCATCATTAAAATCAATTAATCCTAAATGGGGCGCACACAATGCTTCACCTAAACGAGTGTTAAGTAATTGCGCAACATTGCGTTTAATTGAATTTAAAACATGTTTAGCATCTGGTCCTTTCGTCATCACTTTTCGCGGTGCGTTAGTCTCTAAACGCTCAAAGAGACTAACACCATAAGCCCTATCTTCTAGTTCTATATAAGACATTGAAATTATGCCTGATCTAAACGACCAACTAGTGATAACTCAAAGTTTGCGCCCATGTATTTAAAGTGAGGGCGAACAGACAATGCCACTTGGTACCAACCTGGATCGCCCTCAACATCAAGTACTTCAATTTTCGCAGCACGTAAAGGACGGCGACTACGAACATCAGCTGGTGGGTTTTCCTGATCAGCCACGAATTGTTTAATCCATGCGTTCAATTCACGCTCAAGATCTTGACGCTCTTTCCAAGAACCAATTTGTTCACGTTGTAATACTTTCACATAGTGCGCTAAGCGGTTAATGATCATCATATAAGGCAATTGAGTACCTAATTTGAAGTTCATTTCAGCTTCGCGCCCTTCTTTCGTATTAGGGAACACTTTTGGTTTCTGAACTGAGTTTGCAGAGAAGAATGCAGCGTTATCACTACCTTTACGCATGGTTAATGCAATAAAGCCTTCTTCAGCTAATTCAAATTCTTTACGATCTGTCACTAACACTTCTGTTGGGATTTTTGCTTGTAATTCACCCAAAGATTCAAATAAATGAACAGGTAAATCTTCAACAGTACCGCCACTTTGAGGACCGATGATATTTGGACACCAACGGTATTGAGCAAAGCTATCAGTTAAACGTGAAGCCAAAGCAAAAGAGGTATTACCCCATAAGTAGCTTTCGTGTGAATCACTCACGTTTTCACGGTAATTAAATGTTTTAGTTGGGTTCTCTTCTGGATCGTATGGGGTACGAAGAAGAAAACGTGGAGCCGTTAATGCAAGGTAACGAGAATCTTCAGATTCACGTAATTGTCGCCATTTAATATAGCGAGGGCTGTCAAATGTTGCTTTTAAATCTTTAATATTTGGTAAGTCTTCAAAAGATTCGATACCAAAAAATTCTGGTGCTACACCTGAAATAAATGGAGCGTGAGCCATTGCACCCACAGCACCAATGTATTGAAGTAGCTTAATATCAGGCGATGATGGCGTGAATGAGTAATTACCAATGATAGCGCCAATAGGCTCACCACCAAATTGTCCGTATCCAGACGAATATACATGCTTATATAAACCAGATTGAGACGTCTCTGGCGCAAATTCGAAGTCGTCTAAAAGCTCTTCTTTAGTCGCATGCAATAATTCAATTTTATTGTTTTCACGAAAATCAGTACGATCAACAAGCATCTTCACACTACGCCAAGCAGATTCAACCTTTTGAACCTCTTCACAGTGTAAAATTTCATCCATTTGCGCACTAATCTTACTGTCTAACTCAACAAGCATCTGATCAACAAGTCCTTTATTGACTTGTTCTACACCAGAATTACCCAGTAAATTTTCAATGAATGCAGCCACCCCTTTCTTGGCAATGTCATAACCTTCATCGGACGGAGTCATGCGTGTTTGAAGCATAATTTCATCAAGTAAACTGCTTTCAGTTGTACTTGATGATTCAAGTGTTTTTTGTAAAGACATTTATCGTTCTCTTAAAATTAAAGCCAAAAGGAAATTACTATTTCTCACCTTCGCCACTAACAAGTTGTAACTCGTTAAGTAGCTTTTCACGTGACTCGTCAGATTCAATTAGTTCTTGAAGACGAGAACGAAATGCTGGAATATTTCCAAGTGGTCCTTTTAAAGCAACTAATGCTTCTCTTAATTCAATCAGTTTTTTTAATTCTGGAACTTGTTGGCTGATTGCATCAGGAGAAAAATCATTAAGACTTTTAATTGAAAGATTAATTGATAAGTCAGAATCATCGTCTGAAAGTTTGTTTTTCACAGAAGTTGTCAACGATAATTTACTTTCGCGCATAACCGATTCAAAGTTATTTTTATCAACTGAAACGGCTTTACGCTCTTCTATAGGTTTATCTTCCCCATCACCTTTAAATTCACCCACAACAAGTGTTTTTAATGGTAGCTCTACTTCAGATTGAACATCACCTTTGTGAGGAACGTATTTAATATTAATACGTTCTTTAGGTGCGACGGTGCCTTCTTTAGACATTTTAAACCCCGTTATTTTTATTATTTACAACGAATAGATAAACCAGCAGATTTAACATCTTTAACAAATTAAAAATGAAAATGTTATTTTTAATTAAATATGCTTTATTATTTATATTATTTCCTAACCAACAAAAATGCTTCTAGATAACAAATATTGCTTGCAGTGAATTAAATAGTAATTACCGTTGCATATCAAGCAATATTGTATAGATTTTGAGACACTAAAATCTATTAATACATACAAATAAGAATTTTAATAAATTCAAACGCAACATAAAAAACTATTGATTCCATAACCTTAAACCCAGCATTAACATATTAACGCTAAACTCCAGACTAAAATGCTATGTTTTTTTAAAATATTGAATAAATTAAAAAACCAAATATATGTGATAGCCTTCCCAAAAAACAAACTCCCATATAAAAAATTCAGTATAAAAATGTGCTTCATTCTATTAATAATTTAGAGAGCCTAATTAATATAATAGAATAAAGGATATGATTTTAATAATACTAGGCCCTTTCTCACTAATAAGAATATTGTAAATAAAAAATTTAAAGCAATACCTGATATTTAACATTCGGGCAAGATCTTGCCCGCTTCGTTATTAACAGACTCCATTAAAAAAGAGATTGTTAAATAAACTTTATTATTTACATTTTACTAACCATATCTATTGCGCGTTTTTTATTTTTTAGCCATTTTTTTAAGCCCTTAATCATTGCTTATTCAGATGACAAATCATTACCAATAAAAATTCTTTAATCACGAAAGTAAGCAAGATCTTGCCCAAATCGAGCAATAAGTTGCCCAGCCGGGCAAGATCTTGCTCGATATATACTAGCGTAAAAACGCAAAACCCATACTTATCAGCAACTTAAAAACTGGCACACTTCCTGCTTTAACAGCACGTCATCACAGCATAGGCTGTGTCATTTACTCCATCATAAAATAGGATACTAAGATGCCAACTCCTTGTTATATCGCGATCCAAGGCCAAACTCAGGGTAATATTACAGCCGGTGCATTCACGCCTGATTCTGTCGGTAACATCTATGTTGAAGGTCACGAAGACCAAATGCTTGTTCAAGAATTCAAGCACGTTGTTACTGTTCCTACAGACCCACAATCAGGTCAGCCTTCAGGTCAACGTGTTCACAAGCCATTTAAATTTACCGTGGCACTGAACAAAGCCGTTCCTCTGATGTACAACTCATTGGCATCAGGTGAAATGCTACCGTCTGTAGAGCTAAAGTGGTACCGCACATCGGTTGAAGGTAAACAAGAGCACTACTTCACTACAACGCTGACCGATGCAACGATTGTTGATATCAACACCCACATGCCACACTGCCAAGATTCATCAAAAGAAGACTTCACTCAGCTTATCGAAGTATCAATGGCTTACCGTGCAATTAACTGGGATCACACGGTATCTGGCACATCTGGTGCTGATGACTGGCGTGCACCGCTAGAAGCGTAATAGCACTCTACTCTATATCAGCCTACACACCTGTGTAGGCTGCTTTTCGTTTATGCCTTTGCTAAATACGCCGCAAGGCCAACGTTAGCAAAGGTTTAATCACGAGGTCAGTATGGCAACAAAAACGGGTTTGCAATTTACATTTGAAGTCGATGGGCTAGATGCTGATGCCTTTGCCGTCACACAATTTTCAGGCACTGATAGCCTGTCTTTGCCTTTCGCCTTTACCATTGACTTAGCCAGTCGTCACCCCGCCTATACGCCGCAAGAAACCGTCGATAACACGGCCACGCTCACGGTCTGGCGAGACGGTGAACAGCAACAGCAATGGCATGGCATTATTCGACGTTTTACCCAGGGTGACACAGGCCATCACCACACCTTGTATCAGGTGGAATTTGTACCGCCAGCAGCCCGCCTCGCGTTGCGCCATAATAGCCGTATCTTTCAAACACAAACGGTGCCTGAAATTATCTCGGTGATATTACAAGAATTAGGGATTACCGATGTTGATTTCGTTTTAACGCGAGATTACGTGCAGCGTGAATATTGCGTCCAGTACCGTGAAACAGATTTAGCCTTTATCGACCGCATTGCCGCAGAAGAAGGCCTGTTTTACAGCTTTGTCCATCATAACAAAAAGAATACCCTGCGCTTTTCTGATGACACCCAAAGTGCCGCTCGACTGACGGCACCACTGCCTTATAACAGCCGCAGTGGTGGGCAAAGTGGCGTGCCTTTTGTGCGCACCTTTGCTCGCCATACGCAAATGCGCCCATCGTCTGCGCAACTCAAAGATTACAGTTTTAAAAAGCCGGCTTATAGCTTCTTACAAACAGCCAATGCGAAAGAAGCCGATTACCAGCAAGCCAATTACGAACATTACGATTACCCTGGGCGTTACAAAGACGATGCCAGCGGTAAGCCGTTTACTTCTTTTCGACTCGAATCATTACGTCGTGATGCCAATACAGCCTACGGTGAAAGTAACACCCATGGCTTAGTGGCTGGGGTGAACTTTGCCTTGCAAGAGCACGATGATGAGCAATGTAATGACGAATGGCTCGTGGTGGCGGTTAACCATGTGGGCACGCAACCACAGGCATTAGAAGAGGCTGGCGGACAAGGTGTAACCACCTATAACAATGATTTTATTGTGATACCCGGTCATCGCCCATGGCGAGCCCCCTACACGGCTAAGCCTCGTGTAGACGGCCCACAAATTGCGATGGTGGTGGGCCCTGAAGGCGAAGAGATTTACTGTGATGAATACGGTCGCGTGAAAGTCCAGTTCCCATGGGACAGATACAGTAACAGTGATGATAATGCGAGTTGCTGGATACGTGTCTCCCAAGGTTGGGCGGGGAGCCAATATGGCATGGTCGCACTGCCGCGTATTGGTCACGAGGTCATTGTTAGTTTCTTAGAAGGTGACCCAGACCAACCGATTATCACAGGCCGTACTTACCATGCGACCAACAAGCCCCCTTACCCGTTACCGGCGAATAAAACCCGCACGGTATTGCGCACGGAAACGCACCAAGGTGATGGCTATAACGAGCTGCGCTTTGAAGACCAGGCAGGCAAAGAAGAAATCTATGTTCACGCGCAAAAAGACGTGAACATGTTGGTGGAAAACGATCGCAAAGACGACATCAAACACGATTTACACCTAGATGTAGACAATGAACGCTTCACCCACATTAAAACCCACGATCACCTAACCGTCGACGGTGAAAGCCGTACCCATGTAAAAGCCGATCAAACTGTCGCGGTTGATGGCAGCTTACACATGAAACAGGGCCAAGCATTATTGGTGGATGCAGGAAATGAAGTGCATTTGAAAGGCGGCACAAAAGTGGTGATAGAAGCCGGCGCAGAGCTGACCTTAAAAGCCGGCGGCAGCTTTATCAAAATCGACGCATCCGGTGTATCGCTCTCAGGAGCAGCCGTTAACATCAATGCAGGTGGCAGTGCGGGCAGTGGTACGGGATATGGCGGTATTGCTCCAATGTTGCCCGGTGCCGTAGAGCCAGCCCAAACGATTAGCGTCGTTACTCCGGCTCTTAGAGCTAAGTTACTCACCGCACACGCGGCGAATGTTGCGCTAACTGAAGTGTGCCAAAAGCAACAAGACGGTTCATGCCCTCTATCTGACTGTCCATGTGGTAATAACTAATGAATATGCCTACATTTTTAACCCAAAATACTCAAGATAGTGAAGAGCAATGGTATTTTTTAGCTCACTATTCGCAGCAGTTAACAAAACATATCGTTAACTATGGCGATAGCCACAATCTCTATCAAGGCACCGACTTAAATGATGCGAAAGACTTAAGTCCAATCCTTATCACTATCAATAATGATCAACGCTCTGCATTACTGAATGATATTGAATGTGAACGCTTAAAAGGCTTAATGCTAGCAACGAAAAAAACAGTGCAATTAACGATTTTAATGCAGCAATTAAGACAACGCCTCTTCGTCAAATTTGATAAGGAGCGAAAAGCGATCTTCCATTTTCAAAACCCTCGGGTTGCCAGTCACTTTTTTCGTCAATCATTGGCGCAAGACACTCATGCGTGGATGGGAAATATAAAAAAATTAGCGTGGTTAGATAACGTTCCTTGGGGGAGCCAACAATGGGAAATGATAGAGAACAACAGCCTGAATCTGTCACAAGATGCGTCGAAAACATGGCTACTGACCCCATCTCAAGAAAATGCGTTATTAAATACGATTGATGACAGCACAATCAGTTATTTTTTTGAATGCTTCCCTGAGCACTATACCCAACCGCAGGATTGGCGCTGGTGTTACGACATCCTTAACTATGGTGCTTTATTTTCCCTAGAGCACATCGACGATTTTAAAACATTCTTAGCACTCTCTTTTGAGTTCCGACCTTTTACTATAAGCGTACTCAAAAACCAGCATGAGCAATCTATCTCATTAAACCAAAGTGCAACACTCCAAGGGTACCAAATAGCATTGCAAAGCATGCAGGAGAACACTATTCATGGCCAATAAAAAGAGCCTCAGCCAAGGCGTTGCCTGTGATGGCAAAAAGATCTTCATTGAAGTATCAGGTATCAATCATGCCAAACCCTACGGCTTTGAGTTTTTTGATCCCGATAATAATAACAACCTGAATAAAGATAAACTTGAAACGACAGAGACATTTGATGCAACGACCGTTTACAGTTGGGATTGGAGTAAAGAAAAAAACACAATCGATGTAAACTTACACCTTCAAGGTGATGAAGGCGCAATCACCTTACCTCTGTTTGTCAACGCGAAGCCAACACCGTGTCAAAATGACGAACAAGCCTATAAATTAATGGCATGCCTACCTTTAATTCATTTACCGGCACTCACATCGAAGAAAGCAGGGATTGCGCCAGTGCGTGCCGGTTTTATTTATATTCACTACCAAGATAAAATTTGGCGCGAAATTCAGATCCATCAGAAAGAAGGTGAACAACCGACCTTTCAAGACGTTGATTTAAGCCAGTACCGTAATGAAAGTGGTGAGTTTGACCTCAATAAAAAAGACAAGAGGAAGCCAACAGGGCCAAAAATGGAAACCCTGTGGCTGCCAGAAAAAGAAAATGGTCAACAGGTAAAAGTCGGCATTGCATTCTCTGAAATGCAGTGGAGCGCGGCACATATCCATTTTACTGAACATGACAAAAAGTATGCTAAAGAGCGCTTTGAGTCCGTTTTCAACGACACGACCCCTGCGATTGACTGTCCCACATTACGCCAGCGTGAAGCCGGTAAAGATTTGATGTTGGCAGATCCGGCTATCGGTAACCAAGATCTCTCGGGTAACACGTTAGCAACGCATGTTCAGCAATTAATCAACCAAGAAGTGGGGTTAGCTAACAGTGACGCTGCCGCGATCAGCGCATTAACTCAGACACAAAAATTTGAAGATGTTTGCCACGATTACTTCTTAAGAGAGTTGGTACTGCGGGCATCTATTGAAAACTCAAACACTGACGCCATCAAAAATGACTGGAAGGCGATACTATCAACCGATTATCTCGCATACGCCAAACAACATAAATACAATACGTTCACATTTAATGATCCGCAGTTTATCCTCTGGCAAAAGTGTGGATTGATTAATGCGATGAGTGCGTATATTCAACAGCTTACACTGTACACCGATAAGCAAAAATATGGCAAGGTCGCACTGGCTGTCAATGAAGTGATATCCCCACTGAGAGATTCAATGGGTAATGAAAACCCATTGAATAAATATCACCAAAACATGGATGCAGCCACCTCCGGAGTATTTAACCGCACCCTACGCCTTTGGGAGCGTCAACTGTTGTCAACGGCTTTTACTACTTGTCAAAAGCAACTAATAGATTGTATTAATGCTCCACTTTATGGCGCGGCATTGAGAGATTTAACCTCATTAGAAGGGATCAATGGTTGGGTTGGCTTTTCACTCGGTTACGATGTCATCGCCGCGCTTGGTCAAGATATCGGTAAACTCGATCCCTACAATAAAGCCGTTTCATCACATGCGAGTAAATCGAAGCTTACTGCTCTACGTTTGATGCAAGATGACAGTACACACCCATGGCACGATATTCTTTTTTTACCCACAGATGCCATTGATAAAAATAAGGCCTATGACAAAACAAAGTACACCGCTTTGAATGATGGTTCAGGCCTTGCGACACCAGAACGATTAGTCGGCATTGCTGAAAAGATACCAACGTTAGATAAAGAGTCCGCAGAGCATCCTGCCATCGCTGCAATTTTTCAGAGTGTTGACCAACCTGAACTCTATGATTTTACCAATTTTAGACGAGCGACCACTGTTGCTGGTGCTATGTTAGCGGGGATATTTGAAACGCTATCGGCATTACTAGACGGCATTTCAACAGGAGAAGTGCAAACTCTCCACTTTAGTCAAGCATTTACCGCAGCAATATCAGTAGGCAAAGTTCTTGATCCTGAAACGCTTGGTGAAATCACAATTAAACCATTTACAGGTTCTGAACTAAAAGGAAAAGTGATTGGCTTCCAATACTTAAATGAATCAAAAGGCTTATCACCGGCTGATACTCCGGCAACAATACGAAGCGGGGAAATTTATGATGAAAACGGAACACTCATTATTTCCTCCAGTAAAAATAAAAGTGGGATGAGTAGTGCCAAGAAAATAGCAGAAATTGAATTAGCGATGGTGCCGGAAAACTCTAAACTGGCGCAACCACTCAACAATAGCGTAACCAACAAAGCAGTAAATTCACCAAGAATCGCTCAAGCCTATCAAAAGCTGCGCGTGCCGCATTTTCTCACTCTGATAGAGCTGATTAATTTAAGAAATGCATGTACAAGCATAGATTTCGAAAATGACAGACTTTATTCAGTTATAAATATCACCTCTGCCATTCTTGATTTGAGTACAGTTGCAACAGAAACCTATCTGTTTATGGTAAAAAGACAAACGTTGCTACGTCAAAAAGCTGAAAAAGAGCTCGCAAAATATAGCTTCACCCTATTTGATACTCATTTCAGTGGTGTGATTACCGTTTTGAGGGCTGCTTCAATAGCAGGAGGTTTTCTTACAGCATCTCTAGCCGCGTGGGACGCAATCCGTGCTTGGAATAAAAATGATAGAGATGCCGCAGTATCTGCAGGGATATTTGCAAGTGGTACCGCCATAGCAACAGTGGCAGGGACATTCTCGACCGCATTTATGGGCGGCCCTGTTGGTTGGTTAGCGATTACGATTGCTCTAGCCGGTGGTCTTGGTTATTTATGGTTAAAAGACACTCCCATGCAAGCATGGTTAGCTAATGGCCCTTTTGGAGCGGAAGGACATCGTTTTGATGGAGAGTATGCCACATTAGAAGATCCCCAATACGCACTAGTCACTTGGCTAAATTTGATTATTGGTATTAAAGTCACTGTTTATCCTAAAGAAAAAGTCAAAGGACAGTTACAGCTAAGCAGTGATATGTTACAACGCATAAAGCAAATACCAACAACACATTTTGTACGTATTAGTACTAACTTGCCGATTGCGCTGAGTGAAAAAAATATCAACCTAAAAGTTGTACCAGCCGTGAAAGAGTCGCTGATCAACCATAAAACAGGCTCTGTCGATACCAAGATTACGTATTCAACGGCACTGCATCCTGTGGGGATCGCTCGTGTTGGTAATAGTTACTTGTACTGTATTAATGCAAAGCAGGTAACTCAAAGAAGCACTACAGGGTGGATTACACAATCAATCTTTGAGGATATCATTTTGGCAAAAGTACGAGTGACGTATCAAGATACGGTATTCCCTCTGCCTTCTTTAGAAAAGGCAATAATAGAAAAGAACAATCACATACCAGCTCCCGCAGTTTTTAGTCGGCATCAAAAAGAGTGGACAGATAATCTTGAAGATACGGTAGGATAACCATGAAAAATACCCCGTACAACTCACAGCACATTCCGCCCCAAGCGCCGGGGAATCGGCAAGGCTTTTGGTCTCAAATGGCCAGAAAAGGTGTGCACTTCCCATTTACTTGCAATAATCATCATGTGTCCAGTAAAGTGTTGCGGTCCCGTAAACCCTCTGAGCTTAGAACGTTAGACCCATCTGAAGGCGGCTACAACGAACGTCAAATTAGAGACATCACATTGCCATGGTGGGGCTTGGTCTATTTTTATGCCGTGACATTCGGAAAATTTATTGCTCTCTATATGATGCCGTTGTTTTTTTTGGTTGCAGGTGTCATGAACCTTGTGGATAGTTCAGGACAAGATGAATACAATCAAATCTATCTAGGCATGGCATGTATTTTAGTGGTGTGTCTACTCATTTGGTGGTCTTTCTCATTTTTTAATGGAAAGTTACCCATTAAAACCTTATTTTCATTAAGCCGAGAAACGGGCATGGTCACACTGTATGGTTTCGGTAATAAGGTGCGATTTAGTCACCCTTTTGTTGAGTTTGATTGCTACCTGACAACATCGCCAACCCCACAAGGTTTTATTAATTATCAACTGTTTCTTGTTCATCGTTATAATGGTTACAAACATGGAGTTCCCATTGGCCGTTTTATTAATGGCTCAAGAGATCTTGATGAATACCAACGCTTATGGAACATGATCCAAGCCTATATGGATGTGAGTCAGCCTTTGCCCGACATTCCAATGAATGAGCCTTTCCGCCATAAAGACAGTGCAACCGTTGCTTATGATAAGGCGCATCATCGAAAGCCAGATTTTTGGTTCAGTATGGATGATGAAGCGTTTGAACAAGCAGTGACGAAAATTGTTGAGAAGCAAAATTCAGAGCCACCATTGGGTGAAGTTATACCGATCCCTACCACTGATTCTATAGCAACCACACCAAACACGGCTTCTGCCTAACGCATAATAAGCACGCCCATCTCGGCGTGCTTTTTTGTGGAGGTCATATCTAATAATCAGGCCAATTATTGCCCAGTCTATTTAACGTGTATTCTCACTCTGGGAATCGTTAACGCCGAAGATAGATTGAAAATAACCATGAAAAACACCCCGTATAACTCTCAGCACATTCCGCCGCAAGCGCCAGCGAATCATAAAGGCTTTTGGTCAAACATGGCCAGAAAAGGTGTACATTTTCCTTTTACTCGTAACAATTATCATGTGCCAATTAAAGAGCTGGTATCACGAAAGTCCTCTGAGCTTAAAATATTTAGTCCGACAGAGCAAAGATACAATGAGCGTCAAATTGATGATATGACCTTTCCCTGGTGGGGGATGATTTATTTTCACTTTGCCTCTATTGCAAAAGTCTTAACATTATATCTGATGCCCTTGGCTTTATTAGTTTGTTTTATGGCAAACATTCTCACTAAAGCTCCACAAAGTGAAGTTAATGCAGCATATATCGGTATAACCTGTATTGAGGTATTGTGTTTTTTACTTTGGAAATCTTTCTCTTTCTTTGGTAGCAAACTGCCGCGAAAACCGTTATTTAGATTAAGTCGAGAAACGGGGATGGTCACGTTATTTGGTCAGGGTGATAAGG
Organism: Photobacterium sp. GB-50; assembly: GCF_003026755.1. NCBI lineage: Bacteria > Pseudomonadati > Pseudomonadota > Gammaproteobacteria > Vibrionales > Vibrionaceae > Photobacterium > Photobacterium sp. GB-50. Next base: position 30,128 of record NZ_PYNX01000027.1, read on the forward strand.
TGCGATTTAGTCATCCTTTTATTGAGTTTGATTGCTACCTAACTACATCGCCAACCCCACAAGGAGCTATTAATTACAATCTGTTTCTAGTTCATCGATATAACGGTTACAGATGTGGTGTGCCCATTAGTCGTTTTATTTATGGCTCAAGAGATCTTGATGAATACCAACGCTTATGGAACATGATCCAAGCGTATATGGATGTGAGCCAGCCTTTGCCCGACATTCCAATGAATGAGCCTTTTCGCCATAAAGACAGTACAACCGTTGCTTATGACAAGGCACATAATCGAAAGCCTGACTTTTGGTTCAGTATGGATGATGAAGAGTTTATACAAGCGGCAACGAAAATTATTGAAAAACAAATTTCAGAGCCACCATTAGGAAAAGCGATACCGATCCCTACTACAAACTCTAAAGCAACCACACCAAACACGGCTTCTGCCTAACGCATAATAAGCACGCCCATCTCGGCGTGCTTTTTTATGGAGGTAATATCTCATAATCAGGCCAATTATTGCCCAGTCTATTAAGCGTGTATTCTTACTCTGGAAATCGTTAACGCCGAAGAAAGATTGAAAATAACCATGAAAAATACCCCGTACAACTCACAGCATATTCCGCCGCAAGCGCCGGGGAATCAGCAAGGCTTTTGGTCTCAAATGGCCAGAAAAGGTGTGCACTTTCCGTTTACTCGTAACAATTATCATGTGCCAATTAAAGAGCAGGTATCACGAAAGGCCTCTGAGCTTAAAATATTTAGTCCGACAGAGCAAAGATACAATGAGCGTCAAATATTCGAATGTAAACAAGGACAGTAGATGAAAAAGATCATATCAACCGGAGTACTCTGCCTATTACTGGCTGGTTGTAGCATGATGAATAGAGAACGCGTACCTGATGAAGTTCCGGATTGGACTGTAGCTTATGCTATGCCATCATTTTATCCAGTCAGAGTCACTAAAGCATATGGTATTAACACGCAAGAAGATTGGACCTCTATTTTACACACCCACAGCCAATTTATGACGGTTAGTAACTTCAACCGTATTAAGGGCTTTTTACCTGATTATAATGGTTATGGGTTACCTCTCGCTTTTGCTACTATGGGAGGAGATTCACAAATCCAACCTACCAATCATTTACCCGATAAAGTCGTGCTTTACTGGACATCCCTTTTTGACGCGAAGTTCTATATTACTGAATTAGATGTTACCCAAAAAATGAAAGCGCTGATGTATAAACAACAAAACCATGTTGAGGCTGATGGAATAAACCGAACCTGCTACCAAACGACATTTGATTTTGGTTTCCTACCAAATGGGCAAGTGAAAGTGTGGCTTGAAGGGTGTGGCAAGTATACGTACGTTACTGAGCTATCGCCAACGAGCACACCCGAAACGGACTATAACGGAAATTCATCAACTGCCTACAAGCATGATTATGAAGACGAGTTAAATATTAGAGCTAAAAAGGCTAACGCAACCTTGAGACCTATCCCTTGGGACAAGGTAAATAAGATATATACATCAAAAAAATATATTGTAGATCAGCTTCATTAATATTGTTTACCGCCTCACAAAAACCTGTGAGGCGCTCAATGAAAGAGCTAGATTCAGCATTAATTACACAAGGACAGTAAATGAAAAATATCATATCAACCGGAGTATTCTGCCTATTACTGGCTGGTTGTAGCATGATAAATAGAGAACGCGTACCTGATGAAGTTCCAAATTGGACTGTAGCTTATGCTATGCCATCATTTTATCCAGTCAGAGTCACTAAAGCATATGGTATTAACACGCAAGAAGATTGGACCTCTATTTTACACACCCACAGCCAATTTATGACGGTTAGTGACTTCAACCGTATTAAGGGCTTTTTACCTGATTATAATGGCTATGGATTACCACTCTACTTTACTACGATGGGCGGGTATAGACAAATTCGACCTACCAATCATTTACCCGATAAAGTCGTGCTTTACTGGACATCCCTTTTTAACGCGAAGTTCTATATTACTGAATTAGATGTCACTCCAAAAATGAAAGCGCTGATGTATACACAACAGCATCATGTGGAATCTGACGGAATAAAACGTACTTGCTATCAAAGTCAATTTGATTTTGGCTTTCTACCAAATGGACAAGTGAAAGTGTGGCTAGAAGGGTGTGGCAAGTATACGTACGTTACTGAGCTGTCACCAACTAGCATGCCTGATACTGACTATAATTCAATCACATCGAAACAATATTTCCAAGCAACAGAATATGTAAAAAAAAGAGCTAAAAAGGCTAACGCAACCTTAACGCCTATCCCTTGGGGCAAGGTAAATAAGGTTTATACATCAAAACATTTTACTGTTGACCAGCTTCATTAATATTGACTTCTCGCCTCACAGGTTTCTGTGAGGCGCTCAATGAAAGAGCTAGATTCAGCGTTCATTACACAAGGACAGTAAATGAAAAAGATCATATCAACCGGAGTACTCTGCCTATTACTGGCTGGTTGTAGCATGGTGAATAGAGAACGCGTACCTGATGAAGTTCCGGATTGGACTGTAGCTTATGCTATGCCATCATTTTACCCTGTCAGAATCACTAAAGCATATGGTATTAACACGCAAGAAGATTGGACTTCTATTTTACACACCCACAGCCAATTTATGACTACCAGTGCATTAAAACGTATAAAAGAGTTTTTACCCAACTATGATGGTTATGGGTTACCTCTCGCTTTTGCTACTATGGGAGGAGCTTCACAAATCCAACCTACCAATCATTTACCCGATAAAGTCGTGCTTTACTGGACATCCCTTTTTGACGCGAAGTTCTATATTACTGAATTAAATATCACCCCAAAAATGAAGGCGCTGGCTTATAAAAAGCAAAGTTACACTAGACCAGAAGATGGAAGGCGTAAAACTTGTTACCAAACGACATTTGATTTTGGCTTCTTACCAAATGGGCAAGTGAAAGTGTGGCTTGAAGGGTGTGGCAAGTATACGTACGTTACTGAACTGTCACCAACGAGCACACCCGAAACGGACTATAACGGAAATTCATCAACTGCCTACAAGCATGATTATGAAGACGAGTTAAATATTAGAGCTAAAAAGGCTAACGCAACCTTGAGACCTATCCCTTGGGACAAGGTAAATAAGGTTTATACATCAGAGAATTATATTGTAGATCAGCTTCATTAATATTGACTTATCGCCTCACAGGTTTCTGTGAGGCGCTCAATGAAAGAGCTAGATTCAGCATTAATTACACAAGGACAGTAAATGAAAAATATTATATCAACAGGAGTATTCTGCCTATTACTGACTGGTTGTAGCATGGTGAATAGAGAACGCGTACCTGATGAAGTTCCGAATTGGACTGTGGCTTATGCTATGCCATCATTTTATCCAGTCAGAGTCACTAAAGCATATGGTATTAACACGCAAGAAGATTGGACCTCTATTTTACACACCCACAGCCAATTTATGACGGTTAGTGACTTCAACCGTATTAAGGGCTTTTTACCTGATTATAATGGTTATGGGTTACCTCTCGCTACTACTACGATGGGCTGGTATAGACAAATTCAACCTACCAATCATTTACCCGACAAAGTCGTGCTCTATTGGACATCCCTTTTTGACGCCAAGTTCTACATTACTGAATTAGATGTCACACCTAAAGTGAAAGCGCTGATGTATAAACAACAAAACCATGTTGAGGCTGATGGAATAAGGCAAACCTGCTACCAATCGATATTTGATTTTGGTTTCCTACCTAATGGTCAAGTGAAAGTGTGGCTTAAGGGTTGTGGTAAGTATACGTACGTTACTGAATTGTCACCAACAAGTATGCCGGATACTGACTATAATTCAATTACATCAAAACAATATTTCCAAGCAACAGAATATGTAAAAAAAAGAGCTAAAAAGGCTAACGCAACCTTAACGCCTATCCCTTGGGGCAAGGTAAATAAGGTTTATACATCAAAACATTTTACTGTTGACCAGCTTCATTAATATTGACTTCTCGCCTCACAGGTTTCTGTGAGGCGCTCAATGAAAGAGCTAGATTCAGCGTTCATTACACAAGGACAGTAAATGAAAAAGATCATATCAACCGGAGTACTCTGCCTATTACTGGCTGGTTGTAGCATGATAAATAGAGAACGCGTACCTGATGAAGTTCCAAATTGGAGAGTTGGTTATACAATGCCATCACTTTACCCTGTCAGAGTCACTAAAGCATATGGTATAAACTCGCAAGAAGATTGGACTTCTATATTGCATACTCATAGTCAATTTATGACTGTAAGTGCATTAATGCGTGTGAAAGAGTATTTACCCAACTATGATGGTTATGGATTACCACTTCATCTTTTTACAACAGCTAGTTACTCTCAAGTACAATATACAAATCATCTACCCGATAAAGTCGTGCTTTACTGGACATCCCTTTTTGACGCAAAGTTCTACATTACTGAATTAGATGTCACTCCAAAAATGAAAGCGCTGATGTATACACAACAGCATCATGTGGAATCTGACGGAATAAAACGTACTTGCTATCAAAGTCAATTTGATTTTGGTTTCCTACCAAATGGACAAGTGAAAGTGTGGCTAGAAGGATGTGGCAAGTATACGTACGTTACTGAGTTGTCACCAACTAGCATGCCTGATACTGACTATAATTCAATCACATCGAAACAATATTTCCAAGCAACAGAATATGTAAAAAAAAGAGCTAAAAAGGCTAACGCAACCTTAACGCCTATCCCTTGGGACAAGGTAAATAAGATATATACATCAAAAAAATATATTGTAGATCAGCTTCATTAATATTGACTTATCGCCTCACAGA
>NZ_PYNX01000028.1:0-34589 GCF_003026755.1 Photobacterium sp. GB-50
TTTCCATCGTTTCATGCGCTTGGTTTAACTCATCAACTAACATATAAAAATCCCTACCAACAAACGTTGGTAGGGATTATTACGCAATCTTAGGATCGTTCAAGTACCTTAAACGATCGGCATTAGACATTATGTCGGCTTTTCTTTATCCATAACTCGTTATCTTATCTAAATAGCCAAAAGCTTATTCTTATTTTTAATCTCAATATTATAAATCGAAAACTCTTCAGCATTCATTGGCATACCAAAATAATACCCCTGCTGAAGATAAACATCACGCTCAACAAGGTAATCGGATTGCTCTTTCGTCTCGACGCCTTCTGCTATCATTTCCATTCCAGCCTGTTTGCCGAAGGCTATAATAGAATCAAGCAGAGAAAGTTTTATATCCGTCGTACCAATATTTTCAACGAACATCTTATCGATTTTTAAACTCCGCAAGTTCAATTCTTGAATATAACTGAACCCACCATACCCTGTGCCTGCATCATCTAATTTAATATCAATACCCTGAGCTTTAAGATATTGGATAACCTCAGAGGCAATAGTAAGATCTTCAAATTGTTTTCGTTCTGTAATTTCAAAAGCAACCTGTTTAATAGGGATCTTTGAATTGCTGAATAATGCTAATGACTCATTCATTATCTGTATATTTTCTAATTGTTGCGGTACAAGATTAATACTGATCACTCTATCGGTTAACTGCCAGTTGATAGTACTCAAATCTTTAATCGCTTTCTCAATTAATAAATTAGTAATAGGGATAATTTGTCCACTTTTTTCAACGTAAGGAATAAATTCCATTGGTGATATTAATCCAGCCCCTTTTTTCTTCCACCTAGCAAGTACTTCACAACCATAAAGTTCTTTGGCCTTTAAATTAATAATAGGTTGGTAATAGGGTACGAACTCACGTTTAACTATCCCTCGTTGTACTAATGCATGTAACGATAAACGTCGTCTAATGAATAAACGCCGCAACAAAATTAAAAATCCAGCAATAAATGCACCAGCTAAAAAGAGAGGCATCCTTAATAATTGTGACTCTTTATCTAATAATTCCAACTTAATGTAATTAGAAAATTTCAAACCATTAGGCATTAAAACTTCATATATAGGTTCAGCCGTGTATGATTTATTATCACCTTGCCAACCTAATCGATCCAATTCATTATCTGCTGATATAGATGTTAAAACACAACCTTCACAGTATTTATTTCGTAAGATTTCTTCAACGATGGGTTCTAAGGACAGAACCAAACTCCCCTTGTTACCTTGCCACCGAACTTCAAAAATACGTTGCAGACTATTTTTTTCAGAAGATAACCATAACGACATCATATTGCCATAAGTTTTAATTTTCCGAGATTCAACATGCTGACCATGATTTTTTTCATAAAAACTCGAACAAGTACTTTTGCCTGAGGGGGTTAAAGAAATCTTACGGATAAGATAATTACTATAGGCAATACGTTTTAATTGCTCCTGCTCTTTCTCACTACACGTAAAATCAAAATTGCGGCTAAGATTCGTAATAAAGTCTTGATAATCGCCTATATTTTGAATATGAGTTTTAACCAATTCATCAGTATCTGTTTGAATTTTTGTTGATAAATGCTTAGTTGCAAAATATGGTGCGAGAGTCGTAAAACCAAAACCGACTAAAATAACAAAAAACATTAAACCAATACCAATATGGCCTGAAAATCGCATCAAAAAAATATCATCAATCGTTTTGGTTAATCTCTCTTTCTTAAACATTGAATAAACCATCATTGTTATTATTCATAATCTACCATCCATGTAGATCTCTATAAAAATCATTACTTATAATAAAGTTAAAACCTAAAGCATTATTAGACAAGCCATAGAGAAGATTAAATACCAGCAGAGATCACATGTTATAAAATATTCATTTCAACTTAAGACTTACACTCTAATTTATAAAAACAAATCAACACAGTCAAACTTTTACAAATTAAATACCAAATTAGAATAGAATATACTCAAAAAACTTATCAATGAAATAATAATGTTTGTTAAACTTAAACTTTAATTTATCTCTATTTCATTAAAATAAGATTTAAATCACAATAATAGTTTCATTTTTTGCCAATAAAAAAAGCGCTAATCATAGCGCTTTTTTTAATTTCTGTTCTTCGCAATAAGGATTATAAACTATCCTTGCTATAATCAATATTCTTAGTGCATTTTTTTTCTTTAAGAATGATATAAAATGCACCCACAATGAATGCTATAACTAAAGCAGTGTCCATGATTCACCTGTGATAAAAATAATTTTCAACATTGGCTAAAAATTAACTCTTATTTCGTGTTTAATTAAACAAAGATAATTTTTAGAGCGAAGAAATAATACAAGATTCCTATATCTATTTCACCACAGTGGTTATCATTTTGTAAAATTCAATATAAATGATTCGAAAAAGTATAATTACAAAATGTTAGTTAGGATAAGCCCTGATTCGCAGTCAATTATCCTAACATTAAACCTAAGTTCTATTTAGACTATGTTACAGCCAACGTTCTTGACCGGTAAAACTAACAGAAAGCCATGTTTCACCAAGATCGGCCTCCAACTTATCCCATATGATTTGACGAATATTATCTTGTTGTTTTGTCGTCCATCTTTTTTCATCTTTTACCAAGATGTTAATTTCTAAATCATACTGACGACCGATTTTAGCAAAATGATGAGTATAATCATCGAAGTCATACTTTTCAGAAAGCTCTGCAATAACTTGATCGACGTGCTCTTGAACACTGTCTTGTGGTGCGACAAGCAATACTTCCTTTAAATTTCGTCTTAATACCTTTATCGGTAATACTGATGCTGCGATTGATAATGTTGTAACAAGAATGGGATCGACATAGGCATTCCACTTAGAATAACCCATTGCATCAAATATAATAACTAAGATAAAACCAACCAATATTGCAGCGCTTAAGATCGCGTCAACTAACCATTCTTGCGAGTCAACTCGGACTAATTCGGAATCAACACTGCGTGCGATAGAGGTTTCAAAAAAGTAAATCGAAAAACAACTGACGGTTGAAAGAACAGCATAGACAATCGCGTCTCCCAAAATAATGTCGTGACCACCTTGCATTATTGTTTGTATGCCCGTCACAAAGGCAAATAAACATGTTACTAAAATTAATAGACCATTTACCACGTTGATAAGAGGTTCAAAATGGGCATAACCAAATTGAAACTGTTCATCATCCGGTTTTGAAACTAAGTACGCCGTATAAAGACTAAGTCCTGTCATCCCCATACTTAAAAAAGAGAACATACCGTCTAATAAAATAGCATTAGAACCAACATACAGACCGTAACCAATACCTAGCGTAGCAACAAAAATTGTTCCTACTAATGATATCTTCAGCGCCATTCTCTCTTTACTAATTTTACGGCTTGAAGCCATAATATCCCCCTAGAATTAATGATAAAATAACGTAACTACCCGCTACGACAATAAAACTTCAATTTAAAATATCTCTATATTTAACAATATAGTGTCAAATACAATATCATTAAAAGTGCTTTTAGGGGAATTTTTGATATTTTTCAGTATTAAACAGGCGTAAAACAGATAGCCTATGCCATGCAGGTTTAGAAGTATAAACACAAAAAAGTACAATAAGTTATTAACTTATAAGAATATAATTTCACTGTATATATTAGGTTAAACAGAACTTCGTGTGTGACACATATTGATTATTGCTCTTCACGAACAAGCTCTAAACGTTCAACATCACTATAAAATGACACCATTTTTACTCGGCTCAAATCAAATTCAAAGCTACTTTTATCACACATATTTTGCTTATCTGCATCAAGTTTTATTCTGTTTCTTTGTTGTCTATTAAATGATGCTATGTACTGCTCTTTTATAAATTCACAACGTGCTAGCTTTTCACATGCTTCGTAACTTTGCTGGTTGAGTATTTCCCAGTGCTCGTTAAATTGTGACAAGGCAATATGGAGTTGCTTGTAATTTTGATCACTAATAAAACCTTTAAGCTCTGTAATTTTTTGATATTGGGTATCTAGAAATGAGCTAAAGAAATGAGAACCTCGTTGGGACGGGTGGTTAGCGCAATGTTTATCAACAAACTTCATTCCTTCTTTATCTGAAGAGTTAGCCACTTCAATCGTTGAGCAAGCCGTTATTACTAGTGATGTGAATATTATTGAGGTTAGCTTCATGACATGTCCGTTTTTAAACTACATGTCTAAATTATTACTCAAAAGTTTGAATTATGTTTTCCCTGTAAGCATTATCTTAAAAATAAAACGGTAACACACCTTACTTTGATACAAAAAAAGCAGTGAGTGATTCACTGCTTACATTTTGATGAAAAACGACATTACTGCGACTTAAATATCTCGGCCGTTTCTAGCTGTGTCATACGGCGAATTTGACGCCATACAAAATAGAATATACCCATCATCATCAACATAGATGGAATTGCTATCATCGGGTAACTTAACAATGTTAAACGTCCCAACTCTTCATTAAATGCTTCAGTTCCTGATTTGCTGGTTACAATCACTGTCGCCAGAATATAGTTCATCACAGATGAAAAAAGAAACGTGCTAGCAAACATGTAATTAGACTGCGTTAGACAGCGATCAAATAAATGCTCGTTGTTCTTTTCTTTTAAACGCTCATTTATGAGCCCTAAATTAAGCACGCTGTCATTTAATACTAATTTGCGTACAACTGGAAACTTGGTAAATGTTGAGCCAAAAACAACAATTCCGATAAGTCCAGGGATCAAGGCTTCTTTAATCGCTAACCACTTAGTATCAAGTTCAAGTAAACCTATACCGCCTGTTAGAAGAACGCTGACAATACCTAGCAAAGCTATAAAGTTATATTTCTTATAACGAATAAGCTCATAACCGCCAAAAATAACAGGGAATGCCAATGCTGCTAGTAATCCGCCTACCGCACCGAGTTGATCACCACCACTAAACTTCATCAGAATCACTGACGGTATAATAACGTTAAAAACAATTTCACTTAACGGGTTTGATTTTCTCTCAGCCATAATCTGACAATACTTCCTTTGTTTACATTTATTTTACGTTAGTCACTTTGCATTGTTCCGTTTCTAAACAACACTGTAAAGAGCAATATGGTTACAAACCATTACTTTTTCAATAGACATAAGGAATCGCGCAATGCTTGATATTCACCATTCAATATTGGTTGTGGTTGACATACAAGGCAACCTCGCGCAACTAATGCACCAAAAGGACCACTTTTTTCGACAAGCTGAAATTATGGTAAAAGGCGCCGAGCTCTTTGACTTACCAACATTATGGCTTGAACAGTTACCCGATAAACTTGGCGCAACGATTCCTCAAATAGCACAACCTCTTACTCAGCAAGGATTAACGCCCATTTCTAAAGAAAGCTTTAGTGCCGTTCAAAATATTAGTTTTGTAGAGCAACTACAATTAAAACAACGTAAGTCGATCATCATTATTGGCATTGAAGCACATATTTGTGTTTATCAAACTGTTATTGATCTGATTTCTGAAGGCTACCAAGTCACTGTAGTAAGTGATGCGATAAGTTCACGGACAGAAGAAAACAAACAGATTGCAATGAATAAAATGCAACGTGCAGGTGCACAAATCAGTACAACAGAAATGGTATTGTTCGAATTACAGCGGGTCGCCAATGGCGGTAGATTCAAAGCCTTACTCAATTTAATTAAGTGAACGTTGTCTAAGTAAGCAGCGCTTACCTTTTTAGCTGAAAGTGTAATAAAAAGGCATTGCATTATAGAATAACGCTATGCCTTTAATGCATTGATATTAGTAGAGCTGTTATTGACACAGTTACTAGATTGATAGAGCCATAAGGAAACTCGCTGCAGACATAATAACACTACTGATAACGAGCATCACCGTAACGGGTTTACTCTTTGTAATAATTGGCATTAACCATAAGCTTAATGCTAAAACCAGCAAGCCAATACTTGAAATTCGTACGACAAAGCCCGTTAAGTTGCCGAGTTCAGCCTGATGTACCAATAAGCTCATACCCTGCATATTCGATAGTATCGTCACAACACCAAGCACTAAACCACATACAGGTAAAAAGGTATTAAGTTTTGTTAACTTATGCTCAGATTTTACTAACATACAATGTGCGACTAAGCTTCCACCTATAAGAACATTGGCGATAAATTGAATGGCTAGCGAGTAACTAATACCATGATTAATCACCCCTTCAATAAAGTACAGTCCACTCCAAACCACGATCAAGAATAAAAAAGACTTACGCCATTTATCACTGCCAATTAAATGTTTTTCGCATAACCAATAAGCCATGGTAAAAATCAAAATTGTTAAGCAGAAAAAGGTATCAAGACCAAAACTTGATTGACTATGGATTTGCGATAGCATTAACATGCCTTCTCGCAATAACACTGCAGTAATTAACAACAACCAGATCAGGGGAAAGTTTTTAAGTACCCTATCAGATTGTCCAAAACATAGTTTCCCCGATAGCATAATCACGCCAATGACAATAAACGCGCCAATAGAAAATTGAGATAACACCTGAGACAATAAAAATGGCCAGTCAATCCACAGCATGACAACTCCTATACAGTATGGATAGTAACGAACGCTTAAATAAGCGCTTTAACAGTACTAATAATGAGAAGGCGCTATTTTGCCCAAATGCCCACTTGAGTGCAAAAAGAAAAAGGATAACTTCTCGCGTCATGCCTTTTTGTTTATCAGTAAAAAGCGTTGTTTATTAATCAAGCGGTCGTATTTTTAACATCAATGACGTCAACATAGTGGCAATAACCGGCATGGCTAAATAAGTTAAACTAAAACCATGTTATAAGCTCTGTGTTGCAACGACATCTGTAATATCCGAGCAGCCACTTAGTGACAAAAGACAGCAGAAAAAACAGCCCCAAAAAAAGCAGCGGCGAGTTACCGCCCAAAACTAAACATTGACACCCAATACCACAATCTTAGGTGGTAATATATGCTTTCTTCTAATGTTCCTAGTGCAATAACCAATTACTAAACTGCCTTAGGGAATGTCATATAATCATCTCCCCCTACAGATAGCGCATACTGATATACCTGGAATAAAGTGATGATATATATATCAATTACTATACAATTACGGTACAAATAAGAATAACCCACTTATTGTCTAATTAAAAAAATCATTCCCCACCATGCTTTCAGTGAATATTTAAAGGCCAATTATGGGTACTTTTGCTGTTTATTTAATGAAAGGATTTGACGAATCATTAACTAAACAGGTATCTTAATTCACATAGAAAAATAAGATTATTTTAATGCTTTCAATCGATGTGTCGTTGCCATTTAAGTTCAATTGACGAGACATTGTATAAAAGATGATGTATTTACTGTGACACTTGTTGTTAGCAGTACCAATTTACAAGTGAGATACCCATGATCGCAATTATCAACGTTAATGTATTTGATGGACAAACGACTCTTAACAATCAAGCTATTTTTGTTAAAGATGATGTTATTCAACGTATCATTCCAATGGCTGACGTAAACCAATCAGAACTTCCTGAAACAGTGGTTGATGGTAAAGGCTTCTTAGCTTCTGCTGGCTTTATTGATCTTCAGATTAATGGCTGTGGTGGCGTACTACTTAATACTGCAATAAGTAGTAAAACACTTGAGATCATGAACGAGACCAACTTAAAAAGTGGTACAACTCAGTTCTTACCAACTTTTATTACAAGTGACGGTGCTTCATTAGTTGAAGTACTTGAAATGGTTGAAGCTACAGAGCAGCCTGAACAACAAGGTATTTTAGGTCTTCACATTGAAGGTCCTTTTATCAGCGTAGAGAAAAAAGGCGCACACCGTGAAGAATTCATTCGTGAGCTTGACGAAAAAACAGCCCACTACCTTGCTGATAACGCAGATAAAATTTGTGTTTTAACCGTTGCTCCTGAAAATACGTCACAAAAAGTAATCGATATTGTTCGTGAAGCAGGCATTACCGTTTCTCTTGGTCACACTAACGCTACTTACGATCAAGTAAATGAGAAATCAGGCCTAGAAATGGCAACTCACCTATATAACGCGATGACACCACTTGGTTCTCGTGAACCTGGCGTTGTTGGCTACATTTTCGATAAAAAGCCACATGCAGGTATTATCGTTGATGGTATTCACGCTTCATACCCTTCTGTTCGAATTGCACATGATATCATGGGTGAACAACTATTCATGGTAACTGATGCTGTTGCACCTGCTGGTACAGACATGACTGAGTTCGATATGGCAGGTCTTAAAGCTTACGTTAAAGATGGTAAGTGTTTCTACGCTGATGGCACCATTGCTGGCGCTGCAGTTACAATGATTCAAGGCTTAAACAACTTGATTAATCACGTTGGCCTATCTCGTGAAGAAGCATTACGTATGGCTACACTATACCCAGCAAAAGCGATTAAGATCGAAAACGAGTACGGTATGTTAAAAGAAGGCTACAAAGCAAACATCACGTTGCTTTCTGACGACAACCAAGTTAAGCACGTCTTCCAAATGGGTAAACACGTTTTCTAAGTTAGCCACGTAAAATACGTTAACTTGGTATCTGATTAAAATTCAACGGTGATCTTACTGTTGGATTTTTTTATTGCTTCTATCTAGCGATAGCCTGTAGCTATTGATTAAAGACTAATTTGTAAGCAGGTTAAAAATAAAAAGGCCAAGTCAGTCTCTGACTTGGCCTTAAAATTTGATTAATTATTGCCCTATCTAAACTTTATAGTTAATTAGTAGAGAGTTGAGATAAGTGTCTTGGCGTTTTATTGTTACTTTCATCTCTTTCTTCTTGCTGTGTATTGATAACAACACGCTTACCAGCCATAGACATTTGAAACTCTCTTAATTTGAAGTAGCCATATGTAACAACAATAGAGAAGAATAAGTAAGATAACGAGAATACAAACGGTGAATTAATCACTTCAGCTTTTAATCCCCACATAACGCCTACAATCGTTACGGAAAGTTTAGCCATCATTCCCATTAACAGTAATAATAATGCTAATTGCGGGTAGCGAGTTGAACGAAATGCTAACCAATATGCTGTTCCTACAGAAATAGCTGCAATACCAAAGCCGGCAGCAAATGAATGAAAATGGTCACCAGATAAAACACCACCGATCGATGACAGTAAAAAAATCAATGCTAGTTTCATATTTGCCTCTCCAATTGTGAAGCGAAAAATCAATAATATTGCTACTAGGTATATTTTCTCATTTTGAACGCATTATGTATATATGAATTGAAAGATTTCATTTTTGAAAGAATTATGTATTAATTGTTAAATAACAAGCAATAAGCACTTAACACTTTGAAAATAAAGGCGACTATATTAATATAACTGCCAATTGTTAATCTATTGATAAATAAGTAACATTCTTGTTTTAACGCTACATTTAGAAGATTTACCAGTAAACCCGAAGAAAGGTAGATGAAAACACTATCACAATAAGACTAAAATCACAGATTATGAGTTAATTTATCCAAAGTTTTAAAATTAGAGGTTATTTTTTAGCGATATAAATAAATGGTTAATTTTAACCCTTTTTTCTACTGTTTTTGTTGTCTATTTAATCTACGTCACATTGAAGCAACGAGCTGTATGATCATCATAGCTAAAGTCATACTGCTACATCCTCAAATAACAATCATAGAATTAAGAGTTAGCTCACTGTTTAACATTAAACCTTCTTTTTTACTTTCTATTTCATTCAATAAATCTTTTTATCTGTCGATAGAGCTTAATTACTCTATAAGGCCAATCACTCTAACTAAGGACGGTTAAACATGGCAACAATTCTTGACAGTGTTAATCAACGAACCCAATTAGTAGGAGAAAACAGACTAGAGCTACTTATCTTCAGGCTTAACAGCCAGCAACTATTTGCTATCAATGTGTTCAAAGTCCGTGAAGTCGTTAAAGTACCCCACCTTAATTCTCTTCCAGGATCTCATATAAATGTTAAAGGGGTGGCATCTATTCGTGGCGTATCTATCCCTGTTATCGATCTTCGAACCTCAATAGGTATGAAAGAAACCGATATTAATGAACTGAGTAACCTAATAGTGACTGAATATAATGGTTCGGTGCAGGCATTTTTAGTCGGACAAGTAATGAATATCGTTAACATGACATGGAAAGATATTCAGCCACCACCCGATCAAGTAGGCAAGAATAATTTCCTTACAGCTATTTGTGAAATACATCGTGATAACCAAAAACAACTTGTCGGTATAATTGATGTTGAAAAGGTGCTCGCGAATATTATTAATTACAATATTAAAATTTCTGATGAATTATTGAGCAGAGATATCAGTCAGCATCTACAAGGACATAAAATTCTTATTGTTGATGACTCCCCTACTGCACGTAATCAAATTAAGTCAACACTCGCTCAAATTGGCATCGAAGTATTTGAAGCAAACAATGGCCAGCAAGCCTATAACCTATTAGATCAATGGTGTAATGAAGGTAAAACGGTAACCGATGAAATATTGATGATGTTTACTGATGCAGAAATGCCTGAAATGGATGGCTATCGACTTACTCATAAAATTCGTCATGATCCTCGCATGTCAAACTTATACATTACTCTTAATACATCATTGAGTGGAAGTTTCAATGAAGCAATGACAGTGAAAGTAGGATGCAATAAATTTATTTCTAAGTTCCAACCAGATCTGATTGTTGAAGTTGTACATAACCGAATGATGGAAAAACTAGCAGAGCAAAACCCGTAATTATTTAGGCTCTCTATCAAACTTTTTAACACATTATCTTGTGTTATAACTCTTTGATAGAGAGCTAAGCATAATTTGTAACAGCTATTAAAAATACACTTAACGCAATAACTATTGCAGCTATAATTAATAACACTTCGAATATGTGCTCTGGCATATCATTCCTATATTACAATATAATATGAGTAAATATCTTTTATTAGATAATTTGATGTTTTCTACTCTTAATTTACACATACAGTATAGAGTTCTAAACTAAATCGAAGCTGAACATAACAGCTGTCTTTTCATTTCATCATAGACTCATGTTTTTAAAGTAATTTGTAGAAGAATGTGACCGAAAACGTGAATTTTAATACTCATTATTACAACTACCATTCTTTTATTATCTTACGATCTCATTTTCATTAAGATAAATTTGCTCTTTATATAAAATAGCGTAATGATTAAATAAAAATACAATCAATGGGAGCAAAGAACGCATCATATGAAAAAAGTATTCACTATAGCTTTATTATTTTTTTCATATTTTCCAGCCTTAACTGCAAAAGCAGACGAAGATATACCTCGCGTAATAAAATTATCTCCTGAAAAAATCACACAGCATAATGTAGATCTTCCTCTTAACCAATTTAGAGCACTTGAAATCTTGGCTGATAAGAATGTCAGCAGCCATCAAGTGCCTCGTCCTTATACAATGCCAGACACCACCGACCATACTAAATTATTTGGTTCAGATCTTAATGATAATGGTATTCGAGATGACTATGAGCGTATGCTATTAAAAAGTTACCAACGTTCAGAGTATGTAGCTATGGGAATATTAGCAGCAGAGCGCTGGGATAAACTCCTACGATTATTACACTCACAAGAGCAAATCAAAACTCGTTTTCAAGCCTTAGAGTTATTCAATGATAATATCGCAATTAACCAATGCTATTATTCTTTACAAAAAGTAGATAAAAAGCTGATTTCACCTGTACTTAGCTATTTTAATAATGACCAATTATTAGAAGCTAAATATCAAGCAGAACTATTACTGCTTGATATTATTGGCAATGATCAAGCAAATTTCACTTTTCATCAGCAACCATGTGAACGCTTTGCTGATTTCGCTAAAAGTGCAATAAAAGGCAAACTTGCCGCTTTATAACAACTAGTCAAAGAATTTATCGTCACTTCATTTATTACTATCAGTCATGCTTTTGTTACAAATAACCCAAGATATTAAAAGCAAGATTTATGGTAGTATCTTTCTCATTACTTATATAATGCACCAAATGTTTTTGGCTATCATAGAGATACATAATCTAATGACTAAACTTTTCACCTTTCTAAAAGGCATGGCTATGGGGGCTGCAGATGTTGTCCCTGGGGTTTCTGGTGGTACTATCGCCTTTATCACTGGTATTTACGACACCTTACTTGAGAGCATCCGTCGTATTAACCCATCGCTTATTGGCATCATTCGAAAAGAAGGGCTTAAAGGCGCATTTGAACATATCAACGGTACATTTTTGATCTGTTTATTCGCCGGTATTCTAACCAGTATTTTTACCTTCGCTAAACTCATTACTTG
Source organism: Photobacterium sp. GB-50 (assembly GCF_003026755.1). Taxonomy (NCBI): domain Bacteria; kingdom Pseudomonadati; phylum Pseudomonadota; class Gammaproteobacteria; order Vibrionales; family Vibrionaceae; genus Photobacterium; species Photobacterium sp. GB-50. Next base: position 12,423 of record NZ_PYNX01000028.1, read on the forward strand.
GATGCTAGAAACACATCCAATTCCATTATGGTCATTTTTCTTTGGTTTGATCATTATCTCTGTTATTCATATGTTCAAACAAGTGGAAAAATGGTCGATTAATCGATTCATTGCCATTGTTATCGGTGCAGTATTTGCTTATGGAATTACCGTCCTTCACCCTGTCGCAATGGAGCCAACACCTATCAATGTACTTATTGCAGGTGCTATTGCAATTTGTGCCATGATTTTACCTGGAATATCTGGAAGCTTTATATTACTCCTGCTAGGTATGTATGCACCGATTCTTGCGGCAGCTAAATCTATTGATGTTGTTACGCTTGCTCTTTTCGCAATAGGTTGTGCTGCAGGGCTATTAACGTTTTCTCACTTCTTATCATGGATTCTTCGTAGCTACCGTGATATTGCACTAACGTTCTTAACTGGTTTAATGATCGGTACATTAAGTAAGATCTGGCCTTGGAAAGAAGTGGTGAGTTGGCGTGTAAATTCACATGGTGAACAAGTACCATTACTTGAACATAACTTATCACCGTTTAACTTCGAGCAAGTCACTGGACAACCCGCACTGATCGGATACGCTATTTGTGCAATGGTTTTAGGTATTCTGGTTGTTTGGGGATTAGAAAAATTTGCAGCAACTGAGCAAAAATAATTTACCTATAACGCTCATTGAAGAAGGCAGCCATCTGGCTGCTTTTTTTATCATTTCTATATTTTAGAGCAAGGATAAATATACCTCACAAAAGTATTAAACATACCTACACTTATAAGATAGCTAAAAGCATAATCACAGTTGTACGATTAAACTTGTTTAAGGATAAACAAATGAAATACCAATGGGTTATTCTAGCCATCGCATTAATCGCAGGATTAACAACAAGCTATATACTTGATAGCCGCGACCCATCACTCGCTATAGAGCCTCATTACCCTCTAAATTTTCTAGAATCAGGCAACGAGGCCGTTGACCTCTATAATCCCGAAGATCAAAGAATACGTTTAGTTTATTTTGGCTACACACAATGTCCAGATGTATGTCCAACATCATTAGCAGTTATGTCTGCAGCCTTAAAACAAATTCCTGAAGAGCAACGCCAAAACATCTGGCCAATATTTATAACATTAGATCCAGAGCGAGATACTGCAGTAAAAACGGCTAACTATGCAAAACATTTCCATTCATCTATTTCAGGTATGGCAGGAACGCAAGAACAAACGAAGGAACTCGCTGAGAAATACGGTGTACTTTACATACGGACAGATTTAAAAGATTCAGCGCTTGAATATACGATTGATCACAATTCCTATTTTTACTTCTTATTACCTAACGGTGAACTTATTGATAAAGTGCCACACCTTCTTAGCCCTGCACCACTTATTTCCGTAATTCCTAACATCATTAAAAGTGTACCCAATGCATCATAATCATGAACGACACAACAATATATACAACTAAGTTAACATTGAGCGATATTTAGATACGAAATTGATAATCAAAATCATGTGAACTTACTCTCATTTTCTATTTGCATTTTCGTTCATTAATTCGCCTGTTATATTTCTTTTTTTGTTAATATATTTTTTTTACATAAACCTGACGTTTTAATTTATTTGAAGTCATAAATATAGCGCCAGCCCTTATTACAAGCGGCATTACGCATAGTTAGTCACTAAAACGGTATGAAAATTTAATGTCATAATTGTTTATTTTTTAACCAAAAATTCAGTGTTTACGTGAATTTTTTGATCTAACCGAAAAAAATTAATGAGCAATTTTAAGAAGTTATGCCATAATGAATTTGCCAACTCAATCTTTCACACTCAGTTGTAGTGGCACAATCAATATGGAGATTTATAAAAAATGAAACGTACTGTAACTATCTTAGCTGGTCTTCTACTATCTGCATCTTTAGTAGGTTGTTCAAGCACTGAAGCAGACAAAATGCAAACTCTTACTAACAAAGTAGACACTTTAGCTGAGCAAGTAAGTGCACTACAAGGTCAACAAGACCAAATCGTTAGCGCTGTAAACGACTCTCGTGCAGCATCAGACGCGGCTTACCAAGAAGCTATGCGTGCTAACAAGCGTATCGACAACATTGCTGGTTCTTACACTAAGTAATTTGTCTTAGCTTAAGTACTTTAAGGAGATGGCTTTTTATAAGCCATCTCTTTTTTTGTCATAAGAAAGACCAATAAATACATTCATGGTATCAATCATTCCTCTGTTTAATACTTAACATTAATTGCCTCTATCAAGTATTCAGCTCCCTATTCTAAGCAGCAAAACTTCCCTTTAACCCGTTTTAATTTGTAACTTAACCTAAGTAGAAGAAACGATCTTACGGTTGATAAGTTAAATTTAAACTCTCTTAATTCGTATACTTATATACTCTCACCTAATAACAATGAGGGCTCAAAGCTTCTGTCACATATTACATCATCTATTAATACAATTATTCATATGCTTCACCAAATCCACCACCATCGTTATTACACACAATATTTAGATAAAAAAAACGAGAGCATATGCTCTCGTTTGATATCATTTCAAATATAATTAATTCAAAACAACAGGAATACCACTTTGGTTATCTAATGCCTTAGTAAGTACCTGATAAGCATCATTATCGTAATTCAAGTCATCAATCAATTTCGCAGGTGCCGTTACAACTTTCTTTTCACCCATTTGTGATTCATCTTTCGATAATGGCGCATGTACTTCAACAACGATCTGTCCGTTAGGTTCAACTGAATACTTTACAGGTTGATTAATAATGCGCACTTGTGTGCCTAACGCAACGTGTGGAAATAACCACTCAACATCCCATGGGTTCATACGAATACAGCCACCACTAACACGCATACCAATACCAAAATCTTTATTAGTGCCGTGAATTAGATATTCTCCATGACCATAAGCTAAACGCATTTTATAGTCGCCTAACGGATTATCAGGCCCTGCCGGTACAACTGCGGGAAGAATATCACCTCTTGCGGCATGTTCTTTACGAATAGAAGCAGGCGGTGTCCATGTTGGATTCTTCACTTTTTCATTGATACTTGTTGTCATACTTGGGGTTTCACGTCCAACTCGACCGATACCAATAGGGAAGATATAAACTTTTGATGCATCGTCTTTTGGAAAGTAATACAAACGAAGTTCCGCAAGATTGACTACAATCCCCTTGTGAGCAACATCTGGTAATACAACCTTGGTTGGTACCTCAAGTAAACGTCCAGGAGCAGGAAGAAAAGGATCAATACCTTTATTCGCAGCCATCATACCTAAAAAACCAACATTATACTTATTGGCGATATCAGCAAGACTATCCCCTTTTTGTACTTCGTAATAGTTAGGTGTACCAACGATATTACTACCATCGGTTGGTAATTGATATTCAATTGCATTTACAGCAGAAGATACCAAACAAGTAAGTGAAAGAAGCAATGCGCGGTACAAAACGATGTCTCCGTTAAAAAATTCCTGAGTCTATTTGCAACAAACCCAAACATTTTGTTGCATAGTCAGTATTACTCTCTAATACAAACTATAAACAAATCTCTACAATCCATAGTACTTTATATAAGCAATTTCTACTAGCGAGGGTTATGTTTTAGATTAAGCAGATCATTTTAATCAATCAGTTACATAACTTAACTATGCGAATAATAGTAAAATTAATTATATCTATACTACTATACCGTTTATACAAAAAAAGAGCTGTTAAGTTACGGTAAACTTAACAACTCTTTAATTACTGTTTCAATACTATGGGGTTTAGCAAGCTACGTCGTATATTGTTGCATCAAACCTTTCCATGCACGCCGTTGTTGTTCTAGTCGGGCTTGCATAGATTTATACTGCTGCATAAACTCAAAATCATCATAGCTATTGGCAATTTTTTGCTTCTCAAGATCCAGTAAACGCTTTTTTGCTTGATAATAATCTGAAATTTTAGCAATCAAAGCTTCATACTCTTGCTGAAGCTGCGTTAGCCTTGCGACATTGTTCGGCATCTTACTCAATTGTTGTTGGATTCGTTTAAATTGCATTTTTGCTTTGGTTTTTTCAATTCGGTCAGCAGGCGTAACTTTTAAATTTCTTGTCCAACCTATCCATGAACAGGCCTTAATCAACCATTTAGTTGGGTCAAACTGCCACCAGCAAATACCATTTCGATAGTCATTTTCAAAAATATGGTGATAGTTATGATAACCTTCACCAAAAGTTAAAAAAGCCAATAATCCGTTATCACGTGCGGTATTTCTATCAGTATAAGGCTGAGCCCCCCAAATATGCGCCAATGAATTGATGAAAAAAGTCGTATGATGGCTGAGTACTAATCGGAGAAAGCCAACAAGCAATAGTGCCCCCCAAATATCACCATGAATAAACCCGAAAGCTAATGGAATACCAAAATTGGTACCCATCGCCAGCCATAAATAATATTTATGCTGCCACATTACTATTTTATCTTTTTGTAAATCACGGCAATTGTCGTAGTCATGGTATCGGCTCCCTTGGTAATCACGTAACATCCAGCCAATATGGCTATAAAAGAAACCTTTTTTCGCTGAATAAGGATCTTTATCATTGTTATCAACATGGCGGTGATGAATACGATGATCTGAAGACCAATGCAAGATACTATTTTGCAAAGCAAATGCACCGCCAATTGCAAAAATGAAACGGAGCATTGCATTAGCTTGATAAGTTTTATGTGACCATAAACGGTGATATCCCGCCGTAATAGACATACCACAAAAGCTAAATGCTACAACTAACATTAATATTTGTGTCCAATCGAAACCATATTGGTACGCATAAAGCGGAACACCAATTATCGCAACAAGTAACGTCACACTAAACACGGCGACATTTAACCAAAGTACAGGGGGTTTTTGCTGTTGAGTTGTCATCCTATAATCACTCTACATTCAGCGTACACATGTAAGCCAAGAATATATGCGCTATTTACGACTATCAATAGATACGCAGTATTTTCATACGACCTACTTGACTAATGTGATACCTGCCACATCATAACGCGCTGAAATCTGCTTATAGTGTTTATGCTCACGTAGGTAAAAGCTTATTGGCATTGCATCGCGTAGCCCTTGCTTGGATAAATAAGCATATTCTTCACGAGTCATTACCACATACTTCAATTGCTCATTTAATAAATTACGCAAACCTTCAATCGTCAAAATATCATCTCTTACCATGGCTTTCATATAACCAATTAATACAGATAACGGCACTAACATATCTCTAATAAGCAATTTACGATCCATGATCTTCGCAGCATTTGTTGTTCGAATACCTACATCAAAAATTGCTTGCCAATCAGGCTTATCTTGTTTGGTGACGGCACCATGGGTAAAACAGTAATACGCTTCTATAAATGCTTTAAGGTGATGATACCGCTCCGCATGCACTTCAATATAGATATGCTGTAGTTCAAGATCAGCGTCATATGAATGTCTTGCCACCTTCATTCCTCCAAAATAAAAATTCATTATATAGCATCTACTACTCAGACTTCTTACGTACTGTTTATTGAAATTTCAAATAATTTGTATCGTATGAAATTTTTACAGCTTTTATCAGGTCTACTAATTTAAGCCAATTTTCGTAGGGAACGTTATGCTAATTAAGAGAACAAACAAATGGGATTTAAGTGAAAATGATGTCACGCCAGAGTCCATTTATCATCAACGCCGCGATATTTTAAAAAAGTTAGGTATTGCAGCAGCAAGTCTTCCGTTAGCTTCTAATGCAACGGCGGGTATTTTTGATGTGTTCTCAAATGACGTTCAGAAAACGATCGATAACCGTCGTCCACTTTCTACAATAAAATCACCGTTATCTGATCCAAAGCTTTCACTCACACCGGAAAATAAGATCACTCAATATAATAACTTTTATGAGTTTGGTACGGATAAATCATCACCTGCTATTCGGGCTGAAAATTTTGTTACTGATCCATGGCAAGTAAAGATTGACGGCCTTGTTAATAAACCCTTAACGCTTAACTATGATGACTTATTTTCTTTGTTTCCATTAGAAGAGCGCATTTACAGGCTACGTTGTGTTGAAGCATGGTCTATGAATGTTCCGTGGATTGGTTTTAGCTTAAGCGATATTATTAAACGTGCCGATCCTACTAGTCGCGCGAAATATGTCGCGTTTCAGACCCTCTATGATCCAAAGCAAATGCCAGGACAAGCATCTCGCTCATTAGGAGGCGGTATTGATTATCCGTATGTGGAAGGATTACGCCTTGATGAAGCGCTACACCCTCTTACACTCTTATCTGTTGGGTTATATGGTAAGACTCTCCCGCCACAGAATGGCGCTCCACTCCGTTTAGTTGTACCTTGGAAATATGGCTTCAAAAGCATTAAATCGATTGTACGTATTACGTTAACGGACAAACAACCACCAACAACATGGAACATTTTAGCGTCAGATGAATATGGCTTTTATGCCAATGTAAACCCAACAGTCGATCATCCTCGTTGGAGTCAAGCAAGTGAACGTTTTATAGGAGAAGGGAATATATTCAGTAGTCGACGTCAGCCTACCACCATGTTTAACGGTTATGCGGATGCTGTTGCGAGCTTGTATAAAGGCATGGATCTAAAAAGGAACTACTAATAATGAAATCTCAAAGAAAGAAGCGTTTTTTAAAGCTAACCCCTCAACATATTACTTGTCTGAAAGTAACAATTCATGCCGTTAGCTTATTCTTTCTTACTGTATTAGTTCTCCAAACATTCAATGGTGGTTTTGGTGCTGATCCAGTTAAGGACATTGAGCACTTCACAGGAAAAGCGGCATTGAATACATTATTTATTACAATGCTTATTAGTCCAATTGCCATGTATTTAAAACAAGGGGCTTTGGTAAAAACACGGAGAGTATTGGGCTTATATAGCTTTTTTTGGGCATTGCTACACTTGAGTGTTTATGTCTCGCTTGACCTAGGTTTTGATTGGGCTTTAGTCGGTGAGGAAATCACTCAACGTCCGTATTTAGCTATTGGCGCAATTAGCTGGCTAATTTTATTATTATTGACTTTGACTTCTACTCAGAAGTTACAACGTATACTGGGAGCACGCTGGCAAAAACTTCATAACTGGGTATACCTTGCTTTAATATTGAGCCCAATTCATTATTTATGGTCTGTCAAATCTGGTATTACTGAACCAGTCATCTATATCGTTATTGCAAGCTTGCTTTTATTAAGTCGCAGAGACAAATTTAAACGTGGATTAACTAACCTTGGTATTAACAGAGATCAGAAAACGACGACATCAAATTAATCCACACAACACCTATTAATTTTAGTGAATGCTTTTCACTGTCTAGTAACCTGTACCTAAATCCCAATTGGTACAGGTCTTTTTTTATCTACTTGTCATTTATTATTAAAACCTCATGAATTACATGACATTGCAAAATTTTATGCTACGATAAACTCCTTGCATCTTTAGTTGTTGTGTATGTTATTTCATGAAGGTCATTCATTTTGTTCAGTGATATTTTAGCAACGAGCCTTGAGGAATTTGCTCACGATTGCATGTTGCTATGTGAGCAACACTACCCAACGATTCATAGCCGAGGCATGCAAGAAGATCATTTAGCGAAAACACTTTGCCGCCGTATTGCAGCTAATTGTGCCCAACAAAACACACCTGTCAAAATTACCCACACAGATCAAAGCCAACATGCATCGCAAGCTATCTATTGCTTACAGCACGAACATTCATATATCTGGGTGATTGCCCATCACTTCATTAGTGCCAATAAAGCCCGTAGAGATGCATTACTTAATACTATTGAGCAAGTGAAAAACAAGTTTTCTACTCATGGTGAACATTACCTTATGGTGATTGCTGATCATTGGTTCGATCGCAGTAAAGCGAGTAAGGAAATTCCCGCTTGGTGGCTTGGTGAATTACCTGATAATCATCTTGAATATGCTGCAACAGGAATCAAGCTTCAACCCAGTGAGAGCAGTTTTGCTGAGTCGGTAAAACAACGCTTTCATTTAACAAATGGCAGCATGTCTCTTAAACATCCTTTTGTACGTCATGATAATCAATCCCCTGTTTTACGTTATCTATTCTTAACTGCAATTTATAAGATTGACTAACTCCCCATTCCGATTAAAATGCGCCAAATTTTTAGTCTAACCGAATAAGTGTAATTTAACTTAAACGGTTTTAGTGTGATATCTCCTATCACCATACACGGAATGTTCTTATGTCTGTCTCATCGTCTCAACCTTTATCATTACGTGACGATTCTATTTTTCGTTTATTTTGGCGTTATACGCTCCCCACTATCGCTTCCATGTTGATCACCGGCATTTATGTTGCTGTCGATGGCATGTTTGTTGGCCACTTTATTGGTGAAGACGGACTTGCAGCAATCATACTTGGCTATCCGATTGGCTCCATTCTTTACGCCATAGGTGCTCTTATTGGTATGGGTGCATCGGCATTAGTTTCGATAAAGCTGGGGGAAGATAAAACAGAGGAAGCGAGAAATATTGTTGGTAACGCATTCAGCTTATGCCTAATAGCAGCAATGATTATTTGTGGATTAGGGATCACATTTGGCACAGACATACTGCAATGGGTTGGCGCAAAGGGAGAGATCCTATCAATGGCAGAAGATTACCTCTTCTGGTACTTCAGTATGGGTTTCTTTGCCATCATCTCAATGGCATTTTCATCACTATTACGTAATGATGGACAACCCAAACGCGTGACTTACATCATGATTTTCGGTGGTCTGCTGAATATCTTCTTAGACTGGCTATTTATTGTGGTGATCCCTTGGGGATTAACAGGCGCAGCTATTGCCACAATGCTATCTCAAGCCGCCACCAGCATCTTGTGTTTACAGCATTTCTTTAGCAACAAATCAGCACTACGAATTCATTGGGACAGCCTAAAACTTAAACTTGATACCTGCTTACAAATTTTACAACTCGGAACATCAAGTTTACTCATGTACATGTACCTATCTGTCGTACTAATTTTACACAACAAAGCTTTCTTGATGGTCGGTAAACCGATTCATGTTGCTGCCTACAGCATCGTGAGTTATACAGAGGCTTTCTTCTATTTAATTTTCGAAGGCATTGCATTAGGCACACAACCGATCACCAGTTTTAATACAGGTGCAGGTTTAAAAGATCGTGTGATCAAAGCACGAAACCTTGCTTTTGCCGTTACCCTTGTTGTCGCGCTTATTGGCGTCACAATACTTTATAGTTTACCCGATTATGTCGTGTATTTATTCGCGGGTGATAATCAACTGCTTCAACCTGTTGCGATAAACGGTATGCACCTTTATTTTTGGGGATTACCTTTTGAAGGGTTATTACTCATTGGTGCAACCTATTTCCAGTCAATTAACATGGCAAAAGAAGCGTCGATACTAACTGGTGGCAAGTTAATCCTGATCTCTATCTTTATCTTTACGTTCGCGCATATTTTTGGCGTTGACGGTGTATGGGTCGCATTACCTTTTTGTAGCTTACTTCTGACATCATGGATGATATATAAACTCAAAAGCCTTTAATGTCGACAAAGATCGGTAGTGATTGTTAAACATTGCTACCGGTCTATTTAAAACACTATCCAATTAACATAAGAACAATGAATTATTAGTGTATTCCTTGAGGGATAATTATAAAGACTTCCAAGAAAACAGTTAACTAACTGTTTTAATAGGATTTATATTTATCTACAATAGAATAAAACATGAAAAAATTATTACTCCATTAGCACTTATTTTTCAGCATTCGCAGTTACTTCAGCGCATGCAGTTAAACAAGATTACCTTATCGGCGCTGATCTTGGTTTACGACTTTCAAGCACAATGGAAGCAAAGTCAGCAAGTACAAAGATGAGTTAGATTTAGACAATAGCGCGATTTAAGGTATTCATGGTGGTGTAACACTTAATGATCATCATCGCTTAACCTTAGGTTACACTCATGAAGAACTGTCTTTTAAAGACGATAGTGGTTCAGCAGGCTTAGATAAAGTAAAGTTCAGCTCTTGTTGTTTTCCCCATTACTTAAAACGGCACGGTTAGAGTAAAAAGTTACATTTTTACTTCTATAATTATTTAGCATCTAAAAGATTAAAGCCTTTGTCGATATCATTTATCTAATACCTGCCATATTAATTTTCGAATATCTAACAGTTACTTTTCAAATTATAACAAAAAAGCCCATAGCTATTCCTAACTATGGGCTAAACGAAGAGATGAATCGTTTAAATTTTAATTTGCTTCTGCAAGTTTAGCTTCCGCTTCTTTCATTGCCGTTGTTGGTTGGCCTTCTGCACCGTGCATCCAGTCAACTAACTTACCAGAGAACATGATAAGAATAAGACCTGATAGTGTTGCAGCAATTGCGATACCGCCAAAGATAGATAGTGCACCGGCATCGCCAATATGTGAGCCAATAATACCCGCCGCATAGTTTGCTAATGCGTTAAACGAGAACCACACCCCCATTAGCAGTGAACATAAGCGTAATGGTGCAAGTTTCGTTACCATCGATAAACCGATTGGTGATAGGCATAGCTCACCCAGTGTATGGAAGAAATACGCACCTACAAGCCATAGCATTGATGTTTTAACCGTTAAATCGCCACCTTGTTCTAACGCTGCTCCCACCATGAATAAAAAGCCAATTGCAAGGAAGAACAATGCTGCCGCAAATTTAATTGGTGAGCTTGGCTCCTTCGAGCCCATTTTTACCCATAATGAAGCAATAACAGGCGCTAAAGTAATAATGAAGAACGGGTTAAGTGATTGGAACCACTCTGTTGGTACAGTAAAGCTGCCAATAATACGATCTGTATACTGTTGGGTGTAAATGTTCATCAATCCACCGGCTTGTTCAAAGCCAGCCCAAAAGACAATAACGAACAGACCCATGACCATAATAACTTTTAAGCGATCACGTTCAACTTTTGTTAATGGCTCTTTTTTACCTGATTTGTTTTTAGCTGCATCACGTTTAGCGGCAGCCTCAATACCAATATCACCCAAATAACGACGTGCAAATAACATTTGAAGCGTTAAACCAATACAGATACCGATACCAGCAGTTGCAAAGCCTGCTTTATAACCCCAGATTGTTACAGCTGTACCTGCAATAATACCAGCAAGTAGCGAACCTAAATTGATACCCATATAGAAAATGGTAAATGCACCATCACGACGGTTATCACCTTCATCATAAAGATCACCAACCATAGTTGAGATATTGGCTTTAAATAAACCATTACCGATGATCATCAACGTTAGGCCAGCATAAAAAACATGCAATGCAGAATCCCCAACAACCGAGTTAGGTAATGCAAGAACAAATTGTGCAGCAGCCATTGCCACACCACCTATCATGACGCAACGGCGTTGTCCTAAAAAGTTATCGGCAATCCAGCCACCGATGAGAGGAGTAAGATAGACAAGTCCGGTATAAGTCGCGTAAAGACTTAGCGCATCTTTTGCTGTCCAGCCAAAACCACCGTCCATTGTTTTTGAAGTTAAATAAAGGACAAGAATGGCGCGCATGCCATAAAAGCAAAATCGCTCCCATAGTTCAGTACCAAACAATAAGAACAGCCCCTTAGGGTGTCCTAGTAATGTGCTAGAGTCTCTTCTCATAATTATTCCTTTTAATTCGTTTTTCATTCAGTAAATGAATACTGGCATTACTTATAAGGAATAACTATTCACATATCAAATTAGCACTAAATTGCTATAAGATTTGTTTTTTAATAAGCCTATGATTTTAAAATAGAATAAAAATACAACAACGATAATGAAAAATAATATTTAACTTTAACAGTAGATTAATGAACCACTTAACCATAAATTACTAGTCTTTTAAACTAAAAAGGAAGTAATAATTAGTGAATACCTATAAATATTTCATTTAAGTTACAAATATAACAAAAATGCCATCATTTAGAGTGCTTTTTAAACAAGGAGCAGTTTCTATAACTTGTATTGGTTAAGAAACATACTCATCCCTTTTAAGATAAAATGTGAAAAATTATTCTCAACGCACCCTATTTACATTTGGATGAAAGCTCAGGGACTAAATCGAATAAATCTCCCACTAAACCGTAATCGGCATAAGAAAATATACTTGCATCAGGATCATTATTAATAGCCACAATCACTTTTGCATCTTTTATCCCAGCAATATGTTGAACTGCACCCGAGATCCCAACGGCAATATAAAGTTCTGGAGCAATAATTTTCCCGGTTTGCCCTACTTGGTAATCGTTAGGTACGAATCCAGCATCCACGGCTGCGCGAGAAGCACCAACCGCACCGTCTAAGGTATCTGCTAATTGCTCAATCAATAAAAATCCATCTTTACTTGCAACACCTCGCCCACCTGCGACCACAACACGTGCTGTAGTAAGATCTGGTCGCTCATGGTTACTCGTTTGCATACTGACAAATCGGGTACGGGTTAATGAATGACTTATCTTTAGCAATTCTTGCTCGGCGGGTTGCTCCGATAACCCACAAGGCTCGAAACTAGCACTGCGAATTGTTGCCACCATAACAGCCTCACAAGACTTAACCTCAACCGTTACGTTACCGGCATAAATAGGACGAACGACTGCATCTAAACCAGTAAATGCCATCACATCGGATAATTGCTCTATACACAACATCGCAGATACTCGCGGCAATAGATCTTTACCTGATGTGCTACTGCTCATAAAAATATGACTATAGTTTGATGCAATATCCTTAATGACCTTAGAGACGTTTTCTGCCAAACCATGCTGATAACAAACATCATCCACCAATAACACTTTATCAATATCGGCTAACTCTGCTGCCTGCTGTGCAACACATTCACATTGAAAACCAACCACGACAATATGGATACTTAACCCCTTGCTAAAACGCTGTAATGAAGCTGCCGCAGTAACAACTTTACGTGTAGCTAACGAGATATTCTGATGATCATGCTCTGCGATAATCAAAATGTTTGCTGTCTTCATTAGATCACCTTTACTTCATGACTTAACTTATCAATAAGTGCATCAACATTGTCGACCATAACCCCAGCTGTCCGTGGTTTTGGCGCGTTATAGTGAAGTATTGTTTGAGACGTTGTCTTTATCAGATTTTCAAGCGATGGGTACTGCACGCTATTTTTTTCAATAAACTCTTGCAACGAAATGCTCGTTAATGGTTTAGCTTTCGCTTTCATAATATTTGGAAGTGATGCAAATCTGGGTGTATTAAGTCGTAAATCACAGCTAATCACACAAGGAACTTTAACCGCCAAAGTTTCAAGACCACCATCGACTTCACGAGTCACAATAAGCTCATCTAATATCGAAGGGTTGTCATAGTTAATCTCTGAAGCATAAGTCGCTTGTGGGCAATCTAATATTCCCGCCAGCATTTGAGGTGTTTGATTGTTATCGCCATCAATAGACTGTTTCCCCATTAACACCACATCACTCTTGTTCTGTATAGTTAATACAGATAACAGCATTGCTATTTTTAGCGGGGTGATATTTATTACATCGTCACTTTCAGTTTGATTAGTATTGATATGAATAGCGCTATCGGCCCCTAGTGCGAGTGCCGTCCTTAATGATTCATTGCAACTATCATCCCCAATACAAACAACAACGACCTCTGACGCTATTCCTTGTTCTTTAAACTGTACGGCTTGTTCAAGTGCGATTGCACAAAAAGGATTAATGGTTTTCTTCACATTATGATCGTCAATATCACTATTATCATCCTTAACACGGATCGCTACATAAGGATCAATCACGCGCTTAATCGCCACTAATATACGGATTGTAGATTCTGCCATATCACATACCTCTAATAAGAAGTCGTTGATTTAACGGCTAATACTGGAATGCCTTTGTTTCTTTGAGCCTAGTTGAATTTACGTTTACGTCAACTGGACTATAGTTAAATGAAGCAATAAAGGAGTCATCTATGGCAGAGGAAGAAAGTGCTCAAGACAGTATCTCTTTTGATGTTTTAATCGTCGGCGCAGGACCTGCCGGTCTTGCTAGTGCTATCCAACTTGCGCAATTAGCCAAAGAGCATCAGCGACCATTCTCTATTGCTGTAATAGAAAAAAGTGCCGAAATCGGCGGACATATTTTATCTGGCGCCTTATTTGATCCCCACGCACTCAACGAATTATTACCAAACTGGCAAGATACTGATTGCCCAGTCCGTACCAAAGTAAAACATGATGAGTTTTATTGGTTAACCAACTCACAATCAGTATTTTCAATCCCACCTTTATTACGTCCAAAAGTGTTTGAAAATCACGACCATTACATTGTTAGCTTAAGTGAGTTATGCCGTTGGCTAGCAAAACAAGCCGAGCTATTGGGTGTCGAAATCTACCCAGGCTTTTGCGCTGACAAAATACAGTTTGAACACCAAAGGAGTGACAGCGTAACAAGCGATAATGCCGATTTACCCATTTACATGAGCACCGTAAAGGGGATTACAACCAAAGCAATGGGATTAGACAAACAAGGTCACAAAAAAGAAAACTATCAACCCAGTATGCTGATTAATGCGCGTTACACTATTTTTGCCGAAGGTAGTCGAGGACATTTAGGAAAAGCGCTAATAAAACAACTTAAGCTCGATAAGCACAAACAACCGCAACATTACGCATTAGGGATAAAAGAAATTTGGCAGGTTCCCAAGCAACAGCATCAACAAGGCAGAGTGATCCATAGTTTGGGGTGGCCACTAAGCGAATCAAGTTCAACGGGTGGCGCTTTTATGTACCACCTTGGTGATAACCATATCGCAGTAGGGCTTATTACCGACTTAAACTACCGTAACCCTTACCTTAGCCCGTTTGATGAATTTCAACGGCTAAAGCATCACCCTCTATTTGCGCAAGTTCTTCAAAACGGAAAACGAATTGAATACGGTGCAAGAGCGATTACCAAAGGGGGTTTAGCCTCCCTACCCAAACAGTCATTCCAAGGCGGTGTATTAATAGGCTGTGATGCTGGTACCCTGAATATGAACAAATTAAAAGGCTGCCACACCGCGATGAAATCCGGCATGTTAGCGGCAAGCGCGGTATACAGTGAGTTAATTCGTGATCATTCCCATACCGAGCCTTGCTATAACGCTCTTTTTGAAAGTAGCTGGCTGTATGATGAACTTCATCAAGCGAGAAATACCACTGCAAATATCCATAAATTCGGTCAACTGAGTGGCGCTATTGCAACCTATTTAGAGCAAAGTCTATTTAGTGGTCGTGCAAAATGGCAGCTTAATAACAATGTGCCAGATCATACTTGCCTACTGCCTATATCAAAAACAAACAAGATAAGTTACCCCAAACCTGATAACCAATTAAGCTTTGATAAAACCTCTTCACTCTATCTTGCTTCTATTAGCCATCCTGACGATCAACCTTGTCATCTTCAATTACAAGATGCTCAAATCCCAATAAGCCAACATCTAAAAGCGTTTGATGAACCTAGCCAACGTTACTGCCCTGCAGGTGTTTATGAAGTTATTGAAGAAAATAACCAAGTGAAATTTCAAATCAATGCAAGTAACTGTTTGCAATGCAAAGCCTGCGATATAAAAGATCCTTCTCAGAACATTTCTTGGACGCCACCAGAAAGCGGATCAGGGCCTAATTATAGAAAGATGTAATAAGTCTAAACTTTTTTTGAATTAAAGTTCGTAAACACAACAAAACGCTTCTAACATCATATTGATACAAAAAAACGTATAACACATTGTTTATTAATACATATATCTATTTATGCATCATTTATTATTCATATGTATGCATTAAATGCATTTGAAAAATGAAAACCATTCATTTTACTCATACCCTTATAAATCATAGTATTTATCTCAAGCCAAGAAGCAGTTAAGACAGCGAAATGACGACTGTTGAATAATAAAAAATAGGCTTCCAAAGCAGTGAATTAAATCAGCCGATCGTGCTCAACACACATCAGATTTTAAGTTTATGGTGAGTCAGTTTCATCATAACGCATTCGCATATATCACCTATTGAGGTAAACATTATGACAATCCCTACTACAGAAATGTTAGAAGCGTGGAAAGGTTTTAGCGCGGGCAACTGGCAGCAAGAAGTTAACACTCGTGACTTCATCCAAACTAACTACACGCCTTATGAAGGGGATGAGTCTTTCCTAGCTGATGTTACAGAAACAACAACATCACTATGGAATACCGTTCTAGAAGGTATTAAAGAAGAAAGCCGCACTCACGCGCCGGTTGATTTCGATACTGATTTACCATCAACAATTACTTCTCACGATGCAGGCTACATCAACAAAGATCTAGAAAAAATCGTAGGTCTACAAACTGATAAACCACTTAAGCGTTCAATCATCGCTAACGGTGGTATTCGCATGGTGAAAAACTCATGTGAAGTATACGGTCGCAAGCTTGATGAAAGTGTAGAGAAAATCTTCACTGACTACCGTAAAACACACAACAAAGCATGTTTCGACCTATACACTAAAGAAATTCTAGCATGTCGTAAATCTGGTATTATCACAGGTCTTCCAGATGCTTACGGTCGCGGTCGTATCATTGGTGACTACCGTCGTCTAGCGCTATACGGTATTGATTTTCTAAAAGCTGACAAGCAAGAACAATACAAGTCAACTCAAGCATTCCTAGAGCAAGGCCATGATCTAGAAAAAACACTTCGCCTACGTGAAGAGTTAGCAGATCAAGTTCAAGCACTAGAAGACATCCGTCAAATGGGCTTGAAATACGGCATCGATATGTCTGCTCCTGCTCGCACAGCACAAGAAGCGATTCAGTTCACTTACTTTGGCTACCTAGCAGCGGTTAAATCTCAAAACGGCGCAGCAATGTCACTAGGTCGTACATCAACATTCCTTGATGTATTTATCGAGCGTGATATTCAAAACGGCTTGATCAACGAGCAAGAAGCGCAAGAGATGATCGACCACTTCATCATGAAGCTACGTATGGTTCGTTTCTTACGTACACCTGAGTACGATTCATTGTTCTCTGGCGACCCAATCTGGGCAACAGAAGCAATGGCTGGTATGGGTGTTGACGGTCGTACTTTAGTAACAAAGAGCACATTCCGTTACCTACACACACTACACACAATGGGTCCTGCACCAGAGCCAAACATGACTATTCTTTGGTCTGAGCAACTCCCTATTGCCTTTAAAAAGTACGCAGCGAAAGTATCGATTGAAACATCATCTGTTCAATACGAAAACGATGATCTAATGCGTCCTGATTTCAACAACGATGACTACGCAATCGCATGTTGTGTAAGCCCACAGGTTGTTGGTAAACACATGCAGTTCTTTGGTGCACGCGCTAACCTTGCAAAAGGTCTGCTATACACCATTAACGGCGGTATTGATGAAAAATCTAAAGCACAAGTTGGCCCACAAGTAGCGAAAATCGAAGACGAAGTATTAGACTTTGATTCACTAATGCCACGCTTTGATTCAATGTTAGATTGGTTAGCAACACAATACGTGACAGCACTGAACATCATCCACTACTCTCACGACCGTTACAGCTACGAAGCATCACTAATGGCATTAATGGATCGCGATGTACGCCGTACTATGGCATGTGGTATTGCAGGTCTTTCTGTTGTTGCTGATTCATTATCAGCAATTAAATTTGCGAAAGTAACACCAGTACGTGACGAAGATGGCGTAGCAATCGATTTTAACATCGAAGGTGACTACCCTAAATTCGGTAACAACGATCCACGTGTTGATGATATCGCTTGCGACCTTGTTGAGCGCTTCATGAAGAAAATTCAGAAGATGCACATGTACCGTGAAGCAATTCCAACACAATCAATCTTAACCATCACATCAAACGTTGTGTACGGTAAGAAAACAGGTAATACCCCTTGTGGTCGTCGTGCTGGTATGCCATTTGGCCCAGGTGCAAACCCAATGCACGGTCGTGATGAAAACGGTGCGGTTGCATCACTAACATCTGTATCTAAACTCCCATTTGCTTACGCGAAAGACGGTATCTCATACACCTTCTCTATCGTGCCAAATGCATTAGGTAAAGATGAAGAAACACAGAAACAAAACCTTGCAGCACTAATGGATGGTTACTTCCACCACGAAGCAGCAGGCGCAACAGATGGCATCGAAGGTGGTCAACACCTAAACGTGAACGTATTAAACCGTGACATGTTATTAGATGCTGTTGAGCACCCAGAGAAATACCCACAGCTAACAATTCGTGTTTCTGGTTACGCAGTGCGTTTCAACTCACTGACTCGTGAACAACAACAAGATGTAATTAGCCGTACCTTTACTAATAAGATTTAATAAATAGCTACTACATTGGTAATATCCGACTAACTACCTAGGTATTACCATTTTGTCGCCATAGTTCCCTACCTAACTATGGCGGCTTTTTTTATTCATTATTTACAGAAAATATAATCGTGAAACCTACTCTTTCAGCTCCTTAATTAACAAAGTTTTTATACTTACAATGTAAATAAATAAATTACAAATGAGGTTGTGAAGCCACTCGATAAACTGTATTTATTGCTCTAATTTAAGTCTTCAGTTTTGTATAAAGAACTATCAATGACTAAAAAGATCAATAAAGAACATGTTAAATGCAACCATTCAGCCCATTACTTCTGTTCCTAAATTAATACTTATCGCACTTTCTTTCGCAATTCTTTCAGGCTGTGCGTCGAAGGAACTTCTGCTAGCTCAACCATCTTTAGTTGAACAGCAAACTTCAAAATTGTTACCACAACGCCCAAATAAAACAGACTTATATTTTGTAGGTTTTGCGGCAGACTCTAGTCAGAACGTATTTAGTAAAGAAGTTAAATATGCACAACAGTTATTTGATAACAAATTTGATACCAAAGGACGCTCAGTCACATTGATTAATCACTCATCAACTATCAATGAAGCTCCGATGGCTACACTATCGAATCTTGATAATGTATTAAAAAATATTGGTAACACTATCGACAAAAATGAAGATATTGTTTTTCTTTTTCTGACAGGACATGGTTCTTTTGAAAAAGGCTTACACTCTAAATTTTGGCCGCATCACAAAGAGTTAATAACACCTAAAGATCTTAAAAAGTCCCTCGTTGAGTCAAAAATAAAGTGGAAAGTTGTCGTGGTTTCATCGTGTTTCTCAGGACAATTCGCTAATGAAATTGCAGATTTACATACTTTAGTTATTACCGCGAGCAATCCAAGCCAACCATCATTTGGTTGTACCAACACCTCTGAATTTACCTATTTTGGTGAAGCTTTCTTTAAAGAACAGCTTGCACAAAATGCTTCATTTATAATGGCCTTCATCGCGGCAAAAGCCAGAATCACAGTTAAAGAAAATAAAATGGGATTCGAGAATTCACAGCCAATGATGATTACGTCAAAACCCATTATCGATAAGTTAAAAGAAATATCTCAATAATATTATTATTTCAAACTATATCGTTCTCTGGAGTAACAAACGACAAAGCGGAGCCTTTTGCTCCGCTTTTTATTAATACATCCGTTATGAATTAAATTTTCATTTTCTCAACAACGGCTCAATAACGATTTAGTATTAACTTAAATCGACATTTTTCGTACCAAAGAACCATGTTGCTACAAAGCCTACGATATAAGCGATCAGCAAACCAATGGTAAAAATAGCCATACCAGCAAAGATACCAGAACTTGAGGTCATTAACGGTAAAGCAACAATACCAGATGGACCGAATACTGTATTTAAACCAATCGGTAATCCCAGATACGATACTAACCCAATAAAGAAACCACCAGCAGAGCCCCCCACACATGCTGTAACAAAAGGTTTAACCCGCGGTAATGTCACACCATAGATAAGCGGCTCACCGATACCTAATAATCCCGGAATGATCGCCCCTTTTACCTGCAGACGTAACAAAGATTCTTTTTTCGCTTTTGCATATAAAGCCAGTGCTGCACCAACTTGCCCTGCTCCCGCCATGGCTAAAATAGGGAAAAGTGAGTTAAAGCCTTGAGCGTCCATAAGAGCAAAGTAAACCGGAACAAAACCTTGGTGGATACCAAACATCACTGAAATTAAGAATAAACCGGCTAAGATCGCACTACCGAATGGATTACCATTTAAGTTGATAAATAACCATGACATACCCTTAAATAGCTCACCACCAATTGGCATGATAATCACAAAGGTAACAGCGCCCATAATCAACAAGGTGATCATAGAAGTTAAAATCATATCTAAATTATCTGGAATATATTGGCGGACTTTTTTCTCAACGCCTGCACCAATAATGGCAGCAATCAGAACCCCTATAATATTGCCTCGTGGATCGATACCATTGCCGAAAAAGTCGTTCATTCCAGAGAAAATGCCAGACGTTGCATCTGGGTTATAACCAAGTACAAACAGTGACGCTAAAATCGCACCGTTTACCCCTGAACCACCAAACGCTTGCTGCGCATTGTAGCCAATAAGGATACTTAAGAAGCTAAATAAACCTTTACTGAAAACTTTCATATACGCAATTAAATCAAGTAAATGCGCATTAGGCGAGGCCTGCCCTATAACAAAAAGTTGTTCCAGCAAGGTCGCGATACCGAGTAATAAACCTGCAGCAATGAAACCGGGGATTAAAGGCGTAAATATAGTTGCAAACTTGCTTAGAAAGCGTTGTGCTGCACTGGTTTGTTTTTTCTTTAATTGCTGTTTATGTGCAGAAGCCACATCTTTTAGGTCGGAATGTGGTTTTGGAGAAGTTTTCTCCTCACCTTGTTCGTTCTCAAGCATACTATTCATCATTTCAGCTGCAGTTTGTGCTTTGCCCGGTCCTAACACAATCTGAAATTGATCGTCACTTTCAACTAACCCCATCACGCCTGCAATACGTTTGATTGAGTCACGATCAGCTAAGCTGTCATCTCGCAGTGTAAGACGTAATCGCGTCATGCAATTACCGCATTTAATAACGTTTTCGTTACCGCCGATTGCAGTGAGTATCTCTTGCATCATTGAAGCAGTTACTTTGGCCATCTTATGATCCTCGATATAACCGATTGTTTTATTATTTTTGGTCTAAAAGTGCATGACGAATAAAGCCATGATGCTTACCGAGTTTTGCAGTCGCCAACTCAGCATCAATATCAAGTAAAATCATAAGGATTGCGGTTTTACAATGGTTATTACACTGCGCAAGTGCCTCCGCTGCTTGTAATTCACTGCACCCTGTCGCTTCAACTACAATATTTTTTTGACGTTGGATAAGTTTGGCGTTGGTTGCTTCAACATCAACCATTAAGTTTCCAAAGACTTTCCCAGTACGGATCATTGCCCCTGTGGTTAACATATTTAGTACTAATTTCTGTGCAGTACCGGCTTTCATTCTTGAAGAGCCCGTTACCACTTCAGGCCCAACAATGGGGGTTAATGAAATATCTGCGATCTGCGTCATTGGACTATTCGCATTGCAACTTAAGGTAGCAACGGTTGCACCGATACTTTTTGCGTAATTCATTGCACCTAAGACATACGGCGTACGTCCGCTTGCAGCAATGCCAACAAGCACATCTTTTTCATTAAAACCAATCTGTTGTAAGTCACTTGCACCTAATTCAACATTATCTTCTGCATTTTCAACCGCCTTTAAAATCGCTGTATGACCACCAGCAATTAAACCAACCACCAAATCGGGATTAGAACCGTATGTAGGAGGACATTCACTGGCATCCAAAATACCTAATCGACCTGATGTACCCGCACCGGTATAAATCAAACGTCCACCAGATTGGAAAGCATTAGCGATAAGATCAACAACCTTGGCAATTTCAGGAATAATAGCTTCTACTGCAAGTGCCACTTTCTTGTCTTCTTGATTGATAACTTTCAACATCTCAACCGTTGATAGCATATCGATGTTTTCACTATCTTTATTTCGGCTTTCTGTCACTAAGGTTGTTAGATCAATTTTCATTATCTGCTCTCTTCACTTGGAGGTTTTGTTGAGAGGCATCATATAGAATAAAAAATTCATTTAAGTGATAGTTATCACAACTAAAA